>NZ_JBSHAW010000001.1:0-506641 GCF_053611685.1 Streptomyces sp. NPDC054786 | reverse complement strand
GCAGTTGCGCTGCGGCCACGGCCGGTCGTCCCGGGGCTTCCCGATGGGCTAGTCGCGCCGCCCCCGGCCGCCGCGACGGCCGTCCTCGCCCCCACCGTCGTCCGCTTCCTCGTCGGCGCGCGGGCCGAGCAGCTCGTCGGCGAGCGTCGGCAGATCGTCCAGCGGGGTCTCCTCCGCCCATTCGGGGCGGCGGCGGCCGCGTGACGGGTTCTCCACGGGGTGGCCCGTCGCCGGGTCGATCTGCGGGAGTTCGCGGGTGCGCTCGACGCGCGACTCGGCGGGGCCGGACTGCTGCCCCGACGCCGCGCCGTTCCCGGCCTCGGGCGTCTCCTTGCGGAACATCCACGGCGGCACCCGGTCGGCGGGGGCGTCGCCCCGTCCGTCGTCGCCGCGGGCCGCACCTTCGCCCCGTACGGGCGGCAGCACGGCGGTCTCCTCCACGTCCGGACCGGCGCCACGGCCGCTCCAGGCGTCCTGCGCGTCCCGCACCGGAGGCAGCACCGCCGTCTCGTCCACCGCCCCGGGCTGCGGCAGCGACTCCGCCGTCCGCTCGCTGTCCGAGCCGGAACCGGACGGGGCGGCGTCGTCGGAGGTGCCCTGCCCCAGTCGCTTCCGCAGATCCGCGACCGGCGTCTCCGCGGTGGGCGCTTCGGCCGCCTCCGTCTCCTCGGCCGCCGCCCTGGCCTCCGCCGCGGACGCCGCCTCGGCTGCCGCGACCCGGGCCTCTTCGGCGCGCAGCAGGGCCGTTTCGGCCTTGCGCTGCTTCTCCAGGCGGCGCTCCTCCGCCTCCTGGCGCAGCCGCGCCTCCTCCTCGTGCTGCTTGCGCAGCCGCTCCTGTTCGGCCTGCCGGGCCCGCTCCTCGGCCTCGCGGCGCTGCCGCTCCGCCTCCGCGGCCTGCCGGGCCTCCTCGGCGCGCTTACGGGCCTCCTCCGCCTGGTGGGCGGCCTCGCGTGCCCTGATCTCCTCGGCCTCGCGGCGCTTGCGCTCCTCTTCCTCGGCGCGCAGCTTGGCGAGCTGCGCCTGGCGCTCGCGCTCCAGGCGCGCCTCCTCCGCCTTGCGCGCGGCCTCCTCCTCGGCCTTGCGGCGGGCCTCTTCCTCGGCCGCCTTACGGGCCTCCGCCTGCGCCGTGATCTCGGACTCGGACAGCGGGAGCACCTGGTCGAGACGGTGCCGTACGACGGTGGTGACGGCCGCGGGCTCCTGCCCGGCGTCGACGACCAGATAGCGCGCGGGATCGGCGGCGGCCAGAGTCAGGAAGCCGGCCCGTACCCGCTGGTGGAACTCGGCGGGCTCGGACTCCAGCCGGTCCGGTGCCTCGGTGAAGCGCTCCCGTGCGGTCTCCGGGGAGATGTCGAGCAGCACCGTCAGATGGGGGACGAGGCCGTCGGTGGCCCAGCGCGAGATCCGGGCGATCTCCGTCGGTGCGAGATGGCGCCCGGCGCCCTGGTAGGCGACCGAGGAGTCGATGTACCGGTCGGTGAGGACGACCGCGCCGCGCTCCAGGGCGGGACGGATGACGCTGTCGACATGCTCGGCCCGGTCGGCGGCGAACATCAGCGCCTCCGCACGGTCCGAGAGCCCGGACGTCGAGACGTCGAGGATGATCGAGCGCAGTCGCTTGCCGATGGCGGTGGCGCCCGGCTCGCGGGTCACCACGACCTCGTGGCCCTTGCTCCTGATCCACTCCGCGAGCGCCTCGACCTGGGTGGACTTGCCGGCGCCGTCGCCGCCTTCCAGGGCGATGAAGAAGCCGGTGGCGGCGGGCGCCTGCGCCGGGTCGCCGCCACGCAGCGCCTCGCGCAGATCGCGCCGCAGGGGTACGCCCTGCCGGTCGTCGACCTTGCCGAGCACCAGGGCGGCGACCGGCAGCAGCAGCGCACCGACCAGCATCAGGGTGTAGGCGGCGCCGCCGTAGGCGAAGTTGAAGGTGCCGCTGCCGAGTTGGTGCGGGCCGATGAGGGCCGCGAGCAGCGGCGCGAGGACGGCGGCGAGCGCGACCGTGAGCCGCACGACGGCGTGCAGATGCTCGGTCGTGCGGGCGGTGCGGGGCTCCTCGGACTCCTGCTCCAGCAGCACATGCCCCGTATTGGCGGCGATACCGGCGCTGACACCGGACAGCAGCGCGAGCACCAGCACCGACGTCGGATCCGGGATCAGCCCCATGGCCAGCAGCCCGAGGCCGGTGGCGGCCACCGCAAGGGCGAGCAGCCGGCGCCGGGGAAGGGCGGGCAGCACCCGGTGGGCACCACGGATGCCGACGGCCGTACCGCCGGTCAGCGCGAGCACCAGCAGCGCGAAGGTGGCCGGGCCGCCGGCCAGGTCGTAGCCGTGCAGGACGGCGAGCGAGACGGCCGCGGCGATCGCCCCGGCCACCGCGGCGCAGGACGCCACCAGCAGCGGGAGCGCGCCCGTACGGCCCTTGTCGACGGCCGTCCGGGCCGTGCCGCTCTCCGGCTTCTCGCCCGGTCCCGGCTGTCCGGTCTTCGCTCCCGCGGCCTTCGGGCGGCGCAGCCCCTCCAGGGGGGAGCGCGGTCGCGGCGTCGGCACTCCGGGGAGCTCGATGAAGTAGAGGATCGATACGGAGGCGGCGAACAGACCGGCGGCGACATACGAGCCGAGCGCGGCCTGGTGCAGGTGGAACCAGTCGATGCCGGTGCCCAGCAGCTTGCTGAGGAGCGTGACGACCACCAGGGCGGCGGCCGCGATCGGCAGCGACACGAAGCCGGTGCGCAGCGAGAGGCGGCGCAGGGCGTCCATGTTGTCCGGGAGGGGCCGTACGGCGGCGCCCTCAGGGGGCGGTGTGGGCAGCAGCCCGGGTGCGGCGCTCTCCCGCGAGACGGTCCAGAAGCGTTCGGCGACACCGGTGACGAAGACCGTGACCAGCAGCCAGGCCAGTGCGTCGTCCGGCGTCCAGTTGATCCAGAGGGGGGCGATGACCAGCAGCGCGAGCCGCAGCACATCCGCGCCGATCATCGTCCAGCGCCGGTCCAGCGGCCCGGTGGGCGCGGTCAGCGCCGACAGCGGGCCCAGCAGGACGGCCCCGAAGAGCAGCATCGCCAGCATCCGGGCCGCGAAGACCACGGTGACCGCGAGGGCTGCGCCCCGATAACCGCCGCCGAAGACGGGCTCGCCGCCCAGCGGTACGTACAACGCCGCCTGCAGGGCGAGCAGTACGAGGACAAGCATGGACAGGGCATCGCCGATACCCCCGACAAATTGGGCGCTCCACAGTCGCTTCAATGGGGGGAAGCGGAGCAGGGCTCGCACGGCGCGCTCGCGGGAATCCGCCGCTAGCGCGCCTGAAGTGGGGGTCACGACCGTTGGCTGCTCGGCACGCGTCATCCCGCCAGCCTATCGGGAGGGCGCCCGCCGTCGAGCGCCCACCCGAACAAATGGGCGGGCACACCGGAATGCATCCGGTATGCCCGCCCATGTCCTGCGCTTTTACCGGCACCGCCGGTAACCGCGCAGGCCTCAGTCCTCCGTCGACGCCGCCGTCTTCTTCGCCGCCGCCGTCTTGGCGGTGGTCTTCTTGGCGGTCGTCTTCTTCGCCGTGGTGGTCTTCTTCGCCGCGGTCTTCTTGGCGGCCGTCTTCTTTGCGGCCGTCTTCTTGGCCGGCGCCTTCTTGGCGGTCGTCTTCTTCGCGGTCTTCTTCGCCGGGCCCTTGGCGCGCTTCTCCGCCAGCAGCTCGTAGCCCCGCTCGGCGGTGACCGTCTCGACGTCGTCGTCCCGCCGCAGCGTCGCATTGGTCTCGCCGTCGGTGACGTACGCACCGAACCGGCCGTCCTTGACCACCACCGGCTTGCCGCTCACCGGGTCCGTGCCCAGCTCCTTCAGCGGCGGCTTGGCGGCGGCCCGCCCGCGCTGCTTGGGCTGTGCGTAGATCGCCAGGGCCTCGTCCTGGGTGATCGTGAAGAGCTGCTCCTCGTTCTCCAGGGAGCGCGAGTCGGTGCCCTTCTTGAGGTACGGGCCGTAGCGGCCGTTCTGCGCGGTGATCTCCACGCCCTCGGGGTCCTTGCCGACGACACGCGGCAGCGACATCAGCTTGAGCGCGTCCGCCAGCGTCACCGTGTCCAGGGACATCGACTTGAAGAGCGAGGCGGTGCGCGGCTTGACCGCGTTCTTGCCGGTCTTCGGGGTGCCCTCGGGCAGGATCTCGGTGACGTACGGGCCGTAGCGGCCGTCCTTGGCGACGATCTGGTGACCGGACTGCGGGTCCATGCCCAGCTCGAAGTCGCCACTCGGCTTGGCGAGCAGCTCCTCCGCGTACTGCACGGTCAGCTCGTCGGGCGCCAGGTCGTCGGGGACATCGGCGCGCTGATGGCCCTCGGCGTCCTTCTCCCCGCGCTCGACGTACGGGCCGTAGCGGCCGACCCGCAGCTTGATGTCGTCGCTGACGGGGAAGGACGAGATCTCCCGGGCGTCGATCGCGCCCAGGTCCTCGACCAGCTCCTTCAGGCCGCCGAGGTGGTCGCCGTCGCCGTTGCCGGCGTCCGAGGCGGCTCCCTCGGCATCGCCCTCGCCGAAGTAGAAGCGCCGCAGCCACGGCACGGACTGCGCCTCGCCGCGCGCGATGCGGTCGAGGTCGTCCTCCATCCTGGCGGTGAAGTCGTAGTCGACCAGCCGGCCGAAGTGCTTCTCCAGGAGGTTGACCACCGCGAAGGAGAGGAAGGACGGGACGAGCGCGGTGCCCTTCTTGAAGACATAGCCGCGGTCGAGGATCGTGCCGATGATCGACGCATACGTCGACGGCCGGCCGATCTCGCGCTCTTCCAGCTCCTTGACCAGCGTGGCCTCGGTGTAGCGGGCGGGCGGCTTGGTGGCGTGCCCGTCGGCGGTGATCTCCTGCGCGGCCAGCGCGTCGCCCTCGGCGACCTGCGGCAGCCGGCGCTCGCGGTCGTCGAGCTCGGCGTTGGGGTCGTCGGCGCCCTCCACATAGGCCTTGAGGAAGCCGTGGAAGGTGATGGTCTTGCCGGAGGCGCTGAACTCGGCGTCCCGGCCGTCGGCGGCCCGGCCACCGATCTTGACGGTGACGGAGTTACCGGTCGCGTCCTTCATCTGGGAGGCGACGGTCCGCTTCCAGATCAGCTCGTAGAGCCTGAACTGGTCGCCGGTCAGACCGGTCTCGGCCGGGGTGCGGAAGCGGTCGCCGGAGGGGCGGATCGCCTCGTGCGCCTCCTGGGCGTTCTTGACCTTGCCGGCGTAGGTGCGCGGCTTGTCCGGGAGGTAGTCGGCGCCGTACAGCTGCGTCACCTGCGCCCGGGCCGCCGCGACCGCGGTGTCCGAGAGCGTGGTGGAGTCCGTACGCATATAGGTGATGAAGCCGTTCTCGTACAGCTTCTGTGCCACCTGCATCGTGGACTTGGCGCCGAAGCCGAGCTTGCGGCTGGCCTCCTGCTGGAGGGTGGTCGTACGGAACGGGGCGTACGGCGAGCGGCGGTAGGGCTTGGACTCGACCGAGCGCACCGCGAAATCGGTGTTCTCCAGGGCGACGGCGAGCGCGCGGGCGTTCGCCTCGTCCAGATGGAGGACGTCGTTCTTGAGCTGCCCGTTGGGACCGAAGTCACGGCCCTGGGCGATACGGCGGCCGTCGACGCTGTTCAGGCGGGCGGTCAGCACCGAGGGGTCGCTGGCGTCGCCGGCCCGGCCGGTGGCGAAGGTGCCGGTCAGGTCCCAGTACTCGGCGGAGCGGAAGGCGATGCGCTCGCGCTCCCGCTCGACGACGAGACGGGTCGCGACGGACTGCACCCGGCCGGCCGACAGCCGGGGCATGACCTTCTTCCACAGGACCGGCGAGACCTCGTAGCCATAGAGGCGGTCGAGGATACGGCGGGTCTCCTGGGCGTCGACGAGCTTCTGGTTCAGGTCGCGCGGATTGGCGACGGCCTCGCGGATCGCGTCCTTGGTGATCTCGTGGAAGACCATCCGGTGGACGGGGACCTTGGGCTTGAGGATCTCCTGGAGGTGCCAGGCGATGGCCTCGCCCTCGCGGTCCTCATCTGTGGCGAGGTAGAGCTCGTCGGACTCGGCCAGCAGCTCCTTGAGCTTCTTGACCTGGTCCTTCTTGTCACTGTTGACGACGTAGATCGGCTCGAAGTTGGCGTCGACATTCACGCCGAGGCGGGCCCAGGGCTCGCCCTTGTACTTCGCCGGGACCTCTGCGGCGCCGTTGGGCAGGTCGCGGATGTGTCCGACGCTCGCCTCGACCACGTAGCCAGGGCCGAGGTAGCCCTTGATCGTCTTCGCCTTGGCAGGCGACTCGACGATGACAAGTCGGCGGCCGCCGCCGTCTGTGGTCTCGCTGGTCGGGGACAACTTCGCTCTTCTCTCCGGTCGACGCTGGAAATGCCCCCCGGCCGGACGCTGGGGGTGCACTGCGGTGACGCTTGACGCTGCGGAGTGTGACGGTACCTCCCGGCCCCGTGTCAAACGGAAAAACCCCGCAACGCCACTCGAACGGTAACCCGACTACATGCCTTCATGCCGCCCGGACCGCATCAGGCGCTCGCCACGGGCCCGGGACGCGCCTTGTGGATCATGGCGGCGCCGCACAGCTCCCCGGCGCCCACCTCGGACGTTCCCCGTGCGCCGTGGCTGCGGCGCCGTCGGTGATGTCACACAGTGACGGATCCCCGGCGATGCGCCGCCCGCCCGCGGTCGCACGCCACACCGTCCGCGGACCGGACGACTGCCACAAGGCGGTGCCGGATCCCGTCATTGCCTTGATACAGCACGTGAGCGGGCTGGCAGGATGGACACGGCACGGCTCGCCGTTCGAGTCGAGTACTGCCGTCATCACGCACTCTCGGGGGGACCTCACCCATGGCGAACCAGTACCCCGGACCGCCTCCGGATCAGCCGCCCGGCGGGCCCGGCCAGAACCCGTATGCCAAGCCGGACGGAGGGCAGCCCGCCGATACCGGATACGGGTACCCGCAGGGCGGCCGCCCCGGGGAACCCGGATACGGCTATCCGCAGGCCGGCCCGCCGCCGCAGCCCGGATACGGCTACCCGAACGATGTCCCCCAGCCGCCGCCCGCGCCCGGTTTCCCGCCGGGTGCTCCGCCGCAGCCGGCGCCCGGTGGATTCCAGAGCGGGCCGGGGTTCCAGGGCGGGCCGGGGTTCCAGGGCGGAGCCCAGCCCGGCGGGATGGCGCTGTCCCTCGGCGATATAGCGGTGACCGGCGACACGATCATGACGCCGGCCGGGCCGATGCCGCTCAAGGGCGCGGTGTGGACGGCGACCGATATGTCGCGGACCGAGGAGAAAATGCCGGCGCACGCGGTCGTGCTCGCCATCGTCTTCTTCCTCTTCTGTCTGCTCGGTCTGCTCTTCCTGCTGATGAGGGAGCGGGTGACCACCGGGTTCGTACAGGTCACGGTGAACAGCGGAGGCCGGCACCACTCCACGATGATCCCGGTGCAGTCACGCGAGCAGGTGATGTTCGTGCTCAACCAGGTCAACTACGCCAGGTCGCTGAGCGTGTGAGCCCCGGCGAGTCTTGGGGTCCCGCCGAGCCTGCGGGACCCACCGGGGCGTCGATCCGGACGCGTACCGTCCGCCGGGCGTCGATCGCCCTCGGCGCCGGGGTGGCGGCCGCGGCCTATCTCTGGCACACCAACCCGCACCAGCCGGGGCAGTTGCTGATCCCCTGCCCGTTCAAATGGGCCACCGGTCTGCTGTGCCCGCTGTGCGGCGGGACGCGGATGGCATACGACCTGATGCACGGCGATGTCGTGACGGCCTTCCACGACAACGCCGTGCTGCTCACGCTGGCCGGACCGGCCGTGGCATACGCCGCCGGGCGCTGGCTGGTCGCAGGACTCCGGGGGCGCGTGTACCGGCCACCGCTCTCGGCCCGCGGCAACGCCGTGGTGCTCGGCATTGCCGCGGTGTGGATGATCGCCCGCAATCTTGTCGGCCAGGCCTAGGTCTGCTGTCCCGGCACGTGGAGGACGCGGGCGGTCCGGGCACGGCCCGGACCGTCGGGCGTCAGCGAACGGTGACCGTGACCACCGGCGAGACGGTGCTGCCGGCTCCCATACGGAGCTGATTGACGCCCTTGAGGCCGAGCTTGACCCGCACCGAGTACGTCCCGCCGGAGTTGACCGGCGTCTGGGCCGGCAGCGAGACCCACTTCGTGCCCTGCTTCTGCTGGACGGTGACCTTGGTGCCGGCCTTGATGCCCTTGGCGGTGCCGGAGATCCGGAACTGCTGCCAGGCGTTGACCGTGGTCGCGCTGGCCTTGGCCGTCAGTGCCGCGGTGGCCGGGGCGGTGGCCACGACCGGCGCGGGCGAGTGGAGGTCCTGCGGCGCGGCGAAGGCCGCCGCCGAGCCGCCGGCGAGCAGGGAGACGGCGATGGCGCCGACGGTGACGTAGCGGAATGCGCGGTTCATATGGGTTCCTCACTCAAGGGTCGGTGAGCCTGCCGGTCGTTGGTGACCTTCACTGAGGAACATGTCCGTCGGCCCGGGAAAGTTCCCGTGTACCACCGCACATCGGCCATCTGTCACAGAACTGTCCGAAAGTGAACGTAGCGCCTCTCGGCGGCAGTTGGGCCGTCGCCCCACCTGGAGCCGGAGCGCCGACGGCACGGTGGCTCGTGACACGGCGGCTCGTGGGACGACTCGTGGGACGACGGCCGGTAGGACGACGACTCCCGGCGCGACAGCTTGCGGGACGACGACCCCCGGCTACCGGCTACCGGCTCCCGGCTCCCGGCTCCCGGCTACAACGCTGCCAGCAGCCAGCCGCCCGTGGCCAGGAACACCACCCCGGACAGCAGCGCCGTCACGGTGGCGACCGGACGGCTGACACCCTCGGCGACCGGCGCACCGGTCCGTACGCACACGCCCGTCCACACCAGCAGTCCTGCGCCGAACAGCGCGAACGCCGCACCGGCGAATGCCTCGGGTCCACTCTCCATGCGGGCAGCGTGGCACTCCAGGACGGCATCCCGGCGAACGCCGGATGAACGACTCCCGCTCGCCCCTGCCTTCCCTCTTCTCCCGGCCCTGCCCCGTCCCCCTTCCCCCGTCTCTTCCCGTCAGCCGCCCGCGGGCACCGGCTCCAGGAACCCCTGCTCGACCAGCATCCGGATCGAGGCCGGCGTACGGTCCCGCAGCAGCACCGGATCCTCGCCGACGAGTTGGGCGATGGCGTCCAGGATCCGCCCGGCCGGCAGCGAGCCGTCACACACCCCGGCGAAGCCCGCGCCGACCGTGTCCACCTTCGTCGCCCGTCGCATGCCGCGGTTCTGACGCAGCACCACATGCTCGGGGTCCTCGGCCCCGGGCAGCCCGACCTGTTCCTGCACCACCTCGTCGGCGAGCCGGAAATGGCCGGCCAGCAGCGCCGCATCGTCCGTGGCGCTCAGATAGTCCTGGCGGGCGAAGTGCCGTACGACGGACTCCCCCAGCGGCTGTTCCACCGGATGCGGCCACTCCTCGACCGTGACGGACGGGGAGTCCGACCCGGACTTGCGCAGCGTGAGCCAGCCGAAGCCGATGGCCTTGGTCTTGCGTGCCTCGAACTCGTCGAGCCAGGCGTCGTACCGCGCGGCATACGCCTCGTCACCGGCGCGGTGGTCGCCAGCGTCACGCAGCCACAGCTCGGCGTACTGGGTGATGTCCTGCACCTCGCGCTGCACGATCCAGGCGTCGCAGCCACGCGGCACCCAGGAACGCAGCCGGTCGTGCCACTCCTCGCCCGCCACATGCTGCCAATTGGCCAGCAACTGGCAGTACCCGCCGTCGTTGAGATGCGCGGCGGACTGCTGGACGAGCGTCCGGCACAGGTCGTCGCCGCCCATGCCGCCGTCGCGGTACGTGAGCCGGGCGCCCGGCGAGATCACGAACGGCGGGTTGGACACGATCAGGTCGTACGTCTCGTCCCCCACCGGCGCGAACAGCGAGCCCTCCCGCAGGTCCGCCGGCCCCGCCCCGGAGAGCGCCAGGGTCAGCGCGGCGATCCGCAGCGCCCGCGGGTTGAGGTCGGTGCCCGTGACGCGGGTGGCGTGCTGAGCGGCGTGCAGCGCCTGGATGCCGGAGCCCGTACCGAGATCGAGCGCCTTGGCGACCGGCCTGCGCACCGTGATTCCCGCGAGGGTCGTGGAGGCACCGCCGACGCCGAGCACCAGCTGTGAGCGGTCCGCTTCCCCGACGCCCCGGATGCCGCCGGCGCCACCGACCGCACAGCCCAGGTCGGAGACGATCCACCAGTCCTGCCCCTCGGGGCCGCCGTACGGGCGCACATCGACACTGGCGCGCAGCTCGTCGCCGTCCCGCACCAGCCAGCCGTCGGCGAGGCAGTCCGCCACCGGCAGCGCGGCCTGCGCCCGCCGCGGCTCCACCGGGCGCTGCAGCAGGAACAGCCGCACCAGGGTCTCCAACGGGCTGTCGCCGCGCGTCGCCCGCAGGGCGGGGACGGTCTCGCTGCGCGCCAGCGCGGCATAGGCCGGCGCGCCGAGCAGATCCAGCAGCCCGTCGGCGGTGAAGGCGGCGGCCAGCAGCGCCTCGCGCAGCCGGGCGGTGCGGGCGTTGCTCTCGGGGTCCTGGACATCTGCGGTGGGGAGGTGCGTACTCACGCCCACCATTGTCGGCCCTGCCACTGACAATCGGCGACGGCCCGGCGCCACACCCTTCTCGGGCGCGTCGCCGGGCCGTACGGAGCCGTTGCTGTGCGCGTGCGCCGCGGGCTTCCCCGCGCGTGGCGGCGTTCCTTTCGCTACGACTTCTTGGACTGCGTCGGGGCCGGGGAGCCGGACGCGGCCGGGTTCTGGCAGCCCTTCTGGGCGGCCATTGCCTTGCCGACATCGCCGGACTCCAGGTTCTTGAAGGCCGCCTCGCTCTGCTTGTTGAGCTTGTTGATCCCGTTGGAGAGATTGCGCAGACCGTCCGCGAACTTGAGTTTGTCCGAGGTGTCGAGGTTGTTGACCTGCTTCTGGAGGTCCGCGTAGCCCTTGGAGAGCGAGTTGAGCTCCTTGACGGCGTTCTGCTGGGCCTGCTTGCCCTGGTCGGTGGGCGGCGCCCCGGCCTTCTCCAGGGACTTGGCCAGCGAGGAATAGGCGCCGGAAATCTTCTGGAAGGCCGCCGAGTCCGTCTGTTGGACCTTCTTGGAGTCCGTACTGCCGTTGTCGGCCGTCTGCATGGCGCCGTTGGCGTCCTGGATCTGCTTGAAGTGGGCCTGCGCAGGGTCGCAGAAACTCTTCGCCCAGTCATTGAGCTTCTTGTTGCTGTCGTCGCTGCAGCCGGTCAGCGCGAGCACCAGTGCCGCACCGCCGGACAGTGCAGCCACAAGCTTCTTGTTCACCGGATTGGTCCCTTCCATGGCTCTCGGCCCCGGAACATACACGTCCAAAGGGCCTGGGCCACGGGTCGGGCATCCCGTCCCGCCCTCATTGCAGCCATTTGCACCAAGGACCGCAGGGCCACCCGAGCACACGGAAGGCGGGTGGCCGGCGTCCGCAAAATACGCCGTCCACCCGCCCAGTTGAGCGGTCAGGGAGCCTTCCGGGGATCCTTTCGGGCTAGGACGCCACTGCCGTCTCGGCCGACTTGGCGATGCTTTCGGGATCTTCGGAGTTGTCTTCGTCACCTACGGCGATTCCGCGCCGCTTGGAGACGTACACAGCACCGACGATGACGGCGATCGCCAGTACGGAGACGACGATCCGTACGCCGATGCTCTTGTCCTGGCCGTATGAGAACTTCACCACAGCGGGTGCGATCAGCAGCGCCACCAGGTTCATGACCTTCAGCAGCGGGTTGATCGCCGGGCCCGCGGTGTCCTTGAACGGGTCACCCACGGTGTCGCCGATGACCGTCGCGGCATGCGCCTCACTGCCCTTGCCGCCGTGATGGCCGTCCTCGACCAGCTTCTTGGCGTTGTCCCACGCGCCACCGGAGTTGGCGAGGAAGACCGCCATCAGCGTGCCGGTGCCGATCGCGCCCGCCAGGAACGAGCCGAGCGCGCCGACGCCGAGCGAGAAGCCGACCGCGATCGGGGTGAGCACCGCCAGCAGCCCGGGGGTGGTCAGCTCGCGCAGCGCATCCTTGGTGCAGATGTCGACGACCCGCCCGTACTCGGGCTGCTCGGTGTAGTCCATGATCCCCGGGTGCTCGCGGAACTGCCGGCGCACCTCGAAGACCACCGCTCCCGCCGACCGCGACACCGCGTTGATCGCCAGCCCGGAGAACAGGAAGACGACCGAGGCGCCGAGGATCAGCCCGACCAGGTTGTTCGGCTGCGAGATGTCCAGACTGAGCCCCATCCCGCTCGCGGCGCTGCCGATGCCCTGTACGGCGGTCGCGATCGCGTCCCGGTACGAGCCGAAGAGCGCGGCCGCGGCCAGTACGGCGGTGGCGATGGCGATGCCCTTGGTGATGGCCTTGGTGGTGTTGCCGACCGCGTCCAGGTCGGTCAGCACCTGCGCACCGTCACCGGTGACATCTCCGGACATCTCGGCGATGCCCTGCGCGTTGTCGGAGACCGGGCCGAAGGTGTCCATCGCCACGATCACGCCGACGGTGGTCAGCAGACCGGTGCCGGCCAGCGCCACCGCGAACAGCGCCAGCATGATGGAGGCGCCGCCCAGCAGGTACGCCCCGTAGACGGCCAGGCCGATCAGCACCGCCGAGTAGACCGCCGACTCCAGGCCGATCGAGATACCGGCGAGCACGACCGTGGCCGGGCCGGTCAGCGAGGTCTTCCCGATGTCCCTGACGGGCCGCCGGGTGGTCTCGGTGAAGTAGCCGGTCAACTGCTGGATCAGCGCGGCCAGCACGATGCCGATGGCGACCGCCACCAGCGCCAGCATCCGTGGGTCACCGCTGCGGCCGAGGATCTCGGTGTCGATGACACCGGTCAGGTCCTGGTAGCTGGACGGCAGGTAGAGGAACACCGCAACGGTCACCAGCACCAGCGAGATGCCCGCGGAGATGAAGAAACCACGGTTGATCGCCGTCATGCCGCTGCGGTCGCTGCGCCGGGGCGCGACGACGAAGATGCCGATCATCGCGGTGAGCACACCGATGGCCGGGACCAGCAGCGGGAAGGCGAGCCCGGCGTCACCGAAGGCGGCCATGCCCAGGATGAGCGCGGCGACCAGGGTCACCGCGTACGACTCGAAGAGGTCGGCCGCCATACCGGCGCAGTCACCGACGTTGTCACCGACGTTGTCCGCGATGGTCGCGGCGTTGCGCGGGTCGTCCTCGGGGATGCCCTGCTCGACCTTGCCGACGAGGTCGGCGCCGACGTCCGCGGCCTTGGTGAAGATGCCGCCGCCGACCCTCATGAACATCGCGATCAGCGCGGCGCCGAGACCGAAGCCCTCCAGCACCTTGGGCGCGTCGACCGCGTACACGAGCACCACACAGGACGCGCCGAGCAGGCCCAGCCCCACGGTGAACATGCCGACGACGCCACCGGTACGGAATGCGATCTTCATCGCCTTGTGGGAGACGGCCGTAAGATCCCGTTCCTTGGTATCGCCCTCGGCCGGAGTGGCTTCCCGTGCGGCCGCCGCAACGCGCACATTGCTGCGTACGGCGAGCCACATCCCGATATAGCCGGTGGCCGCCGAGAATCCGGCGCCGATCAAGAAGAAGGCGCTGCGTCCGGCGCGCTGCGTCCAATTGTCCGCGGGCAGCAGCATGAGCAGGAAGAACACCACGACGGCGAATACGCCGAGAGTCCGCAACTGCCGTGCCAGGTAGGCATTTGCGCCTTCCTGCACGGCCGCCGCGATCTTCTTCATACTGTCGGTTCCCTCACCGGCCGCGAGCACTTGGCGGACCAGCACCGCCGCGACGGCCAGCGCCGCCAGGGCGACCACGGCGATCACCATCACGATGGCGCGGTTGCCCGCCGTGAGTGAGGGCCCGGCCAGAAAAGTGGGGGTGTCAAGCAACTGAGGGGTGTAAGGCCCCGCCATTCGTCCTCCTTGACGTTTGGCACATGGGCGCGCGGAAGCACGCTCAGGCGTCCTGAGCAAGATGTGGACGGATTGTAGGGAGCCACGGTTGATCAAAACAGTACGCGTCAAAGGGAATTCGCCGGTAGCAGCGAAGATCAATAGGCCGACGCCGCGCGGAATTCGCCCGGACGAAGGAAAGCGACGAATTCGCTGACCACCGCCTGATGATCTCTCTGTCGTACTGATCGCCAATGGACCACAAGCTGATCGTCGCTGCTCAAGGACGCCGCCTCGGAACCTGAGACGACGGAGACCCGCGTGACGCCGGAGAGAATTGATCCGCCCGGCTACGGCCGAACGGGTGACCCACGGCGCGCGGGCCGCGCCCCGGCACCCGGTGAGGTCCCGTCAGATCGAGTCCGGATCGCAACGCATGAGGACGGGGCGCGGGGTCGGCGCGCGCGGCCGCGGGTCCCCGGCGCCGGGCCCACGGGCGCTCTGGTGCCGGGGCCGGCAACGGCCGCCGCCGGGCACCGGAGGCGGGCCCATTCGGGGCACGGCGGGCGGAGGCGAGCCCGGCCACGGCCCGTACCCGGCCCGCCGCCCCCATGGCATCGCTGATCGGCCAGGGGCGTCGCCCGGCACACCGTCGGACTCCGCACCGCCGTCGAACGCACCGGCCGCCCCATGGACGGCCCCGCTCAGCTCACCCTCGCGCCGACCGGGCCCCGTCGCCCAGCACGAGAAGGCCGACGAGCAAGATCAAGAAAGGGCGGGCGCATACGAACGAGCGCTATGCCGACCGAGGGGGAACGGAGCCCGGTCAGCGCACGAGCGACCGGGGCGTGGGAGTGGCCAGGGTGCGGCCGACAGGGGTGCGAGGGCGGCGCAAGGCGTCACGAAGTGTGCCGCGCCGCCTACGGGCGAAGCCCGGCTCCTGGAGGCATCCCCACGGCGCTCCGCGCGGGCGCTACGGCAGGACCGCGGCCGCCGCGGTGGGCCAGGTCATGCGGATCAGCCCGCCGTCCTTGCCGGCGGTCACCTCGACATCGTCGACCAGCCCGCTGATCACCGCGAGGCCCATTTCGTCCTCGCCCTCGGCGTCGCTCTCCGCGGCGCCCTCGGTTTCGTCGCCGCCCCGCGCCCCGGCCGTACCGGAGTCGTCGGACACCCCGTCGCCCACCTCGATCGAGAACTTCTTCTCGTCCTCGATCAGCAGCACGCGCACGGGCGTGTCGATGTCATGGCTCTCGTGCAGCCCCACGGCCCGGCTGCACGCCTCACCGACGGCGAGCCGCACCTCGTCCAGCACGGCCTCGTCCACCCCGGCGCGCCGCGCCACGGCAGCCGCGACCAGACGTGCGGTGCGGACGTGCTCGGGAAGGGCGCTGAAGCGAAGTTCGACGGTGGCCATGCCATCCCCCTCGTTTTGCGGGCGTGCGACGCAGGGGGCCGGACACCGTGTCCGGAACCCCCCACTGCTTCCTCCCCCCGCGCCTGAGGGCGCGGGGGACCGGCAAAGCCGTCAGTCAGTAGCTGCGACGGCCTCGTCGACCGAGGTGTGAATCGGGAACACCTTGGTCAGTCCGGTGATTCGGAAGATCTTGAGAATGCGCTCCTGGTTGCAGACCAGGCGCAGCGAGCCCTCATGGGCACGCACCCGCTTGAGTCCGCCGACCAGCACGCCGAGCCCAGTGGAGTCCAGGAAGTCGACACGTTCCATGTCCACCACGAGGTGGTAGCTTCCGTCGTTCACAAGCTCGACCAGCTGCTCCCGCAGCTTGGGCGCGGTGTATACATCAATCTCGCCACCGACCTCGACGACCGTACGGTCGCCAACGGTCCGGGTCGACAGGGACAGGTCCACGGATCCTCCAGCACCTTGCTATCGAGCGGTCGCCCCCCTGGGGCCTCCCCACCGAAGGTAGGGGCGGATCTGGCAGCCGCGATGGCATTCAATCACTTACCGGCAGGCGTGCACGACGCCCTTTGAGCATTGTCCGTCACTCCGGTGACACACTCGGTGCCGATGGCCTCCAATCCAGTCCCGCCGGATGCGGGCGCAAGCCCTTCCCCAGGCATGATTCTCGAACGTCTCGCCCGGGGCGCGACCCGCGCTGCGCGCATCACTCATACGGAGCACTTGCCCCCGCGCATCGGCAGCCATGCCGACTGGCCGGAACAGATCCGGCCGGAAGTGATCGGTGCCATCCGTTCGGCCGGAATCGATCGTCCCTGGGCCCACCAGGCACGGACATCCGAACACGCGCTGCGCGGCGAGTCGGTCGTCGTCGCCACCGGCACCGCCTCGGGGAAGTCCCTGGCATATCTCGCGCCGGTCCTCTCCACGCTCCTGGACGGCTCCGAGGCTCCGAACGGAAGGGGCGCCACGGCCCTGTATCTGGCCCCCACGAAGGCGCTGGCAGCCGATCAGCGGCGTGCCGTACGCGAGCTGGCCACCCCGCTGGGCACGGCCGTCCGGCCCGCGGTCTACGACGGCGACACCCCCGTCGAGGAGCGCGAATGGGTCCGCCAGTACGGCAACTACGTCCTGACCAACCCCGACATGCTGCACCGCGGCATCCTGCCGGCGCACCCCCGCTGGTCCTCCTTCCTGCGCGCGCTGCGCTATGTCGTCATCGATGAATGCCACAGCTACCGCGGTGTCTTCGGCTCCCATGTCGCGCAGGTCATCCGCCGGCTGCGCCGCCTCTGCGCCCGGTACGGCTCCGAGCCGGTCTTTCTGCTCGCCTCCGCCACGGCCGCGAAGCCCGCGCAGGCCGCGACCCGGCTCACCGGTCTGCCCGTGGTGGAAATCACCGAGGACACCTCGCCGCGCGGCGAGTTGGTCTTCGCGCTGTGGGAGCCGCCGCTCACCGAACTCCACGGCGAGCAGGGCGCCCCGGTCCGCCGGACCGCCACCGCCGAGACCGCGGACCTGCTCACCGACCTCGCCGTCCAGGGCGTACGCACCGTCGCCTTCGTCCGCTCCCGGCGCGGCGCCGAGCTGATCGCCCTGATCGCGCAGGAGCGGCTCGCGGAGGTGGACCGCTCGCTGTCCGGGAGGGTCGCCGCGTACCGGGGCGGATATCTGCCCGAGGAGCGCCGCGCCCTGGAACGCGCTCTGCACAGTGGCGATCTCCTCGGTCTGGCCGCCACCACCGCGCTCGAACTGGGCGTGGACGTCTCCGGTCTGGATGCCGTGGTCATCGCCGGCTATCCGGGGACCCGGGCGTCCCTGTGGCAGCAGGCCGGCCGGGCGGGCCGCTCCGGGCAGGGTGCCCTCGCCGTGCTCGTGGCCCGAGACGACCCGCTGGACACCTATCTCGTCCACCACCCCGAGGCGCTCTTCGACCAGCCCGTCGAATCCACCGTCCTCGACCCCGACAACCCCTACGTGCTCGCCCCGCATCTGTGCGCGGCCGCCTCCGAACTCCCGCTCACCGAATCCGACTTCGCGCTCTTTGGACCCGCGGCCGGCGGTCTGATGCCGCAGCTGGAGGCCGCGAATCTGCTGCGGCGGCGTGCCAGGGCGTGGCACTGGACGCGCCGCGAGCGGGCCGCCGACCTCACCGACATCCGCGGCCAGGGCGGCTCGCCGGTGCAGATCGTGGAGGCCGGTACCGGACGGCTGCTGGGCACCGTGGACGCCGCCGCGGCGCACACCACCGTCCACGACGGCGCGGTCCACCTTCACCAGGGCCGTACCTATGTCGTCCGGCAACTCGACCTGGCCGACAATGTGGCGCTCGTCGAGGAGGCCCACCCGCCCTACTCCACGACCGCCCGCGACACCACCTCCATCGCCGTCCTCGAGACCGACACCGAGATCCCGTGGGGGGACGGCCGGCTGTGCTTCGGGTCGGTCGAGGTCACCAATCAGGTCGTCTCCTTCCTGCGCCGCAAACTGATCACCGGCGAGGTCCTGGGCGAGACCAAGCTCGATCTGCCGCCCCGTACGCTGCGCACGCGCGCGGTGTGGTGGACGGTCACCGAGGACCAGCTCGACGCCGCCCGCGTCAATCCCGAGCAGTTGGGCGGGGCGCTGCACGCCGCGGAACACGCCTCCATCGGCATGCTGCCGCTGTTCGCCACCTGCGACCGCTGGGACATCGGCGGCGTCTCCGTGCCCCTCCACCCGGACACCCTGCTTCCGACCGTCTTCGTCTACGACGGCCATCCGGGCGGCGCCGGATTCGCCGAGCGTGCCTTCCACACGGCCGCCGGCTGGCTCACCGCCACCCGCGATGCCATCGCCTCCTGCGAATGCGAGGCCGGCTGCCCGTCGTGCATCCAGTCCCCCAAGTGCGGCAACGGCAACGACCCGCTCCACAAGCGCGGAGCCATCCGGTTGCTGGGCGAGCTGTTGCGCGGAGTGCCGCAGGGGACCTAGCGAGCGGGCCACGGCAGCCGTGGCCGGCCCGGCCCGGGGGCGCGTCTGGTCGCTGCGCCCCGCCGGCCCGGCTCGGGCCCGTACCCGGGAGGTGAACGGGCTGCGGCCCGCCTCGGCGGAGACATCGGCGACCGGCCCGGTCACCGCACAGCGCACCAGGCGGGTGTGCTGTGCGGCCGCTACCCGTCGGGCCGCCGCACAGGCGTCGGCCGGGCCCTGCCGGGCGTGATCGGCGGCGGCCAGCGCCGCCAGGTCCGCGGCGCCACCCGCCCGGTGCCGCGCCGTAATCGCCTGGCCCACACCGATCAGGGCCACGAAGACCGCACACAGCGCCGCCGCCGCGAAGACCGTCCAGACCGTCGCCGAGCCCTCATCGGCGCACCGTCTCTTCCGCAAGAGCCACCGCCTCCCCTCCGACCTGCACCGTCAGTTGCCCCACGCCGGGCAGTTCGGCCTCGACCCGCACGCGCACCAGGTCGCCCTCCCGCGCCAGCGCGACCCGTGCGCCCCTCGGAGCCGCGCCCCGCGCCGCGGAGATCACCGCCGCCCGCGCCTCAGACCGGGCCGCGGCACGCGCCCCGGCCCGCGCGGCATCCACACACTCGATACGGGCGCAGACCGCCATCAGCCCCCAGATGAGCGCGGCCACCACCGCCACCAGCACGGGCATGACCACGGCGGTCTCCGCCGTCACAAATCCGCCGTCACGAGCGCCGCGCGGGGCGCCCCGGGCCCGCGCCGGCCCGGGGCCCGGGGCGCGGAGACACGGGGCCCCGCCGTCAGAACTGGACATTGATCGCCCGCTCGAGCACCGACTGGAGCAGCGCCTTGACCGGTCCGCTCGTCACGACCTTGTAGAGCACCGCTGCCAAGGCGCACGCCGCGAGCGTCCCCACGGCGTACTCCGCCGTGGTCATCCCCCGGTCGTCGGCCCCGAGCGCACGCAGCTTCGCCCACCACCGTCGAACCACTCCACCCCGAAACATTTCCATCCCCCTTTGCATGGCCTCTCATGAAGGGCCTCTGACATGGCCGGTGGGCCGGGCTCGGCCACCGGTGACTCTTCCGGTGAGCCGGCCTTCCTCCACCGGTCGCAGGACTCGGCCCCCGTCTTCGCCCGCCGGCTTCCTCCCGCTCTCTCACCGGCGCTCGAACTCGCTTCTTCCAGGGATCAGTTACGGCCCAGCAAGCCGCCGGCCAGGCCGATCAGTACCGGCGCCACTCCGAGCGCCAGAAACGCCGGCAGAAAGCACGCCGACAGCGGCAGAGTGACCAGCACCCCGGCCCGCCGGGCCCGCGCGGTCGCCGCTCGGGCCTGCTCCGCACGGAGTTCGGCGGCGACCCTGGACGCCGACTCGACGGCCGGCACCCCGGATATCCCGGCGCGCTCCATACAGCGCGCCAGCCCTTCGGCGCCCGGGAGGGCGGCCAGCCGGGGCCATACGACACCGGGTTCACCACCCAGGCGCAGTTCCGCCGCCACCTGGCGCAGCCGCTCGGCGACGGGCCCGTCGAGCGACCGGCCCACGGCCTCCGCCGATTCCCGCGGCCCGGCCCCCGCCGCGAGGCAGGCCGCCAGCAGATCGCCGGCCGGCGCCAGTTCCGCCCGTACCTCCGCCTCCGCCGACCGGGCGGCCTCCGCGCCTCGTTGGTGCGCCAGCCGGCGATACGCCCCGTATCCCACGGCGAGTCCCGTCAGGACACCTGCCACGCCACCGATGAGGAGGACCATGAATCCGGCCGCCCCCAGCGGCCCGGCCCACTCCCTCAGCCGGCCGTTCCGTGGTGCACCGTCCTTCGTCATCGCCGTTCGCCTGCGCCGCCGGAGCCGGGCGAACGTCCTGGGCCGGGCCCCGGCCCCGCCGTATCGGTCGGGCCCGGAGCCCCACACTCCCGACACCCGCCGCCGCACGGCCCGTCCGTGACGCGCTTCCCGCACCAGCGCCACCGCGCACAGCACCGCCGTCATCGCGGCAACCGCCATCCCCACCCTGTGGACAACTTCCGCGCTCACACCGATCCCCTCCCTACACGTCTTCCGCGGCAGCGACGATCCGGGCCGTCCAGGCCACCCCGCACCACTCCAGGAGCCCACCGGCCGCCAGGCAGCCCCACCCGGCCGGGGTGTGCAGCAGCACCCGCAGCGGGTCGGCGCCCAGTGCGCTGCCCATCAGGAGCCCGCCCGCCGGGAGCAGGGCGAGCATCAGCGCGGTGGCCCGTGGGCCCGCCAACTGGGCCCGCAGTTCGTCGCGTTGGTCCCTTTGGGCCCTGAGTCCGGCCGCGATCCGCTCCAGCCCCGAGGCCAGTCCCGCGCCGCCCTCCACCGCCACCTGCCAACACGCGGCCATACCGGTCAGCCCCGCGGCCCCCGGCAGCCGCGCCGCGGCCCGCAGCGCCTGGGCCACGTCCCCTCCGTAACGCGCCGCCGCCACCACAGCCGAGCCGGCCGTCCCGAGCCCTGGAGCTCCCGCAGCGAGCAGGGCCTGGGCGGGCTGCCGTCCGGCCCGCAGCTCCCCCGCCACCGCCGCGCACAGCCCGATCACCGCGGCCGCCCGCCGGTCCCGCGCACGCACCGCTCCGCGGGCGATCAGCCACCGGCGGACCAGGAAGAGGGCCGCTACGGAAGCGAGTACCGGGAGCACGGACCCGCCCAGCACCGCCGGGACCAGCCCCACCGGCAGACACCAGATCTCCCGCCCGAAGTCCCCCCGGCGCCCGAAGCTCCAGCGCCGCCCCGCTTCGCCCTCGACCACTCGCCCCGTGCACCACCTCCGGACCCCCTCGCCCCGCAACCAGGCCCCCCACCCCACTGCCGGTGCCACTTCTCCGACGCCCTCGAACAGCACCCGGGCACGCCGTCGGACGTCGTCCCGGTGACCGCCGGCCGACCGGCCCGCGGCCACCGCGCAGAGCACCGCGACCACCAGCGCCATGCCGGCCGCACTCATCGGAGCCCCTCCCCGCCTCGCTCACACAGCCGCGTCAAGCGCCCCCAGCCCCGCGCCTCTTGAAAGCCGTCCGGGCTCCAGAGAGCAGCCGGCACGGTCACCACGAAACCGTCGCGGTCCCGCTCCAGGACATGGAGCTCGGCGATCCGGCGGCGTCCGGTCCGGTCGCGCACAAGATGCAGGACGACCGAGAGCGCGGCCGCCAGCTGGCTGTGCAGCGCGGCGCGATCCAGGCCCGCCGTCGAACCGAGGGCTTCCAGACGCGCGGGGACATCACATGCCGCGTTGGCATGGACCGTGCCGCAGCCTCCTTCGTGGCCCGTATTGAGCGCCGCCAGCAGGTCCGTGACCTCGGCGCCGCGTACCTCCCCGACCACCAGCCGGTCCGGGCGCATCCGCAGCGCCTGCCGTACGAGGTCCCGTAGCGTCACCCGGCCGACCCCCTCCTGGTTGGCGGGCCGGGCCTCCAGCCGCACCACATGGGGGTGGTCCGGCCGCAGCTCCGCCGAGTCCTCGGCCAGGACGATCCGCTCGGCCGGGCCGACCAGTCCGAGCAGCGTGCTGAGCAGAGTGGTCTTCCCGGAGCCCGTACCGCCGCTGATGAGGAACGACAGCCGGGCCGCCAGCACCGCCCCGAGCAGCCGGTCGCCGCCCGGCGGGACCGTGCCGGCCGCCACCAGTTCCGCGAGGCCGAAGGCCCGCGGTCGCAGCACCCGTAACGACAGACAGGTCCCGGCGACCGCCACCGGGGGCAGCACCGCATGCAGCCGGGTCCCGTCCGGGAGCCGGGCGTCCACCCATGGCCGGGCATCGTCCAGCCGCCGACCGGCCACCGCCGCCAGTCGCTGGGCGAGTCTGCGCACCTCTGCCGCGTCCCGGAAGCGAACGCCGGTGCGTTCCAGCCCGCCGCCGCGGTCCACCCATACCTCGTCCGGCGCGGTGACCAGGACATCCGTGACATCGGGCGCGGCCAGCAGGGGTTCCAGCGGCCCGCTGCCCACCATCTCGGACCGCAACGCGGCGACCACACCCAGCACTTCGGCATCCCCCAGGAGCCGCCCCTGCTCGCGCAGCGCCACCGCGACCCGAGCGGGCGTGGGCTCCGCCCCTGCCTCGGCGAGCCGCCTGCGCACCACCTCCAGCAAGTCCTGGCCCTGGCTCATGACCGGCCTCCGTCCCGGACGGCTGCACCAGAAGCCATCGGACCGGCCGCCGGCCACGACACCGCACGGGCCCCCGGTCCCGGCCCGCCGCCCGACTCCGGTGCCGGACCTCTGTCCGGCCAGGTCCCCGGCCGCGCGCCGGACCCCGGCCCGCCGCCCTCGTTCCCGCTCTCCGTCACCCGGCCCCAGAACCCCGCACAGAACCGTGCCAGCGGCCCGCGCACCTGCGCCCCTGGTGGCACGCCGCGCGACAGATCCGCCAACAGGCCCGCCTCCCAGGGCACTTCCCCGGCCAGCGGCAGCTCCATGAGACGGGCGATCTCGTCCGGCGGCAGTCCGTGCCCATGGCGTCCGGGAGCCCCGCGCGCCACCACCCGCAGATCGCCGAGCGCCTTCTGCACCCCGGAGGCCGCCCGTTGGGCCGCCGCGACCGCGCGCAACTCAGTAGGGACGAGCAGCAGGCCCATGTCCACCTGCGCGAGAGCCTCCGCCACCGCCTCGTCGACCCTGCGCGGCAGGTCCACCACCACGACGCCGCCGCGCCGCCGCGCCGCGGCCATGACCGCGCGCATCGCCGGGGGCGGGATGGTGACATCGGCCCCCCGGTCCCAGCTGAGGACCCGCAGCGAGTGCAGCCGCGGCAGCGACTCCGCCAGCGCGCAGCAGGCCACCCGGCCGCGCGATTCGGCGAAGGCGGGCCAGCGCAGGCCCTTTTCCTTCTCCCCGCCCAGCAGGACGTCCAGCCCGCCACCCAGCGGATCTCCGTCGACGAGCAGGGTGCGCCGTCCCGTGCGGGCCGCGGTGACGGCCAGCGCGCCGGCCAGGGTGCTGGCTCCGGCGCCCCCGCAGCCGCCGATGACTCCGACCGTCAGAGCCGGGGGCACGACACCCTCGACGGCGTCGGCGATCCGGTCGGCCAGCCAGCGCTCGCCGTCGGGGAGGGCGAGGACGCGCTCGGCCCCTAGGGCGACGGCCTGGCGCCAGAGGTCCGGGGAGTCCGCGTCCCCGCCCGTGAGGATGAGTCCCGCGCGCCGCGGGGCACCGAGCAGCCGGGGAGCGCAGTCATCGCCGACGATCACCAGGGGCGGTGCTTCCCAGTCGCCCTTACGGGCCGGCAGGCTCTGTGCCACTTCGGGCAGCGCACCGGCCGCCGCGCACAGCCGCAGAAGATCGTCGAGGAGCCGTTCGTCCTCGGTGATGATCAGCGGTCCGCCCCGCTCTTCGTCGGTCCGGACGCTCACTTTCGATGGCGTGGTTTCGGCCACGTTCTGTCCCCCTGTCGCTACGCAACTCGCACATCCGCGAACTCGCGGCCTTTCACGTTGCAGCGATCGGGAAAATCTTGTGGATCTTGACCCGAAATTGTGGACAACTCCGGGGCTGTGAATATCCCTGTCACCTATTCCAGCGACGAACGGCCACTTCTGGGACTCACGGGACTCTTCCTCAGAGCAGCGCGCCGACTACGGTGCGTAATGGGATGTCCGCGTCGAGGCTGCGGAGCGCCGCACAGGCAAGGAGTGGAGCGGATCGGCGTCCAACGGCGGAAAATGCATCCGGACATGCGACGACCCCCGCCGGGGGGGAGAGCGGGGGTCGTCCCCACGGCCGACTCGGGGGGGGAGGAGCCGGACCGGGTTAGCACGGTCGCGAACGATCCGTGACTTCCATGGTGTACCCGAGAGCCTTCTCAGGCAAACCCACGCGCCACACCTTACGCCGAATGGTGGGCGCCTATGCTCGCCCCGTGGAAAACCACTCCGTGCCTCACTCGACTCCCCGTACTGCCGCGTTCTTCGACTTGGACAAGACCGTCATTGCAAAGTCGAGCACGCTGACCTTCAGCAAGTCGTTCTACCAAGGCGGCCTGATCAATCGGCGGGCCGTACTGCGCACTGCGTATGCCCAGTTCGTGTTCCTGGCGGGCGGCGCCGACCACGATCAGATGGAACGTATGCGGGAATATCTCTCCTCACTCTGCCGCGGCTGGGACGTCGCCCAGGTGCGGGAGATCGTCGCCGAGACGCTCCACGATCTGATCGACCCCATCATTTACGACGAGGCGGCCTCGCTCATCGAGGAGCATCACGCCGCCGGACGGGACGTCGTGATCGTCTCCACCTCGGGCGCCGAAGTCGTCGAACCGATCGGTGAACTCCTGGGCGCGGACCGGGTGGTGGCCACCCGAATGGTCGTCGGCGAGGACGGCCGCTTCACCGGTGAGGTGGAGTACTACGCCTACGGACCGACCAAGGCGGAGGCCGTCCAGGAGCTCGCCGTATCCGAGGGCTACGACCTCGAGCGCTGCTATGCGTACAGCGATTCGGCGACCGATGTACCAATGCTCTCGGCGGTCGGTCACCCTTACGCGGTCAATCCGGACCGGGCACTGCGCCGTGAGGCGGTCGCGCGCGGTTGGCCGGTTCTCTCCTTCAATCGTCCGGTCCCGCTCAAGCAGCGGCTCCCGGTGCTGTCGATGCCCTCGCGGCCGGCGCTCGCCGCCATGGCCGCGGTGGGTGCGGCCATGGCCACCGCCACGTTGGTCTGGTACGCGAGCCGGCGGAAAACCACAAAGCCACGGCTTGGCCTTATCGGCCGGACCGGCCGCAGCGCCCGCAATGCCCGCGTTTGAAGCCAAACGTAAAGATCTGCAAGTTGGGGTTCCGCTTGCCCCGCCCGAGTAGTACAAAGGACTTAACGGCCCGCGAGACCAAGGACATCCGAGAGGAACACCTTTAGCGCAGGAAGTGGCCCACGGACCGATGCATGAATGCCAAGCACCCACGCGACGCCGACCCGTCGATTACGGGCCAGCCGCACCAGGTAACCGGACGAAGATTCCGACCTGATGGGCACATATTCGAGCACGCATGGTAACTCGGCGGACATGCCAGCGGCGGTACCACCCATTGGTACCGCCGCAACCCTGTTCAGGGGCGAATGAAGCACAGCTTCCGGAATTCTTGAGCGCTACCCAAAGCCTTCACCCCGGCTTCCCTTACGCCGCGCCGCGCTGCAGCGCCTCACAGACCGCAGTGCTCTCCCGTACGCCGAGTTCCACCGCGCGTCCGCAGTGCGCGACCCACGCCGCGACGCCCTCCGGGGTGCCGGAGACATAGCCCTCCAGGGCCGCGACATAGGCCGCGCGCCCCAGTTCGGCGTGCCCGACCTCGGCGGGACAGATCGACTTCGGGTCCAGTCCACTGCCGATCAGCACGATTCGCTCCGCGGCCCGCGCGACCAGCCCGTTGCAGGTGGCGAACGGCCGCAGGGCGAGCAGCTCGCCGTGCACCACCGCCGCGGTCACCAGGGCCGGCGCCTCGGTGCCGGCGAGCAGCAGCCGCGACAGCCCGTCCAGCCGCCCGGCGACCTCGTCGGCATCCGGCAGCGCCAGCTCGATGAGCGGTTCCTCCACCGGCTCGGCGGCCAGCCGGGGCCGCCCCACCCTCTCGTCCGCCGTCCCTCCCCGCTCTCGCCCGCCCTCGGGCTCATCGGCGCTTCGCCCGCCGCCTGATGCCGCCACCAGGTGGAGCCGCGCCAGCACCCGCAGCGGCGACTGCCGCCACACGCTGAGCAGCTGCCCGGCCTCGGCCGTCAGCCGCAGGGCCGCGCCGACCGTCCGCGGTTCGCCCTCGATACCGAAGTCGGTGCGGCGCCGGACCTCTTCGAGCGCCCAGTCAGCCCCCGAAAGGGCCGCGGAACCGCGCGCTCCGCGCAGCGCCGCCTCGGATGTCACCTCATTGCTGCGGCGTCGCATGACCCGGTGCCCGTATACCCGGTCGACGCCCTTGCGTACGGAGTCCACGGAGTCGGCGACTCCCGGGAGCGAGGCCAGGGTCGCGAGCGGGTCGTCGCTCGCTTTCGGGGGTGCGGGGGACGTCCCCCGGGTGTTTCCAGCCATGGGTACGACCCTACGCACCACGGGGCCCGACCCCTCGAAGGAGTGGTCTTCCTCACGCAGCCCTCTCACTCAGAGCGATATGACGATTACCCTTGGTGAACATGAAGATCGCTTTCGTAGGCAAGGGCGGCAGCGGCAAAACCACCCTGTCCTCCCTGTTCATCCGGCATCTCGCCGCGGCCCGGCTCCCCGTGATCGCCGTGGATGCCGACATCAACCAGCATCTGGGCGCCGCCCTCGGCCTCGACGAGAGGGAGGGCGCCGCGCTTCCCGCGATGGGCGCCCATCTCCCGCTGATCAAGGACTACTTGCGCGGCAGCAACCCGCGGATCCCGTCCTCGGAATCAATGATCAAGACCACCCCGCCCGGCGAGGGCTCACGGCTGCTGCGGGTCGGCGAGGACAACCCCGTCTACGACGCCTGCGCCAGGAGGGTGGAGTTCGACGACTGCGCTGTGCGGCTGATGGCGACCGGCCCGTTCACGGAGTCCGACCTGGGCGTGGCCTGCTACCACTCCAAGGTCGGCGCGGTGGAGCTGTGCCTGAACCACCTGGTGGACGGCCGCGAGGAGTACGTCGTCGTCGACATGACGGCGGGCTCCGACTCCTTCGCGTCCGGGATGTTCACCCGCTTCGACATGACCTTCCTGGTTGCCGAGCCGACCCGTAAGGGCGTCGCCGTCTACCGCCAGTACAAGGAGTACGCACGGGACTTCGGCGTCCCCCTGAGGGTCGTGGGCAACAAGGTGCAGGGCCCCGAGGATCTGACGTTCCTGCGCGACGAGGTGGGTGAGGACCTGCTGGTGACCGTCGGCCACTCCGACTGGGTGCGCGCCATGGAGAGGGGCCGCCCGACCCCCTTCAGCTACCTGGAGGAGGGCAACCGCCAGGCCCTGGAGACACTGCACCACACGGCCGATGCGGCTTACGGGCGCCGTGACTGGGAGCGGTATACGCGCCAGATGGTGCACTTCCACCTGAAGAACGCGGAGAGCTGGGGCAACGCGAAGACCGGGGTCGACCTGGCGGCCCAGGTCGACCCGTCCTTCGTGCTCTGCGAGGGGACGGCCACCCCGCAGCCCGCCTGACCTGCCAGGCGACGCCGACGGGCGCGGCCGGCCAGGGCTGCTTGCCCGTCGGCACGGATGGTGCCGTGCCGAGAGGAGACCACGAACCGTTGGGGGGGCGCGGTTTGCCCGGCTTGAGGCGGCGAGGTCTGAGCTGGTGGACTGCGCTCCGGCGCAGGCGGTCGGCCCGGCACCGAGCAGTCGGCCCGTACGGGCCGGGCCCTCGGGTGCCGCCCGCCCCTGCCTCGTCCTGGGTGGCGGCCCGTTGAGGGTCGCCGCCGGGCAGTCGGCCACCACTGCCGGTGCGACCACCGCCCCAATGAATGCGGTCACCTTTGACGCCGTCACCTTTGGCGCCGTCGCCTTTGATGCGGTCGCCATCAGCCACCGCATTCCTGGTGCCCGCACCTTCCCGGCGATTAATCGGAATAGTTGCGTAAAGGCTTCATGCGCCAAGAAGAGGCTGTGAAACGGCAAGGCGAACGTCATCACATTCACCTGATAGAGGGAAGGATGGCGGCATATGCCGGTAAAGCCTTCTCCTTTCCTTTACCTGTCATTACGGTTCATTTACCGATGCTTGAGAGTCACCGGACCGTCGCCCAACGGCGATGCCCGCCGGCCGACTCACGTCCCGCCGCAGTACACCGCCGCCCCACGATCGCGCCCCGCGCGACCGCGTCGCCCCGGAGGAGACGGGAATGCCGCAGATCGAGAAATCGCCGCCGCAGCCGCCGCGCACCTCGCACCACGCCGAGATCCCTCCCGAGCCACATACGTCCTCCAGGCCCGGCCCCCGCACGAAGAAGGCCGGCCGGGCCGCTTTCCGACGGGACCTCTCCGCCTCCGTCGTCGTCTTCCTGCTCGCCGTCCCGCTGTCGCTGGGCATCGCCCTGGCCACCGGCGCCCCGCTCCAGGCCGGTCTGGTCGCCGCGGCCGTCGGCGGCATCGTCGCCGGTCTGCTCGGCGGCGCCCCGCTCCAGGTGAGCGGCGCGGCAACCGGCCTCCTGGTGGTCACCGCCGACCTGGTCCAGCGCTACGGCTGGCGCGCCACCTGCGCCATCACGGTCCTGGCCGGCCTCGCCCAACTCGCCCTGGGCGCACTGCGCGTGGCCCGTGCGACGCTGGCCGTCAGCCCGGCGATCGTGCACGGCATGCTGGCGGGCATCGGGGTCACCATCGCCCTCGGCCAGCTCCATGTGGTGCTCGGCGGCAGCCCCGACAGCTCGGCGCTCGACAACGCCACTGCACTGCCCGGCCAGTTGGCGCATCCGCACACCGCCGCGCTGCTGATCGGCGCCGTCACCGTCGCCGTGCTCATCGGCTGGGGGCGGCTGCCGGGCCGTGCCGGACGATGGGCGCGGGTGCTGCCGGCCCCGCTGGCCGCTGTGCTCGCCGCGACGGCGGTCAGTGCGGGGACGGCGGTGGCGCGGGTGGAGCTGCCGTCCTGGCGGCTGCCCGAGCCGCCCGCACTGCCGGACGCTTCCCTTCCGGCCCTCGCCGCCGCGGTGCTGACCGTCACCTTCGTCGCCAGTATGGAATCGCTGCTGTCGGCGGTGGCGGTGGACCGGCTGACGGCCGAGCGGCCGGGCGCTCCCACGGGGCGTGCGCGGCTCAACCGCGAACTGGCCGGTCAGGGCGTGGCCAATGCCGTCTCCGGGCTGCTGGGCGGGCTGCCGGTCTCCGGAGGCGCGATCCGCGGCTCGGCCAACGTACGGGCCGGTGCGGCCACCCGTCGCGCCACCGTGCTGCACGGCGTATGGGTGCTGCTGTGTGCGGGCCTGCTGGCCGCGGTGCTGGAGCTGATCCCGCTGGCGGCGCTCGCCGCGCTGGTGATGGTCGTCGGCGTACGGATGGTGAGCTTTGCGCACATCCGGCACGTACAGCGGCATCGCGAATTCCCGGTGTACGCCGCCACCCTGGGCGGCGTCGTCCTCCTCGGGGTGCTCCAGGGCGTACTGACGGGCATCGCGGTCGCGCTCTTCCTGGCGCTGCGCCGACTGACACACACCCGTATCACCGTGACGGAGGAGGCCGGCGGCTACCGGGTGCGCGTCAGCGGGCAGTTGACGTTTCTGGCGGTGCCGCGGCTGACCCGGGCGCTGGCGCAGGTGCCGGCGCACACCGATGTCGTCGTCGAACTGTGCGGCTCGTTCATGGATCATGCCGCCTACGAGGCGCTGCAGTCCTGGTCCACCGCCCATCGGGCGCACGGCGGCTGGGTGACCCTCGGGGGCCGCTCGGGCCGGCCGATCGCCGAGCCGGCCAGTGCGCACTCCTGCCGGCCGTGGACACCGTGGCGCAACCACCACTGCACCCGGCCCGCACCCGGCCGGGCGGCGGCCCCGGAGAGCAGCGGCAGCCAACTGCTGGGCGGGATCAGCGCGTTCCAGCGCCATACGGCCCCGCTCGTACGCGAGGAGCTGGCCCGGCTGGCGCGCGAGGGCCAGCGGCCCAGTCAGCTGTTTCTGACCTGCGCCGACTCCCGGCTGGTCACGAGCATGATCACGTCGAGTGGGCCGGGCGATCTGTTCACCGTGCGCAATGTCGGCAACCTGATGCCGCCGCCCGGCTCGGACACCTCCTGCGACTCGGTGGGAGCAGCGATCGAATACGCCGTGGAGGTACTGCGGGTCGGTTCGATCACGGTGTGCGGCCATTCGGGCTGCGGCGCCATGGGGGCGCTGCTGGGCGCCGCCGTACCGGAAGAGGCCGAGCCGACCCCGCTCACCCGCTGGCTGCGGCACGGCCGGCCGAGCCTGGCCCGTATGCAGCGCATCGGGCGGCTGGGGCGGGGAGAAGTCGCCCTGAGCGGACGACCGGTGAGCGACGACCAGGAGCGGCTGGCACTCGTCAACGTCATGCAGCAGCTCGACCACCTCAGGGCGCACCCCTGTGTGGCCCGCCGGGAGGCCGAGGGCGCGCTCACGCTGCACGGCATGTATTTCCATGTCGGCGAGGCCCAGACATACGTGCTCGACGAGGCCACCGGGCGGTTCTGCGCGGTCCGCGGCGAACCGGCACCGGTGACGGTCTGACCTGCGCGGCGGCCCTCAACATCCCTGGAACAGCCCTCGGAACAACAGGTCTACACCAATAATTTTCCACAGGCCTTGTCAGGGCCGTGCATGGGCTGATGAGCTATGACCTGGGGACACATCGGACGCCCTGGGATTGGGAGATGTTGTGAGCAACGAAAGCCTGGCCAGCCTGCTCAAGGAGGAGCGGCGGTTCGCGCCGCCCGCCGATCTGGCCGCGAACGCCAACGTCACGGCCGCCGCCTACGAACAGGCCGCGGCGGACCGGCTGGGCTTCTGGGCCGAGCAGGCCGGACGCCTGTCCTGGGAGACCGCACCCACCCAGACCCTCGACTGGTCCAACGCGCCCTTCGCGAAGTGGTTCGCCGACGGCAAGCTCAACGTCGCCTACAACTGCGTGGACCGGCATGTGGAGAACGGGCTGGGCGACCGGGTCGCCATCCACTTCGAGGGCGAGCCGGGTGACACCCGCGCGATCACGTACGCCGAGCTGCAGCGCGAGGTCTCCAAGGCCGCCAATGCACTGATCGAGCTGGGCGTGCACAGCGGCGACCGGGTCGCCATCTACATGCCGATGATTCCGGAGACGGTCATCGCCATGCTGGCCTGCGCGCGCCTGGGCGCCCCGCACTCCGTCGTCTTCGGCGGATTCTCCGCGGACGCGCTGGCCACCCGCATCAACGACGCCGACGCCCGCGTCGTGATCACCGCCGACGGCGGCTACCGCCGCGGCAAGCCGTCCGCCCTCAAGCCCGCCGTCGACGAGGCGCTGACCAGGCCCGGCACGGAGAACGTCCGCAGCGTCCTGGTCGTACGCCGTACCGGCCAGGAGGACGTCGACTGGCACGAGGGCCGGGACGTGTGGTGGCACGAGATCGTCGAGCCGCAGAGCGACCAGCACACGCCCGAGGCCTTCGACGCCGAGCACCCGCTGTTCATCCTCTACACCTCCGGCACCACGGGTAAGCCCAAGGGCATCCTGCACACCACCGGCGGCTACCTCACCCAGGTCTCGTACACCCACCACGCGGTCTTCGACCTCAAGCCGGAGACCGACGTCTACTGGTGCACCGCCGACGTCGGCTGGGTGACCGGCCACTCGTACATCACCTACGGCCCGCTCTCCAACGGCGCGACGGAGGTGCTCTACGAGGGCACGCCCGACACCCCGCACCAGGGCCGCTGGTGGGAGATCGTCCAGAAGTACGGCGTGACGGTCCTCTACACCGCGCCGACCGCGATCCGCGCCTGCATGAAGTGGGGCGACGACATCCCGGCGAAGTTCGATCTGTCGTCGCTGCGGATCCTCGGATCGGTGGGCGAACCGATCAACCCCGAGGCATGGATGTGGTACCGCAAGCACATCGGGGCCGATGCGACGCCGATCGTCGACACCTGGTGGCAGACCGAGACCGGCGGAATGATGCTCAGCCCGCTGCCGGGCGTCACGGCCACCAAGCCCGGCTCGGCTCAGGTGGCGCTGCCCGGTATCGCCGCGACCGTCGTGGACGACGATGCCCGCGAGGTGCCCGACGGCGCCGGCGGCTATCTCGTGCTGACCGAGCCCTGGCCGTCCATGCTCCGCACGATCTGGGGCGACGACCAGCGCTATCTCGACACGTACTGGTCCCGCTTCGAGGGCAAGTACTTCGCCGGCGACGGTGCCAAGAAGGACGACGACGGCGACATCTGGCTGCTCGGCCGGGTGGACGACGTGATGCTGGTGTCCGGCCACAACATCTCCACGACCGAGGTCGAGTCGGCGCTGGTCTCGCACCCGAAGGTGGCCGAGGCCGCGGTCGTCGGCGCCACCGACCCGCAGACCACCCAGGCCATCTGCGCCTTTGTCATCCTGCGCGGCGGTGCGGCAGAGGACGAGGGCCTGGTCGAGGAGCTGCGCGCCCATGTCGCCCAGCAGCTCGGCCCGATCGCCAAGCCCAAGCGGGTCATGCCGGTCGCGGAGCTGCCCAAGACCCGCTCCGGCAAGATCATGCGACGGCTGCTGCGCGATGTCGCCGAGAACCGCGACCTCGGTGATGTCAGCACCCTCACCGATTCCTCGGTGATGGACCTGATCCAGGCGAAGCTGCCGAGCGCACCCTCCGAGGACTGAGCGGAACGGATGACAGAAGGGGCACCCGGCCGACGCGGCCGGGTGCCCCTCCGTCGTCCCCGGCGGTCCGCCCCTCCGGTCGGACCGGCTCCGCAAAGAGCGCACCCCGGCCCCGCTCCGGGGCCCGGCTGCGGCCGGCCTCTCCAGCGGCCCGAGGCCCGAATTGCCCGTAAAGTGAGGCCACCGGATAGCCGCTTGCACCTGCCCGGTAAAGTGGGAGCCGCGTCAATGACACGCCAAGAAACTCAGGGTGCGCCGGGAAGTCTGGTCGGCAACTGCAAGAGCCGTACGCAGCTACCGAAAAGCCCGGAGGTCACCGCGTGAGCGCCCCCACCAACCGCCGCCCCCCTTTCCTCGGGCGGATGCCGCTGCCCGAGCGGAACTTCATCGCGGACGCGCTGCGCGCCGAAACCGTCGGCGGCGTCCTGCTGCTCGCCGCCGCCGTAGCGGCCCTGATCTGGGCAAACACCCTCGGCGGGAGCTATGAAGCGGTCCGCGGCTTCCACCTGGGACCGGCCGCGCTGGGCCTGGACCTGTCCATCCAGCACTGGGCCGGCAACGGGCTGCTCGCGGTCTTCTTCTTCGTCGCCGGCATCGAGCTCAAGCGCGAACTGGTGGCCGGCGAGCTGCGCGACCCGAAGGCCGCCGCGCTGCCGGTGATCGCGGCGCTCTGCGGAATGGCGATGCCGGCCCTCGTCTACTTCGCCGTCAACAGCATCGGCGGCGGCTCGCTGCAGGGCTGGGCGGTCCCCACCGCCACCGATATCGCCTTCGCGCTCGCCGTACTCGCCGTCATCGGCACGTCCCTGCCCGCCTCGCTGCGCGCCTTCCTGCTCACGCTCGCCGTCGTCGACGACCTCTTCGCCATCCTGATCATCGCGATCTTCTTCACCTCGACGCTCAATTTCCTGGCGCTCGGCCTGGCCGTCGCCGGCCTGGTGATCTTCTATCTGCTGCTGCGCAAGGGCGTCCGGGGCTGGTACGTCTATGTCCCGCTCGCCCTGGTCATCTGGGGCCTGATGGAGAACAGCGGGGTGCATGCCACCATCGCCGGCGTCGCCATGGGCCTGATGCTGCGCTGCACCCGGCGCGACGGGGAGGCCCGGTCCCCCGGCGAGCACATCGAGCATCTGGTCCGCCCGCTCTCGGCCGGCTTCGCCGTGCCGCTGTTCGCCCTCTTCTCCGCGGGCGTCTTCATATCCGGCGGCGCGGTCCATGACGTCTTCACCCGGCCGGAGACGCTGGGGGTCGTGCTCGGCCTGTTGGTGGGCAAGGCACTCGGCATCTTCGGCGGCACCTGGCTCACCGCCCGCTTCACCAAGGCCGAACTCAACCCCGAGCTCAAGTGGCCGGATGTCTTCGCCCTCGCCTCCCTGGCCGGCATCGGCTTCACCGTCTCGCTGCTCATCGGCGAACTCGCCTTCTCCGAGAACCCGGTGCTGACCGACGAGATCAAGGCATCGGTGCTGATCGGCTCGCTGCTGGCGGCCGTCTTCGCCGGCATCCTCCTCAAGCTCCGTAACACCAAGTACAGGCAGCTGTGCGAGGAAGAGGAGCGGGACGAGGACCAGGACGGCATCCCCGACGTCTACGAACTCGACAAGCCGGAATACCACCTGCGGATGGCGGCAATCCACGAAGCCAAGGCCGCGGAACACCGGCGGCTTGCCGAAGTGGCCTCCAGCAGGCATGCCGGAGACGATGGTCCGGCATGATCTGAGAGGCTTTGCATCCGGGTGAAGAAAAGAGGGAGACGGCGATGAGCGCAGCCGACGACGGCACGGACCGCAGCCTCGGACAGCTGGTGGCCACGGCCACCACCGAGATGTCCGCGCTGGTGCACGACGAGATCGCGCTGGCCAAGGCGGAGTTCCGCCAGGACGCCAAGCGGGCGGGCATCGGCAGTGCCGCGTTCATGGTCGCGGGCGCGCTGGCACTGTTCGCACTGCCGGTGCTGAGCTTCGCGGCGGCCTACGGCATCCACAACCTCGGCCTCGGGCTGGCCTGGTCGTTCCTGATCGTCGGCGGTGCCTTCCTGGTCCTCGCCGGCCTGCTGGCCCTCATCGCGATGGCCAAGGTCAAGAAGATCAAGAAGCCGGAGAAGTCCATCACCTCGGCCAAGGAGACCGCGGCCGTGCTCCAGAAGGCCAAGCCGCATCCGCGCGTGGCCCCGGTGGAACACCCGGCGCTGGAGTCTGTGACACGCTCATCGGTATGACAGCCCCTGACAGCACCGCCTCGGTCGTACGGCTCGATGTCCCCGGCGGGAAAGCGGTCTCGCACCGTGACGTCGCGGCCAACGGCGCCCGCTTCCACATCGCGGAGATGGGCGACGGCCCGCTGGTGCTGCTGCTGCACGGCTTTCCGCAGTTCTGGTGGACCTGGCGGCACCAGCTCCCGGCCCTGGCCGAGGCGGGCTTCCGCGCGGTGGCGATGGACCTGCGGGGCGTCGGCGGCAGCGACCGCACCCCCCGCGGCTACGACCCGGCGAATCTCGCCCTGGACGTCACCGGCGTCATACGGTCCCTGGGCGAGCCGGACGCCGCGCTCGTCGGGCACGACCTGGGCGGCTACCTCGCCTGGACGGCGGCGGTGATGCGGCCCAAGCTGGTGCGCCGGCTGGCCGTGTCCTCGATGCCGCACCCGCGGCGCTGGCGCTCGGCGATGCTCGCCGACCCCCGGCAGAGCGCGCAGAGTTCGCACATCTGGAACTTCCAGCGGCCCTGGCTCCCGGAGCGCCGGCTGACGGCCGACGACGCGGCGCTGGTGGGCCGGATGATCCGCGACTGGTCCGGGCCCCGGCTGCCGGACGACGAGGCGATCGCGGTCTACCAGCGGGCGATGAGCATCCCTTCGACGGCGCACTGCTCGATCGAGCCGTACCGCTGGATGGTGCGGTCGATGGCGCGCCCCGACGGAATCCAGTTCAACCGCCGGATGAAGCTGCCCGTACGGGTCCCGACGCTGCATCTGCACGGCTCACTCGACCCGGTGATGCGCACCCGCAGTGCGGCCGGCTCCGGCCAGTACGTCGAGGCGCCGTACCGCTGGCGGCTGTTCGACGGCCTGGGCCACTTCCCGCACGAGGAGGACCCGGTGGCGTTCTCCACGGAGCTGATCAACTGGCTCAAGGACCCGGAACCCGATCGCTGACGCGTCGCGCGCGGCAGCGGGCCGGCGACAACAAGGGCCCTGGGCCCGACCGTTGCAGGAGTCATGCATACCGGTTTTTCCATGCGCCCGCGCCCGCTGAGCGGGCGGGCCGAACCGCTCAGCGGGGCACGCCCACCCGGGGCTCGAACGTCCGTCTGACGAACAGCCACTTGCCTGGCGCATAGGCCAATTGGCGGTCCCCGAGGCGGTTACGGACCTTGGGCCACGGGCAGAGTCGAGGGTATGGGCTGGACGCACGACTACCGTGACGTGGCACGCAACCGCCGCAGCAGTGCCGCTGCAGTGGGTACTCAGGACAGGGGAGCCCCGGACCTCGGGTCCGGCCAATCCCCCGACCCGGCGCACCCCATGGGCATCCCGCGCATCCTGCGCCGCAGAGCGCGCTGGATGAGCGCGCGGCTACGCCATCCCCGTACCTGACCACGGACGCCGACAGGGCGCGGGAAGCACGTCTCCCCGCGCCTGACGCGCCCCACACCGTCTGTCCGGCCATGACCGCCGGACACGCCCTCAGGGCTTTCAGGGCTTTGCGGACGGGTTCTAGATCGCGCAGCCCTGGCTGTCGACCTGTTGCCGGGCCGTACGCCCCTTGAGGACGTCCTGGCGGACCTCGTCGGCGGTCAGCGCATAGCCGGTGTGCGAGTCGTCCAGCGACTTCGCGAAGACGACGCCGTAGACCTTGCCCTGCGGGGTGAGCAGCGGGCCGCCGGAGTTGCCCTGCCGGACCGTGGCGTAGAGGGAGTAGACATCGCGGGCGACCGTGCCGCGGTGGTAGATGTCCGGGCCGTTGGCCTGGATACGGCCGCGGATACGGGCGGAGCGGACGTCATAGCCGCCGTTCTCCGGGAAGCCGGCGACGATGGCGTTGTTGCCGCTGCTCGCATCCGCGCGGGCGAACTGCAGGGCCGGCGCCTCCAGTGAGGGCACTTCCAGGACCGCGATATCGCGCCGCCAGTCGTAGATCACGACCTTGGCGTCGTATGTACGGCCCTCGCCGCCCACCTGGACGGTCGGCTCACGCACGCCGCCGACCACATGGGCGTTGGTCATGACGCGGTGCCGGCCGAAGACGAAGCCGCTGCCTTCGAGTACCTTGCCGCAGCCGGGGGCCGTGCCGACGACCTTGACGATGCTGCGCCTGGCCTGCGCCGCCACCGGGCTGGTGGCCAGCCGGGGGTCGGGCGCCGGCACATTGTTGATCGGTTCGTTGGAGAACGGCGTGAAGACCTGTGGGAAGCCGTTCTGCGCGAGGACCGAGGAGAAGTCAGCGAACCAGGTGCTGGCCTGCTGGGGCATCACCCGGGACACACCGAGCAGCACCTTGGAATTGCGGACCTCCTTGCCGAGCGTCGGCAGGGACGTACCGGCCAGCGCCGAGCCGATCAGCCAGGCGACCAGCAGCATCGCCAGGACGTTGACCAGCGCACCGCCGGTCGCGTCCAGTGCTCTCGCCGGTGACCACGTGATGTGGCGGCGCAGTTTGTTGCCCAGGTGGGTGGTGAGCGCCTGGCCCACGGATGCGCACACGATCACGATGGCGACGGCCGCGATGGCCGCGAAGGTGCCGGGCGTCGCATCTCCGGTGATCTCGTTCCAGATCACGGGCAGCAGATAGACCGCGATCAGACCGCCCCCGAGGAAGCCGATCACGGACAGGATGCCGACGACAAAGCCTTGCCGATAGCCGATGATGGCGAACCACACGGCCGCGACCAGCAGAAGGATGTCCAGGACGTTCACGCCGGACACCGTCTCATGAGCGCCAGTCCAGTGGGACCGCCTTGTCACGGTCCCACGGAATCTCCCAGCCGGCGTAGTGCAGGATCCGGTCGATAACTCCGGCCGTAAAGCCCCAGACCAGGGCGTTTTCGACAAGGAACGCGGGGCCGACGTGGCCACTGGGATGGCGCGTTGTCACACGATGGGCCGGGTCCGTGAGATCCGCCACGGGAACCGTGAAGACCCGGGCGGTCTCCGCCTGGTCGACCGCCCCGACCGGGCTCGGCCGGCGCCACCAGCCCAGGACGGGCGTCACCACGAAGCCGCTGACGGGGATGTAGAGCCGCGGCAGCACGCCGAAGACCTGTACACCGGACGGGTCGAGGCCGGTCTCCTCCTGAGCCTCCCGCAGCGCCGCCCGCACCGGACCGGGCCCGTCGGGGTCGCCGTCCTCCGGGTCGAGGGCGCCGCCGGGGAAGGAGGGCTGGCCGGCATGTGAGCGCAGGGTCCCGGCGCGCTCCATCAGGAGCAGCTCGGGGCCGCGGGCGCCGTGACCGAAGAGGATCAGCACCGCGGACTGCCGGCCGCCGCTCTCCGGCGGCAGAAAGCGGCTGAGCTGGCGCGGCTCGACCGTGGCGGCGGCGCGGGCCACCGGGGCCAGCCACTCGGGCAGGCCGTCGGTCGTGACCGTGACGTCCCGGCCGGACGCCGCGCCGCGGACGTCCGGCTCCTCGCCGTACTGCTGCTCCCGTGCACTCCTCATACGCGCCCCCTCAGGCCTGGCGTCGATCGTCGGTCACCTCTGGGCGGGTGCTGTCATGAAGCGGCCACCGGGGGCGCCATCGGGGGCGCGGGCTGCCCCGGGTAGTCGGCCGGCGGCTTCAACCGCTGCCCCGGCTGGCCGCCCAGCTCGTACTTCAGCAGCTTCTTCGCCTTCTCCGGGTCCGTCTCGCCCTCGCCGTAGGCGGGGCACAGCGGGGCGATGGGGCAGGCTCCACAGGCGGGCTTGCGGGAGTGGCAGACGCGGCGGCCGTGGAAGACCACACGGTGCGAGAGCATCGTCCACTCGCTCTTGGGGAAGATCTCGGCGACATCCGCCTCGACCTTCTCGGCATCCTCCGCAGTGGTCCAGCCGAAACGGCGCGCGAGACGGCCGAAGTGGGTGTCGACGGTGATGCCCGGGACACCGAAGGCGTTGCCGAGCACCACATTGGCGGTCTTGCGGCCGACCCCGGGGAGGGTGACGAGATCCTCCAGACGGCCCGGCACCTCACCGCCGAAGCGGTCGCGCAGCGCGGCCGACAGACCGAGCAGCGACTTCGCCTTGGCACGGAAGAAGCCGGTCGGCCGGATCAGCTCCTCCAGCCGCTCCGGATCCATCGCGGCCATGTCCTCGGGCGTCGGGCAGACCGCGAAGAGACGCGGGGTGGTCTGGTTGACCCTCAGGTCGGTGGTCTGCGCGGACAGGACCGTGGCGACCAGCAGCTCGAAGGGGTTGGTGAAGTCCAGCTCGGGGTGGGCGTACGGATACAGCTCGGCCAGCTCACGGTTGATCCGGCGGGCCCGCCGCACCATGGCGACGCGCGACTCGGGCTTGCGCGCAGGGGCCTTCTTGGCCGGAGCCTTCGCGGCGGTCGTCTTTGCGGTCGTCTTCGCCGCCGTCTTCTTGGCGGGGGCCGTCTTCTTGGCCGTTGCCTTCTTGGCCGTTGCCTTCTTGGCCGTTGCCTTCTTGGCTGCCGTCTTCTTGGCGGTGGTCTTTTCGGCGGCCGCGGTGGGCTTCTTCGCGGTGGCCTTCTTGGCGACGGCCTTCTGCGCGGTGGCCTTCTTCGTGACGGCCTTCTGCGCTGCGGCCTTCGTGGCCGCCGGCGGCTGCTCTGGAGTGTCGTTCACGGCGGCCTTCTTCCCTGCCGAGGTCCTGCCTACCGAGGTTTTCTTCACGGAGGTCTGCGCGGTGGTGTCCTGCGCCGCCGGTCGCGACGCGCCGGTCCTGCGGACGACCGGCTTCTGGCCGGACGTCACCCCGGAGGGCGATTTGTTGCCTTTGCCGGAATTCGGGGTGCGGCCGGACGGCTGTTCGCCCACAGCGGAATCACGCCCTGTACTCACTCTTCCGGCCCCCCACTCCTCTGCTCTCACCGGCGTATTGGACACTCGGCCAGACTAAGGCCAGCCACTGACATCCGGCTTGATCACTGTGATTCCTGACCCCAATCGGCCCCCTGCCTTACGGCTCCGGGCACCGGTCCGGCAAACTTGTGACTGATCGCACTGTTTTGCATTCCGGCATGATGGGGACCACAGTCCCCCGGAGCATGTCGACAAGGAGAGATCTCGTGGACGACGTTCTGCGGCGCGCACCGCTCTTCGCGGCGCTCGATGACGAGCAGGCGGCCGAGCTGCGCGCCTCAATGGGAGAGGTCACGCTCGCCCGCGGCGACGCCCTGTTCCACGAAGGGGACCCCGGCGACCGCCTGTACGTGGTCACCGAGGGCAAGGTGAAGCTGCACCGCACTTCCCCGGACGGCCGGGAGAACATGCTCGCCGTCCTCGGCCCGGGAGAGCTGATCGGTGAGCTCTCGCTCTTCGACCCGGGCCCGCGTACGGCCACGGCCTCCGCCCTCACCGAGGTCAAGCTCCTCGGCCTGGGCCACGGCGACCTTCAGCCCTGGCTGAACGCCCGCCCCGAGGTGGCCACGGCCCTGCTGCGTGCGGTCGCCCGCCGACTGCGCAAGACCAACGACCAGATGTCCGACCTGGTCTTCTCGGACGTACCGGGCCGTGTGGCCCGCGCCCTGCTCGACCTGTCGCGCCGCTTCGGCGTGCAGTCCGAGGAGGGCATCCACGTCGTCCACGACCTGACGCAGGAGGAGCTGGCCCAGCTGGTCGGCGCCTCCCGCGAGACGGTCAACAAGGCGCTCGCGGACTTCGCGGGCCGCGGCTGGCTGCGCCTGGAGGCGCGCGCCGTGATCCTGCTGGACGTCGAGCGGCTGGCCAAGCGCTCGCGCTGACCCGGCTCGTCCACAGCCTTGGAAGGGCCCCGCTCCGGCGGGGCCCTTCGCCATGGATCCTGCCGGCCGGTTCGTCGGGGCCACGGGACCAGCGGTTTCTTCGTCAGGGGCCCGTGGAACCACGGCCGCCTCCTTGGTGCCCCACCGGACCACCGGGCCCCGTCACCCCCGTATCGGGCCCCGTCACCGCGTATGCGGCCCCCGTCACCCCTGTAATCGGGTCGCCGCACCCACCGCCCCCTCGCCATAGTGGCGCCATGACCAACGGCAAGGGGCTGGACCGGGACGGCTACTTCGTGCGGGAAGGGTCCCTGGACCGCGTGTCCGCGCCGTTCGCGCCCGTCGTGGCGGAGCTCGGCGCCCGGATCGGCGCGCACTTCGGCCCCGGCCGCCTGCACAGCAGCTACCTCTTCGGCAGCATCCCGCGCGGCACCGCCGTCCCCGGAGTCTCCGACCTCGACGCACTCATCGCCCTGCGGAACGAGCCCACCGATGCCGACCGCGCTGCCGTCGATGCCGTCGAGCACGGCCTGGATGCCGCGTTTCCGCAGATCAGCGGCGTGGGAATCCTGCTTTTCGGCGTGCACCGCCTGCGCAGCGAGCGGGAGCGGTACGACCTCGCATGGTTCGTGGCCTGTCTGTGCACCCCCGTCAGCGGCGCGGATCTCGCCACCGAGCTGCCCCGCTACCGCCCCACCTCGCTCCTCGCCCGCGAGACCAACGGCGACCTCTTCCGCAGCCTGCCCGGTCTGCGCGAGAAGGCCGCGGCGGCCACTACGGAGGCAGCGCGCACCCGGCTGACCCGGGGTGTGGCGCGCCGGCTCGTACGCACCGGATTCACCCTGGTCATGCCGCGCTGGGGCGGCTGGACGAGTGATCTCACCGAGTCCGCCGAGGTGTTCGGGCGCTATTACCCGGCGTACGCCGAGCAGATGCGCGCCGCGGCGCGCGCCGCCCGGACGCCCGCCGCGTATCCGGAGCTGCTGGACGATCTGCTCGCCCGCCTCGCCCCCTGGCTGGCCGCCGAGTACCTGGCCGTCCACGGGGCGAAGGCGCCCCAGCCGCAGGCGTACTGACGGCGCCTCTCGGCCGCCCCCGGGAGCGGTCCTCGCCGTCAGCCCCGGCCAACGGCCCCTCCAAGAAGGCCAGCGCTGCCGGCCCTGGTCACCGGTCCCGCCGTCAGTCGTCGATCAGCCCGTGTTCACCCAGGTAGTCCAGCTGCGCCCGCACCGACAGCTCGGCGGCCGGCCACAACGAGCGGTCCACATCGGCATAGACGCTCGCGACGACGTCGGCGGGCGAGTGGTGGCCGGCCTCGACCGCGGTCTCCACCTGTGCGAGCCGGTGCGCGCGGTGCGCCAGATAGAACTCCACCGCCCCCTGGGCGTCGTTCAGCACCGGCCCGTGGCCCGGCAGGACCGTCGCCACCCCGTCGTCGACCGTCAGGGAGCGCAGCCGGCGCAGCGAGTCCAGGTAGTCGCCCAGCCGCCCGTCGGGGTGCGCGACCATGGTGGTGCCGCGCCCCAGGATCGTGTCGCCGGTGAGTACCGCGCGGTCGGCCGGCAGGTGGAAGGAGAGCGAGTCCGCGGTGTGGCCCGGTGTGGGCACCACCCGCAGTTCCAGGCCTCCGGTGGTGATGACATCGCCCGCATCGAGCCCCTCGTCGCCCAGGCGCAGCGCCGGGTCCAGCGCCCGTACGGCCGACCGGGTCAGCTCGGCGAAGCGGGCGGCGCCATCGGAGTGGTCGGGGTGACCGTGGGTCAGCAGGGTCAGCGTGATGCGCTTTCCGGCCCGCTCTGCGGTGTCGATGACGGCCCGCAGGTGGCTCTCGTCGAGCGGCCCGGGGTCGATGACGACGGCGAGATCGGAGTCCGGCTCGGCGACGATCCAGGTGTTGGTGCCGTCCAGCGTCATCGGCGACGGGTTCGGGGCCAGTACGCACTGCGCGCGCGTGGTGGCGGGCCCCGAGATCACTCCGCCACGGGGCTGACCGGGGAGGGCGGCTGCTTCGGTCATGCGGGGGTCCCTCCCGAGGTGCTGGGGCGCTCCGGGGGGCCGTCGCCGTCCCCGGGGGCACCGGTATCGGCGTCGCCCTGCGCGATGTGCTTGGTGAACTCGTCGTGCCCCGGCCAGCTCAGCTCGATCTCGCCGCCCACGAGGCGGGTCCGCGCCAGCACCGGCGTCAGGTTCTGGGCCTCCGCCGCGGCCAGCGCGTCCGCGGCGGTGGCGTACGGCTGGAGCGCGCGCAGCGTCGCGATGGTCGGCGGCATCATCAGCAGCTCACCGCGGTCGTAGCCGGCCGCGGCCTCCTCCGGACGGATCCACACCGTACGGTCCGCCTCCGTGGAGGCGTTACGGGTGCGCTGGCCCTCGGGGAGCGCGGCCACGAAGAACCAGGTGTCATAGCGCCGTGGCTCGAACTCCGGAGTGATCCAGCGGGCCCAGGCACCGAGCAGATCGGAGCGCAGGACCAGACCACGACGGCCCAGGAAGTCGGCGAAGGACACCTCGTGGGCGACCAGGGCGGCGCGGTCGGCCTCCCACTCCTCGCCGGTGGTGTCCGCGACGACCGTCTCGGCCGAGGTGCCCGCGAGCAGCACGCCCGCCTCCTCGAACGTCTCGCGGACCGCCGCGCAGACGATGGTCTGCGCGGTGGCCGGGTCGACGCCCATACGGACCGCCCACTGGGCGCGCGACGGGCCGGCCCAGGCCACCGGGCGCTCGTCGCGTCGGTCGACGGAGCCGCCCGGGTAGGCGTACGCGCCGCCGGCGAAGGCCATGGAGACGCGTCTGCGCAGCATGTGGACGGTGGGGCCGGCGGTGGAGTCCCGCAGCAGCAGGACGGTGGCGGCCCGCCGGGGCTCGGCAGGGGTCAGCTCGCCGTTCGCGAGCGCCCGGATGCGGTCCGGCCACTCCGGCGGGTACCACTGGCCATTGGTCGTGGACGACATGGCCGGATGCTATGCGCTCGCGGGCGGATGTTCGAGGGCGTCTTCCACGCCGGAGGGCCCCTGCTGACGAGGGGCCCTCCGGCGCACGGCACATGTGGTGGGGCTCAGGGCCCTTACGGGGTGCCTATTCGGCGATCTCGACCTGGATCTCGACCTCGACCGGCGCGTCGAGCGGCAGCACCGCCACACCCACCGCGGAGCGGGCGTGCACACCCTTGTCGCCGAGGATCTCGCCCAGCAGCTCGCTGGCGCCGTTGAGGACACCCGGCTGGCCGGTGAAGTCCGGCGCGGAGGCCACGAAACCGACGACCTTCACGACCCGCTGGATCTTGTCGAGGTCACCGATGACGGACTTCACGGCGGCCAGCGCGTTGAGCGCACAGGTCGCGGCGAGCTCCTGGGCCCGCTCCGCGCTGACCTCGGCACCGACCTTGCCGGTGACCGGCAGCGCGCCGTCCACCATCGGCAGCTGGCCGGAGGTGTACACGTAGGCGCCGGAGCGCACCGCGGGCTGATAGGCGGCCAGCGGCGGCACGACCTGCGGCAGCTTCAGCCCGAGCGCCGCGATCTTGTCCTCCGCCGCGCTCACGCCTTCTCCCGCTTCAGGTAGGCCACCAACTGCTCAGGGTTGTTCGGGCCGGGCACGACCTGGACGAGCTCCCAGCCGTCCTCGCCCCAGGTGTCCAGAATCTGCTTCGTCGCGTGCACCAGCAGCGGCACGGTCGCGTATTCCCACTTGGTCATGAGCCGAGCGTAATGCCTGTCCACGACAGCGGTGGACGCCGTCCGCCACGGGCCGCCCGCACCCGTCCCGTACGGCGTCCCGGAGCGCGGTCACCGGCCCCCTACGGAACATCCCTGACCCGTCCCGGAGGGGTCGCGGGAAGATTCTCCGGGGCTTCCCAGGCGTATCCCGTGCGTAGCCGGGACGCGGACTGGTTAGGCTCCTTTGCGTGAGCAGGCTCCATGTCGTCAGCGGCAAGGGCGGCACCGGCAAGACCACGGTCGCCGCTGCCCTCGCCCTCGCCCTGGCCACCGAGGGACGCCGTACCCTCCTGGTCGAGGTCGAGGGCCGACAGGGCATTGCCCAGTTGTTCGAGACAGAAGCGCTTCCTTACGAGGAACGCAAGATCGCGGTGGGTCCGGCATCGGAAGGTGCGTCACCGTGGGGCTCCCCCCGGACGGAGTCCGCGGGAGAGCCCTCCCGGGGCGGTGGCGGAAGACGGTCGGGCGGTGAGGTCCACGCCCTGGCCATCGACGCCGAACGCGCCCTTCTGGACTACCTCCAGATGTTCTACAAACTCGGCAGCGCGGGCCGGGCGCTGAAGAAGCTCGGCGCGATCGACTTCGCCACGACCATCGCGCCGGGCCTGCGGGACGTCCTGCTGACCGGCAAGGCGTGCGAAGCGGTGCGCCGCAAGGACAAGAGCGGGAAGTTCGTCTACGACGCGGTCGTGATGGACGCCCCGCCGACCGGCCGGATCACCCGCTTTCTGAACGTGAACGACGAGGTCGCCGGCCTCGCGAAGATCGGCCCGATCCACAATCAGGCGCAGGCCGTGATGCGGGTCCTCAAGTCGCCCGAGACCGCGGTGCATCTGGTGACGCTCCTGGAGGAGATGCCGGTCCAGGAGACCGCGGACGGCGTCGCCGAGCTGCGCGCCGCCGGCATCCCCGTGGGCGGCGTCGTCATCAACATGACCCGCCCGGCGCTGCTGGACAACGGAGACCTCGACATCGCCGCCCGTGGGGCGCGTACGGGCGTCGCCAAGGCGCTCTCCGACGCCGGTCTGGGCGGTGCCCGCCGCGGCGGCTTGGCGGACCGCCTGATCGACCCCCTGCTGGAGCAGGCGCGCGAACACGCCGAGCGGGTCGAGCTGGAGCGCGCCGAGTACGCCGAACTGACCGCAATCGGCCTTCCCACCTACGAGTTGGAGCTGCTCCCCGAGGGAGTGGACCTCGCCGGGCTCTACCGCCTGGCGAGAGACCTGCGGAAACAGGGGCCCATATGACCTCGGACAACACGACGCTGGACGCCTCGGCCCCGTGGCTGGAGGTCGATGCGCTGATCGACGACCCGCACACCCGCATCGTGGTGTGCTGCGGCTCGGGCGGCGTCGGCAAGACCACGACCGCCGCGGCCCTGGGCGTACGCGCCGCCGAGCGCGGCCGCAAGGTCGTCGTGCTGACCATCGACCCGGCCAGGCGGCTGGCCCAGTCCATGGGCATCTCCGAGCTCGACAACGTCCCGCGCCAGGTCAAGGACGTCGACGAGAGCGCCGGCGGCGAACTGCACGCGATGATGCTGGACATGAAGCGCACCTTCGACGAGATCGTCGAGGGCCATGCGGATGCCGACCGGGCCCGCGCGATCCTGGAAAACCCCTTCTACCAGTCCCTGTCGGCCGGTTTCGCGGGCACGCAGGAGTACATGGCCATGGAGAAGCTGGGCCAGCTCCGCGCGAACGACGACTGGGACCTGATCGTCGTCGACACCCCTCCGAGCCGCTCCGCGCTGGACTTCCTGGACGCGCCCAAGCGCCTCGGCTCCTTCCTGGACGGCAAGTTCATCCGGGTGCTGATGGCGCCGGCGAAGGTCGGCGGCCGGGCCGGCATGAAGTTCCTCAATGTCGGCATGTCGATGATGACCGGCACCCTCAGCAAGCTCATGGGCGGCCAACTGCTGCGCGATGTGCAGACGTTCGCGGCCGCGATGGACACCATGTTCGGTGGCTTCCGCACCCGCGCCGACGCCACCTACCGCCTGCTGCAGGCGCCCGGTACGGCGTTCCTCGTGGTGGCCGCCCCGGAGCGGGACGCGCTGCGCGAGGCGGCTTACTTCGTCGAGCGGCTGGCCGCCGAGCAGATGCCGCTGGCCGGCCTGGTGCTGAACCGGGTGCACGGCAGCGGCGCCGCCCAACTGAGCGCCGAGCGCGCCCTGGCCGCCGCGGAGACCCTGACCGACCGTATGGCGGAGGACACCCGCGCGGACACGGACACCGCTTCGGACACCGGGGCGGCCGCGGGCCCAGCGGCCGAAACCGCCCCCGGCGCCGCCATGGACGCCGACCCGGCTCCCGGCCGCGCAGAAAATAATCTTGAAGCCACCGGCATTGTGGATCTCGACGGCGGGAAGGCTGGATCACGTACCGCCGGCGGCCTCTCCCCCGCTGCCGCGGCGGAGCATGTGACACCCACATCAGCCTCAGCGGAGCAACTGGCCGCCGGGCTGCTACGGCTGCACGCGGAACGTATGCAGGTCCTCGCGCGCGAACGCCGCACGCGAGACCGTTTCACCGCGCTGCATCCCGAGGTTCCGGTGACAGAGGTTGCCGCGCTGCCCGGCGATGTCCATGACCTCGCAGGGCTGCGTGCCATCGGCGACCGTCTGGCGCTGAACCCCACGGACACCGACGACTGAGCCGTACGCACGGCCGACTCAGTCACCCACCCACCACAAAGCGCTCTCGTCACCACTCACGAAACGCCTCTCACACACAGGCACGCGCCGCGCGCACAGCACACGCCCAGCTCTCGTGAACGCCCCAACTCGCGGGCACACCACGGACACTGACGACACATCACGAAGCTGCCGTCAGAACGCGCCACCGGCCGAACCTTCTCGGCCAATCTGCCGGCCGGAGCCTGCGCCGGCCGGAGCCTGCGGGGCCACGGGCCGGAGCCCGTAGCTGCCCGACTACCCGACCGCGGCGTACTCGTCGAAGATCTCGTCCTCGCAGTCCAACGGCAAGATGCCCGTGCTGCGCTCATATTCCGTGCGCGCCGTCTCCAACAGCCGACGCCATGACGTCACGGTCGGGCGACGGCGCAGCAGCGCCCTCCGCTCGCGTTCGGTCATCCCTCCCCACACGCCGAACTCCACCCGGTTGTCCAGGGCATCGGCCAGACATTCCGTGCGTACCGGGCATCCGGTGCACACCGCCTTGGCGCGGTTCTGCGCCGCCCCTTGTACGAACAGTTCATCCGGATCGGTAGTGCGGCATGCAGCCTGTGCACTCCAGTCGGTTACCCAGCTCATGCTGGCGCCGTCCTCTCCCGAATCGAGGCTCCCCCACGGCGGCAATCGGCATATTCACCGTTGCCAGTTGAGGACGTTACGGAAGGCAGGCAGGGCGCAACACCCCCTTCGGGCCCAATCTTGAATGGCCCGAACGGACTATGCGTACGCGGCAGATCACCCAACGGAGTGACCGAACGGCATACGTCACTTTGCGCACAAGGCGGGACAGTTCACCGCCCTGACACGGGATTTCTCTCGACAGACACAGACAAGTGGGGGCGCGGCCCGCGGGAGTAGGGGGTTGACGAACTCAGGCGTAACCGTTCAGCTGTGGTAGCTGAGAACAGGCTAGGCGAACAGGTGCGCCCCTGTCCGGCGATTGAGAACGTAGGCTGCCCTCATGCCTAAGAAGCGCGATGGCGGGGGTCTGTCCAAGACGCAGCAGGCCGCCAAGTTCCTCGGTGTCAGCGTCCTGGCCGGAGCGGTGCTCGCCGGCCTCGCGCTCCCGGCGGCCGGGGCGCTCGGCCTCACCGCCAAGGGATCGGTCGAGGGCTTCGACGACATCCCGGCGAACCTCAAGACGCCGCCGCTCAGCCAGCGGACCAGGATTCTGGACGCCAAGGGCGGCGAGATCGCCAAGGTCTACTCCCGTGACCGCACGGTCGTCGGCCTCCACGACATGTCGCCGTACATCCAGAAGGCGATCGTCGCGATCGAGGACGCGCGCTTCTACCAGCACGGTGCCGTCGACATGAAGGGCATCCTGCGGGCGCTCAACAAGAACGCCCAGTCGGGCGGCGTCTCCCAGGGCGCCTCGACGCTGACCCAGCAGTATGTGAAGAACGTCTTCATCGAGGAGGCGGGCAACGACCCGGACAAGGTCGCCCAAGCCACCCAGCAGACCCTCGGCCGCAAGGTCAAAGAGCTCAAGTACGCGATCCAGGTCGAGAAAGAGCTCGGCAAGCGCAAGATCTTGCAGAACTACCTCAACATCACGTTCTTCGGGCAGCAGGCCTATGGCATCGAGGCGGCCGCCCAGCGCTACTTCAGCAAGCACGCCAGGGATCTGAACCTCGAGGAGTCGGCGCTGCTGGCGGGCATCGTCCAGTCCCCCAGCCGCTACGACCCGGTCAATGACCCGCAGGAGGCCACCCGGCGGCGCAACACCGTGCTGCAGCGGATGGCCGACGTGAAGGACGTCACCCAGGAGCAGGCCGACGCGGCCGCCAAGAAGCCGATCAAGCTGGCGGTCAGCCGCCCCAAGAACGGCTGTATCACCGCCACCCATGGCGCCGGCTTCTTCTGTGACTACATCCGCACGGTCTTTCTCCGCGACAAGTCGTTCGGCAAGAGCCGGAAGGTCCGGACGCAGCGCTGGAACGAGGGCGGCATGACCATCCGCACCACCCTCGATCCGCAGACCCAGACGTCGGTACAGGCGTCGATCAAGGACCACGTCTACGACGACGACCCGGTCGCCTCCGCCGCCACCATCGTCGAACCGGGCACCGGCAAGATCCTCGGCATGGGCCAGTCGCGCCCGTACGGATTCCGTGAGAACGAGACCGTGATCAACCTTTCGGTGAACCACGACATGGGCGGGGGCGCCGGTTACCTGCCCGGATCGACCTTCAAGCCGGTGGTCGCGGCGGCCGCGCTGGAGCAGGGGACGGATCCGGTGCAGGAGTACCCGGCGCCGTACCGGATGCCGTATCCCAGCCCGGTGCAGACCTGCGAGGGCGAATGGCGGGGCAACGGCTCCGAGAACGTCGAGAACGAGAACAAGGAAGAGGTCGGCCCGTACGCCATGAAGGAGGCGACCGCGAAGTCGGTCAACACCTACTACGTGCAGCTGATCAGCGATATCGGTGTCTGTCCCGCGGTCAGGATGGCGCAGAAGATGGGCATCGAGCGGGCGGACGGCAAGCCGCTGCAGCAGGTTCCGTCGATGACGCTCGGCACGCAGGAGATGTCGCCGCTCACGATGGCGGCCGGGTACGCCGCTTTCGCCAGCGGCGGCCAGTACTGCTCACCGGTGGCCATCGAGTCGATCACCGACGCGCGCGGCCGGGCGTTGAAGGTCCCGCAGACCAGCTGCCGTACCGCCATGTCCAAGAAGACCGCGGACACGATCAACACCCTGCTCAAGGGCGTGGTCGAGGACGGCACCGGCAAGGAGGCCGGGCTCAAGGGCCGCGACAGCGCCGGCAAGACCGGCACCACCGACAGCCGCTACGCCGCCTGGTTCGTCGGCTACACCCCCAACGCGGCCGGTGCGGTCTGGGTCGGCGACCCGCAGCACAAGCGCAAGATGTACAACATCACCATCGGCGGCGTCCCCCACGACAAGGTCTACGGCGCCGACACCCCCGGCCCCATCTGGCGCGACGCCATGTCCGGCGCGCTGGCCGACCGGCCCGCTCCCACCCTGCCCACCGTCCCGATCGACGACCCCGCCAAGGACAAGAACCAGGGCGACGAGGGCGACAAGGGCCGCGGCAAGCACAAGCCCGGCCGCGGCCACGGCGGCGGCAACAAGCCGGGCGGCGGCTGGAGCATTCCCGGCTTCCCCGACATCCTGGGCGGCGGCAACGGCGGCTGGTGAACGGCCGCTTGGCCCGTACGGCGAAAGTTGCCGACCCGTACGACGAAGGACGCCGGGCGGTATGACGAGAGATGAGGGGCGCCCCCCACCATGGGGGCGCCCCTCATCTTTCCCTGAAAAACTCCGTCCGGCCGCTCAGCCGGCCAGCAGCTTCTTCACCACCGCGGCCACCCGGCCGCCCTCGGCACGGCCCGCCACCTGCGGGTTGACGATCTTCATGACGGCGCCCATCGCCCGCGGCCCCTCGGCGCCGGCGCCCTTGGCCTCCGCCACGGCCGCCGCGACCAGCTGCTCCAGCTCGTCGTCGGTCAGCTGCTTGGGCAGATAGTCGGCGAGCAGCTCGCCCTCGGCGCGCTCCCGCTCGGCCGACTCCGCCCGGCCGCCCTTGTCGAAGGCCTCCGCGGCCTCCCGGCGCTTCTTCGCCTCCCGCGCGATGATCTTCTCGACCTCGCCGTCGGACAGCTCACGCGCCTCGGTGCCCGCGACCTCCTCCTTCTGGATCGCGGTCAGCGTGAGACGGAGGGTGGAGGAACGCAGCTCGTCGCGCGCCTTGATCGCGGTGGTGAGGTCGTCCTGCAGCTTGGACTTGAGCGTGGTCATGACGTTGAGTATGCCCCCACCCACCGACAACCGCCGAGCCTTTTCCTCCCTGCCCCGCCGCACCCACCGCCCGGCGGGGCGGCTGCCTCCCGCTGCATCCACCCCCCGCACTCTGCAACGATGGGGACCATGCGCGCGCGATACGGAGTACCCCTGACCCTGACCGCAGTCGGCGCGGCCGGCCTGGCCTACGCCGCCGGCTTCGAAGTCCGCTCCTTCCGCCTCCGACGCGTCACCGTGCCCGTACTGCCCCGCGGCATGCGGCCGTTGCGCGTCCTGCAGGTCTCCGACGTCCACATGGTCAGCGGACAGCGCAAGAAGCAGCGCTGGCTGCAGTCGCTCGCCGGGCTGCGCCCCGACTTCGTCATCAACACGGGCGACAACCTCTCCGACCCCGAAGGCGTCCCCGAGACACTGGACGCGCTCGGCCCGCTGATGGAGTTCCCCGGCGCCTACGTCTTCGGCTCCAACGACTACTACGGCCCCAAGCTGCGCAATCCCGCCCGCTACCTCCTCGAGCGGGCCCAGGGCCGCCATGGCCTCAACGGCAACGCACCCGCCGTGGGCGTCGTCCACAACCCATGGGAAGAGCTGCGCGACGCCTTCGACGCCGCCGGCTGGGTCGGTCTGTCCAATTCCCGCGGCCGCCTCAAGCTGGAGGGCATCGAGATCGCCCTGACCGGCCTGGACGACCCGCACATCAAGCGTGACCGCTACGCCGAGGTCGCCGGCGGCCCGGAATCCGGCGCCGATCTCTCGCTGGCCGTCGTTCACGCCCCCTACCTGCGCTCCCTGGACGCCTTCACCGCCGACGGCTATCCGCTGATCCTGGCCGGCCACACCCACGGCGGCCAGCTCTGCATCCCCTTCTACGGCGCCCTGGTCACCAACTGCGACATCGACACCGACCGGGTGAAGGGCCTGTCCACCCACACCGCCGACGGCCACACCTCCTACCTCCATGTCTCCGCCGGCTGCGGCACCAACCGCTACACCCCGGTCCGCTTCGCCTGCCCCCCGGAGGCGACGCTGCTGACCCTGACGGCACGGGACTGAGGCGACCGGGGCCGGCGGTCGAGGGGGCGGCCGTCGGCTGAGGGGTGGACGGGGCGTTCCCGGAATCGGACGGGGGTTTCCCCGAGGCGGGCCGGATGGGGTCTCCCGCACCCGTTGATCATCCCCTTAACGTGGAGGGATGTCCGATCCCACCCGGACCTCGCAGTCCACGCGCCACGCCACCGGCCCGGCCGGCGCTGCCGCCCGCACCCCGGCAGCAGCCGTCGCCCCGACGAGCCGCCACCCCCTGGCGGCCGCCTTCCGCACCCTCATCACCGTGGCCGCCCTGACCGGCCTGCTCCTCGTGGCCCTCGGCACCGCCGGCCCGGCCCAGCTCCTCACCCGCTTCACCGTGCAGGCCAACATCGCCGCAGCGCTGGTCTCCGCCTGCTCCGCCCACCGCGCCTGGACCGGCCGCCGCCCCGTGAGCCCCCGCCTCTCCGGCGCGCTCCTCCCCTTCCTCTCCCTCCCCGCCCTCCTCCACTACGTCCTGCCGGCCGCCGACTCCACCGCCTTCACCCTGCCGGCCCCCACCGCCCCCGGCATCACCCAAGCCCTCTCCCACCAGCTCCTCTACACCCTCACCCCCCTCGCCACCCTGGCCGACTGGCTCCTGCTCACCACCCCCCGCGGCTTCCGCCTGTCGTACGCCTGGCAGTGGCCCGCCTATCCCCTGCTCTACCTCGCCTTCACCCTTGCCTTCCCCGCCACCACCGGAGCCCCCTCCCCCACCGTCACCACCGCTCTCACCCTCGGCCTGGCCCTCTGCGCCCTCCCCTTGATCACCATCGGGATCGACCAGGTCAGGCCCGCTCCCCGGCTCCACAACAACCGGATTTCACCTACGGGGATCGGTCCGCTAAAGTAGAGCTCGTTGCTTCGGGGTGTAGCGCAGCTTGGCAGCGCGCTTCGTTCGGGACGAAGAGGTCGTGGGTTCAAATCCCGCCACCCCGACTGAAGAAACACAGGTCAACGGCCTGATCCTCACTGAGGATCAGGCCGTTGCTGTTTCTCCCCGCCCTCTTGGGAGGAGTCCGGGAGAAGATCTCGGAACTTGGCTCCCCGCGCGGCGCCTGCGGCCGCTCCGCGAAGCGAGCCTGCAGCAACTCACCGAGCACGGCGGCGGGTGACGTAGGACACATCACAAGGCGAGTATCCGGCGCCCCTCCACTCCCGCGTCAGACCTGCCATCAGCTCCGCACACATCCGTCACGTGAGGTGGTGCGGCGGCCCGGAAGGCCGCGAGGGCTGGGACGTCGAGCACGGGAGCGGTCCGGCCGGAGAAGGGACTGACGACGTGTCCGCTCGACGGGTTCACCGGGCAGGTCGTTCACCGTGGCGCACGTCAACGTCCGGGCAAACCTGGCTATTTCGCATCGTGCTGGCGTTCATGTGCTGCGGGGCGGATGACGACGGCCCGGCGCTTTCGGGAGGAAGCCGACGAGCCGCCGTCTTGGTGTCAGGCGCGAAGAGGTGCCGGAATGTCCGTGACCGCTTCATTGCGGGGGGAAGCCCCCCGTGGGGGGAGGCTCCCCCTGGTGAATCGGGATGTCAGAACAGGCAAAGGCCCCACCGCACTGTGATCACACGGCAAGGCCGGGAAGCACTGTGTTTGGTCTTGGGTTGCCTGGTACAAGGTTCCCAATTCAGCGAGCCGGTCCGGGCCTCGCGCCATTCGGTGCCGGTCCCTCCCCTCGTGGGGACCGGTACCGACGGCGCGGGCTGGGTCGATCCGCCGCCGTGCCGGCGCGGATCGAGGAAAGGCCGGACCCGTGGTCGATGCGACCAGAGTCCGACGGGACCGGGTGACGGTCCTCTCGGATTCATGCGCCGAGACCGTCGACACCGACCTGTAACTGTGGTGGAAGATGACCGGGAACGTGCGTCAAGAGTTGTGCCTCCGAGCGCTGAGCTGGTGGCCTGTCCGGGCGGTGCCCGGTTGATGCGCTGCTGCGACGTGATCCTGCCAGCTGAGGCTCCCGCCGAGGAGATTCCGGTCTCGGGGACAGGGCTTAACCGCAGGTCAGCCAGTTAAGGTGAGTTTTCCGGTCCGGATGTCCAGCTGCGGGGGGAGTAAGGGGTGGAGGCCTTGAGTTCCGACTCAGGGGCACGCACAGCATTCGCGGAACGTCTCGCGCTGCTGTACAAGGAGGCCGGCAACCCTCCCCTCAAGAAGGTGGCCGAGGCGGTCGTCCGGCTGCAGCGGGTCGACGAACGAGGGCGGCCCGTGCGGGTGTCCGTACAGCGGATCAGCGACTGGCGACGGGCCAAGAACGTGCCTGCCCAGTTCACCGCCCTCGCCGCGGTGCTGCACATCCTGATCCCCCAGGCACGGCGGTTGCGGCCCGCGCCGGTGTCCACCGGCCTGTACGACCTTGCCCAGTGGCAGCGCCTGTGGGAGCGCGCGGTCGGCGACCGCGCCACGGCACCCGCGGAAGAGGAGGAAGGCTCCCGGGCCGAAGCCCCGGCCGTCCCCGGTGTGTGCCCGTACCGAGGGCTGGCTTCGTACCGTGAGCAGGACGCCCGGTGGTTCTTCGGCCGGGAGCGGTGTACGGATGCCCTCGCAGCTCAGCTTCGCGCGACGGAGGCCGCGGGTGGCTTGGTCATGCTCGTGGGCGCCTCCGGGGCAGGAAAATCCTCCCTGCTGAATGCCGGCCTGGTGCCCGCATTGCAGAACGGCGCACCGGGCGACGGGAACAGCCCGGAGAGGGAAGTGGTGCAGCTCGTGCCGGGAGGCGATCCGCTCGCGGAGCTGACCCGCCGGATCCCCGAGTTTGCACCTGTCGTCTCCGCCGCGGAGGAACAGGCGGCGACGGAACCCGGTACTCCGCAATTCGCGCAGGCGGTGAGGGAGGCCGCCGTGGCATGGGCGGGGCGCGGGGCATCCTCCGCCGCCCGTCCGGTCGTCATCGTTGATCAGTTCGAGGAGGCCTTCACCCTCTGCTCCCACGACGCGGACCGGCGCACTTTCATCCAGCTCCTCCACGCCGCGTGTACGCCCGCCGACTCGGGCGGCCCGCCCCCGGTGAGCGTCATCCTCGGCATACGCGCCGACTTCTACGAGCAATGCCTCGGGTATCCCGAACTGGCCGACGCGCTGCAGCACCGGCACATGGTGCTCGGGCCGCTGACCGCCACCGAGCTGCGCGAAGCGGTGACCGGCCCGGCCAAGGCCGTGGGCCTGGAACTCGAACCGGGGCTGGCGGAGCTGATCGTCCGGGAAGTGAGCGCCGACGGTCCCGACGCGCACGACGCGGGGGTGCTGCCGCTCCTCTCCCACGCCCTGCTCGCGACCTGGCAGCGGCGGAAGGCGGGAAGGCTGACGCTGGCCGGCTACCGCGCGGCGGGCGGAATCCAGGGAGCGGTGGCGGCGACCGCCGAGCGGGCCTGGTCCGGCCTCGACCCGACAGCGCGCACGGCCGCGAGGCTGCTGCTCCTCCGGCTGGTCCGGCTGGGCGAGGACACCCAGGCCACCCGTAGACGGGGGACGCGGCGCCAACTGGCGGAGGAGTCGACGGACCCCGACAAGACGGAGGAATCGCTCGAAGCGCTGGTGCACGCCCGATTGGTGACGCTCGACGCGGACGCGGTGGAGATCACCCATGAAGCGCTGCTCCACGCCTGGCCACGCCTGCGCGACTGGATCGACGAGGACCGGAACGGCAACCTGCTGCGCCAGCGGCTGGAGGAGGACGGCAGGGCCTGGGAGGGCTCGCACCGCGACCCGTCGCTGCTGTACCGGGGTTCCCGTCTGGAACAAGCCCGCAGCTGGGCGCAATCCGCCGGTGACACCTTTCTGACCCGTAGCGCGGTGGAATTCCTGGCCGCTTCGGTCAGACTGCGCAGGCGCACAGTCCGGATCAGCCGTGGTGCGGTGGCGGCTCTGGTCGTCATGGCGATGCTGGCAGTCGGTTCGGCGGTGGTCGCGTGGCAGCAGCGGGACGACACCGTTTTCGAGCAGGTGCTGGCCGAAACCGATCGCGCCCAGTACACGGATCCGTCCTTGTCGGCTCAACTCGACCTGGTGGCACACGGCTTGCGGCCCGACGACGAGGGCGCGAACAACCGGTTGATCTCGATCGTGAACGCGCCGCTGGCCACGCCGCTGCTGGGCCACACCGGCGCCGTCTACCTCACCTCGTTCAGCCCGAACGGGCGGATCCTGGCCACCGCCAGCTACGACCGGACCGTTCGCCTGTGGGACGTGGCGGACCCGAAGCGCCCCAAGCCCCTGGGCAAGCCCCTCACCGGCCACTCGAGCTGGGTGAGCACCGCTGTCTTCAGCCCGGACGGACACACCCTCGCCAGCGCTTCGGACGACGGCACGATCCGGCTGTGGGACGTGCGGGATCCGAGCCACCCACACCTGCTCGGGGCGCCCTTGACCGGCCATGCCGGCACGGTCTACCTGCTCGCCTTCAGCCCCGACGGACACACGCTGGCCTCCGCCGACGAGGATCACACCGTCCGCCTGTGGGACATCCGCGACCCGCACCGGCCGAAGGAGCGCGGTGCCCTGACCGGCCCCACCGCCGCCGTGCGCTCCGTGGCGCTCAGCCCCGACGGACGGACGCTGGCAGCCGGTGGCGACGACAACAAGATCAGGCTGTGGGACCTGGCCGACCGGCGCCATCCGAAGCGGATCGACAGGGTGCTGACCGGCCACTCGGGCACGGTGCACTCGGTGGCCTTCAGCCCGGACGGCCGCACGCTCGCCAGCGGCAGCGCGGACAACACCATCCGGCTCTGGGACGTGGCCGCCCCACGTCACGCGGCACCGCTCGGCGCACCGCTGACCGGCCACACCGGTCCCCTGTGGTCCGTGGCCTTCAGTCCCGACGGAAACATGCTCGCCGCCGGCAGCGCCGACAGCACGGCGAGCCTGTGGAACGTCAGTGATCCGGCATACCCGTCGCAGGTCGGCGAGCCCCTCGCGGGCGGCAGCGGTGAGATGTACGCCGTGGGCTTCAGCCCTGATGGGCGGACCCTCGCCACGGGGAGCGGCGACAGCAAGGTCCGGCTGTGGTCGATTCCGACGGCAGACATGATCGGCCGAAGCGGAGCGTTCCGCCCGGACGGGCGGGTGCTCGCCACGGCCGCGCGCGATGGGCGGATCCGGCTGTGGAACGTGCAGCATCCCGACCGGCCCAGGTCGCTGAGCAAGCCGTTCATGCCCGCGGACGCCGGCGATCGTTCGCTGGCGTTCTCCCCCGACGGCCGCACCCTCGCGGTGCTGACGGCGAACCGGGCGGTGTACCTGTGGAACGTCACCGACCCGGCCCGGCCGGTCCCCTACGGCCGGCCCGTCACCCTGCGGACACGGTTCATGGGCCCGCGCGCGCTGGCCTTCAGCCCGGACGGGCGCACGCTCGCGACCGCTTACAGCGACCGCACCATCCAGCTGTGGAACGTCGGCGACCCGTCCCATGTCGCCCGGCTCGGCGCACCGCTCACCGGACACAAGGGCTACATCAACTCCCTGGTCTTCAGCCCGGACGGGCGCACGCTCGCCAGCGGCAGCGCGGACTCCACCGTCCGGCTGTGGAAGACGGCCGACCCCCGTCATGTCAGCCCGCTCGGCGCGCCCCTCACGGGGCACCTGGGGCCCGTCAACGCGCTCGTCTACAGTCCGGACGGCCGTACGTTGGCCAGCGGCAGCGACGACGACACCGTCCGGCTCTGGAACACGGCCGACCCCCGCAAGGCAACCCGGCTGGGATCCCCTCTCACGGGCCACACCGAAGCGGTGGTATCGCTGACGTTCAGCAAGGACGGCCGCACCCTGGCGAGCGGCGGCAGTGACACCACGGTCCGGTTCTGGCGCGTGGCGCTCCCTTCCAAGGCCGCTCCCATCGGCCAATCGACGAGCCCCAACGCCAAGACGGGCAATTTTTTGTCGTTCAGTCCCAAGAACCACATGCTCGGTGTATCGAGCGGGGCCGGTACCGTCCGGCTGTGGAACCTGGATGCCGACGAGGCAATTCAGCGCATTTGCTCGACCACTCGGGGCGTTCTGACACCGGAGAAATGGCGCGAATATCTGCCGCACCTCTCGTACGCGCCTCCGTGCGGCAAGTAACGGAGCCGGGATCAACCAGCGGCATGCGCCCGCGCATCGGGCGAGATGCCGCCGGTCGGCTCGGCCGCGCCCTTGGTTCTCCGTTTCTCCCTTGCCGGACCGCGCCACGTGACTCCGCTCACAACCCGGCACAAGAATTCTGCAGTTGACTCCCCGTCTCGCAGGCAGTCTTGCTAGTCTTGGCTGCAGCCCGATCGCTGGTGCATCCCCCGTCGCCAGCGGTCGGGCTCTTTCATGCCATGCCCTGCGCAGAACATGAACTACGTGAACTTCGTGAACATCGTGGAGAACGCGAACAATGCAAAGAGGGCGCCGCGCGAAAGCGCTCATCACACTCCCTGGCGTGCGTGACAAGGCCTCACCGTCGAAATGGTCGTGGCGCGGCCCCCGTCACCCCTACTGAAGAAACAATGCCCGGTGTGGAGTTCGGCCCGGTGTCCAAGGCGGGCCACTCATCAACACCTCTTGAGGAGTCGTAAGGTGGAGCCGTCCGGCCGGCCAGCTGGCCAGGGCGCCGAAGAACGGAACAGTGAGCACCCATGGCAGTGGCATACGAGCGGATCGCGGACGAGCTCCGCGAAGCCATCCGTGCAGGTGAGCTGAAACCCGGGGACAAGTTGCCGGCGGAGTCGAAGCTCGCCGAACGGTTCAGGCGCAGCGTGCCGACCATCCGCGAGGCGCTCCGCTCGCTCCGCGACGAAGGCCTCATCGAGAAGCACCACGGGCGCGGCAATTTCGTCCGCAGGCAACGCACCTCCACGCTGCGTACAAACCTCCGCCATCAGTGGGAGAAGGGCCGGGCGCGTCAGCCTCTGGCGGAGCGGGCCCGGACCGGCGCCACCGAGCACGAGACCGGACTGGAGGTCAACGACCTCGTCTTTCGGGTGTCGTACCGCGAGATCACGGCGGACAAGGGCCTCGCGGAGGCCTTCGGGCTCCCGGAAGGCACCACCCTTCTCGAACGCAGCTACAGAACCCGGTACGCGGCCGAAAGCGCCCCCTTCAGCCTGGTGACGTCCTACCTCGTCCACGACCTGATCGCGACGAACCCAGACCTGCTGGACACGACCAAGGAACCGTGGCCAGGGGGCTCACAGAGCCAGCTCTACACCGTCGGAATCGAGCTGGACCGCGTCGAGGAGCGCGTCACGGCCCGTCCGCCGACGCCCGAGGAAGCGGAGGAACTGGAGCTGCCGCCCGGGACGTCGGTACTCGTGCTCCGGAAGACCTCGATCGACATCAACGACCGTGTCGTCGACGTCTCCCATGTCATCCTGCCTGGCGACCGCACGGAAATGCTGTTCACCACTCCCCTGGAAAGGTGGTGAGTGCCGTGCGCCGGCGCATCATCATCGTCACTGCCGTTCATGCGCCGTCCGCGCACTTCCTTCCGGATGCGTACCGGTCGATCTGCCGGCAGGAACTGCCCGAGGGGTGGGAATGGCACTGGGTGGTCCAGGAGGACGGGAAGAGTGGCGAGGTCGCTCCCCACCTTCCCGATGACGAGCGGGTGACGTTCCGGCAGGGACGGCCCGGCGGCCCCGGTGTCGCCCGCACCATCGCCCTGTCGCAGGCGGACGGCGAGTACATCAAGGTCCTGGACGCCGACGACCAGTTGACGCCCGGCGCGCTGGCGCGTGACCTGGCCGCCCTCGAAGGCGACAGCAGCATCGGCTGGGCGACGTCGCGCGCCCTCGATCTGCTTCCCGACGGTTCCACGGCCGGCTTCCCCGGAGACCCGGAGCCCGGGCCGGTCGAGCGCGGAGCCGTGCTCGACCTCTGGAAGGCGAACGGGTTTCGCGCCCCGGTGCACCCGGCGACGCTCTTCATGCGCCGCGACCTGGTCCTCGCGCTCGGCGGCTGGATGGCCCTCCCGGCGTCGGAGGACACCGGGCTGCTCCTCGCGCTGAACGCCACGAGCCGCGGCTGGTTCTCCGCCGAAGTAGGCCTCCACTACCGCAAGTGGCCCGGCCAGGCGACCAGTCAGGCCTCCCACACCGACGCCGCCGAGCGGGATGCCCGCATGGCTGTCGTGGAGGCCAGGGCGCGGCAGCTCGCGCACTTCAAGTGGCGCTATCCGACTGCCGATTGACCGGCACGGCCGATTGATCAGCACTGCCGATCGACGGGCATCAGGAGACCCTCGCGGGTCTTCCGCCCCTGCCTCCGGCTGTGAGGCATTCCCTCGCGAACCGGAATCGTGCCTTGCGCCACTCACGCACGCCCAAGCGGGTCCGCCTCCGGTTGCCGCTCCGCCGCGGTCCGGCGCAACCGTAGCGCCCGGTCGGGCCGTTGCCTCCATGGCGTGGGACCCACCGTCCGGGCGATGCATTGAGCACCGCTCTGGTCTGTTGCTGCCCAACGTGCCACCCTTCGCGGCACCTTCTGCGTGGCCCTCGCCCACTCAGCCCCGAGGCCCACGGCAAAGGCCCATCACGCAGCACTGTCGCTCTTACGGACAAGGGGACGGCAATGAGCGAGACCAACGGTGAGCAACAGAGCATGTCGCGGGACCAAGTCGCCGCACCCCGGGAAACGCCGGTGAAGAGCGCCGAGGAGGCCCTCAGGGAGAGGCACGCCGCTCGCGCCCGGAGCGCCTGCGACCGCGTCCGGGCGGCCTGCCGCCATGCCGGCGTCGAGGAGGACCGGGCCCACGTCGTCCCCGTACCCACCGAGGCTGCCGCGAAGGCCGCCAACGCCCTCCGCCTGTCCGCCGAGGCCATCACCGCGTTCGCCGGGAGTGCCCCGGATCCCGCCGCGGACGCCCGCCACGCGAGGAACGTCTCCGCTGCTGCCGTGCTCGCTGCCCGGATAGCCCGGTCCCACGATGCCGACGAGCTCTCCGAGGCCGCGTACGGCGCTGCCCTCAAGGCATCCCAAGCTGCCGGGGAAGCCGCGGGGAGGGAGGGGCTGGGCAGGAAAGAGGCATTGAATACCGAGGCGGAGGCAACCGAGGCGGCCGCCGTCGCCGCCGCCGGGGCCGCGGGCTGGATGTAGCGCTCACCGCCCCTGTCCGGCACCGCCGCACCACGGCGTGGCACGGTGCCGGACGGGGCGGCTGCGCGTGGCGCGGCCGGTCAGTCCCGGTCGAAGGGAAGATCCAGCATCCGGATGGCGTTGCCGCGCAGGATCTTGTACGTCACGTCCTCGGGGAGTCCCGCCACATGCTCGGCCGCCACCTGCTTCGTGTGCGGCCAGGTCGAGTCGACGTGCGGGTAGTCGGTCTCGAAGGTGGCGTTGTCGACCCCAACGGTGTCGATCGAGGCGACGCCGTGCTTGTCGCGGAAGAAGCAGCAGAAGATCTGCCGGTAGTAGTACGACGACGGCGGCTCGGGGATCAGGTCCTTCACCCCGCCCCAGGCCCGGTGCTCCTCCCAGACGGCGTCGGCGCGCTCCAGGGCGTACGGGATCCAGCCCATCTGGCCTTCGCTGTACGCGAGTTTCAGCCGCGGGAACTTCACCAGCACGCCGCTGAAGAGGAAGTCCATCATCGAGGCCATCGCGTTGTTGAAGCTCAGGGACGCCTGCACGGCGGGCGGCGCGTCCGGGGACGCCGCCGGCATCTGCGACGACGAGCCGATGTGCATGTTCACGACGGTCCCGGTCTCCTCGCATGCCGCGAAGAACGGGTCCCAGTAGCCGGAGTGGATGGACGGCAGCCCCAGGTACGTGGGGATCTCGCTGAAGGTCACCGCCCGCACCCCGCGGGCGGCGTTACGCCGGATCTCGGCGACCGCCAGGTCGATGTCCCACAGCGGGATGAGGCACAGCGGAATCAGCCGGCCGCCGCTGTCCCCGCACCACTCCTCCACCATCCAGTCGTTGTACGCCCGCACGCACGCGAGCCCGACCTCCTTGTCCTCGGCCTCGGCGAAGGTCTGCCCGCAAAAGCGCGGGAACGTCGGGAAGCAGAGCGACGCCTCCACATGGTTGAGGTCCATGTCCGCCAGCCGGGCCTTGGGGTCCCAGCACCCGCGCCGCATCTGCTCCCGGGTGATCCCGTCCAGCGTCATCTCGTCGCGGGAGAAGCCGACGGCGGCGATGATGCGCTTGTACGGGAAGATCAGGCCCTCGTACTCCCACCAGTCCGTGATCTGGCCGTCCGGGTCCGTGGTGAACCGGTACTTCCCGCCGACGTACGCCAGCTCGCCGATGCCGGCGGTGAAGGGCTTCGGCCCCTTGTCGCGGTGCTTCTTCGGGAGCCAGGTCTCGAAGAGGTGCGCGGGCTCGATCACATGATCGTCCACGCTGATGACCTTGGGTAGCTCTGCCGTGCCGCGCTCGCTGCTGATCACGCTGTACCCCCAACTGCCCGCCGGTGTGTCACGCCAGGAAACGGAATCTGACGACCCATCAGTTTCGAGGCTATGGGCTCGCCCTTGCGACGGCAAGGCAAGGCCGGGAACTCCACCCCTTGCGGTATCGCACGGCGTCCGCTGAACTGACACATCGTCAGTTCAGCTTGATGAGACGAGGGGGCAGCATGCAGACGATCTGGCTCAGCGGTGCCGAGTGGTGCGCCGTCCTCCGCATAGGCCTCGGGCTGTGGTGGCTGGAGAGCTGGCGCCACAAGGACAAGAAGACCTGGTTCACCGGCGGCGGCATCCGGTGGGCGGCCGGCATCGCGGCCGAACACCGCTGGCCTGCGGTCCGCACAGGCTTCGACCACCTCGTGAAGCCCCACCCCCGCCTGATGGCGTACCTCGTCGCCTACGCGGAACTCGCCCTCGGCCTCGGCCTGATCATGGGCTTCCTGACGCCGATAGCCCTGGTCGCCGGGACGGTGCTCAACCTGATCTACCTCGTGCTGATGATCCACGACTGGGCGGAGCAGGGGCAGAACCTGATGATGGCGTTGATCTCGATGACGGGGCTGCTCGCCATGAGCTGGCAGAGCTGGTCGCTCGACAGCGCCTGGGGGCTGTTTCTGTAGTCGGGGTCGGCGGCGCCGGACGGCGGCAGGCGGTCAGTTCTTGTCGTCGACGGTCACCGGACGGTCGTTGCTCAGCTCGGTGAAGAGCTGCCTGGCCTTCGGCGCGTTCCACTTCACGGCGCTGCCCTTCGGAGTGCGGAAGGCGAGGTTCGACACGGGGACATTGAGCCGCCTGCCGTCGCCCGCCGTGACGCCCTTCATCGCCTTGAACAGCGAGGTGAGGTTGGGCAGGCCGGTGTCCTTGTCCACGATGAGCGTGCCGAGGCCTGCGCTCACGGTCGGGTAGACCTTGGTCGGGTCGAGCAGGATGCCGGGGGTGGCGGCCTTGCGGGCGAGTGCGGCCAGGAACTTCTGCTGGTTCTGGCTCCGGCCCAGATCGCCCTTGGCCTCCTGGTGGCGCTGGCGGACGAAGGCCAGCGCCGTGCGGCCGTCGAGGGTGTGGCAGCCCTTCTTCAGGTTCGCGCCCGACTTCTCGTCCCTGACGTCCCTGTCCAGGCAGATCGGTACGCCGCCGATCGCGTTCACGATGCCCACGAAGCCGGCGAAGCCGATCTCCGTGTAGTGGTCGACGTGCATGCCCGTGTTGTGCTCGATGGTCCGGACGAGCAGGTCGGGGCCGCCGAACGAGAACGCCGCGTTGAGCTTGTTCTGCGACGCGCGGTAGTGCCTGCCGGTGTCGGGGCGGATGTACGGCGGGATGGTCACCCACGAGTCGCGCGGCAGGCTCACCATCGTGGTTCCGTTGGCGCCGGTGTGCAGCAGGATCATCGAGTCGGTGCGGCGGCCCGCGTCGGCCGAGCCGCCGGTGTGCAGATCCTTCTTGGCCTGCTCGGAGAGGCCCACACGGCTGTCGGAGCCCACGATCAGGTAGTTGGTCCCCCGGCCCTGCGGCATCCGGTCCGCGATCTTGCCGAGGTCGACCTCGTCGTTGAGCTGGGTGTCGGCCCAGACGTAGGTGCCGAGGGAGCCGACGGCCAGCACGGTGGCCAGGAGGATCGCCGTCCGCGTGATCCGGCGGCGCCGGGGGGAACGGCCGGCGGCGCGCCGGCGGCGGCCGGTGCGGCCGCTGTCGGGGCCCGTACGGCGGCCGGTGCGGACCGCGCGCCCCGAGTTGCCGGTGGGGCCGCCGAACCGGTCCGGGGGCGCCGGCGCGGGCGAACGGGCGGTGCGCGGGGGGCTGTTCATCGACCGTGCCGGATGCCTCTGGGGCGGGTGTTCGCCCTGGCGCCACACCTGTCCGGCACTGAGGTGCGCCGTGTCCGCTTCGCCGCCATGCCGGTGATCAGGCGGCCCGTCCAGCCAATCAGTCATGCGCGGAAGTCTGCACTGTCATGTCCTCTTCACCAAATAGTGCTCAGTTCTGCACAAGCGAGCGGGGGGCGGGTGGCGGGCCGGCCGCCGGGCGCGAGGGGCGGCCCGCCCCGGGTGCGCCGGCCGCACCCCGGTCCGTGCCCGGGGGCCCGCACGGCGCCGGGCCGGGCGGGCACCCCCAGGGGCTCGGGTCCGGTCATCTCGACGACAGGCTCTGGTACGCGACCGGTTGGCCGATGTGCTGGGCGGCGGTGCCGGAGCGGTGCATGCGCTGCCACTTCAGTCTGGTGCCGAGCAGGAAGGCCACCACGGACTGGATGATCACCAGATACATCAGCTGCCGGTAGACGAAGAGCTGGAACGGCATCGCCCACAGCGACTTCACCGGCTCGCCGTCGAGCCGCAAGGCGTAACCGGCACAGGCCAGTTGGAGGGCGAGAAAGCCGACCCACACGCCGGCCGAGAGCACCGGACCGCGGAACAGCGCCCCGTACAGGGCGAAGACATCGACGATCGGCGCGAACAGTGGCAGGGCGACCTGGAAGAGGGCGAGGTAGCTCAGCCCGCGTCGTCCGAAGCGTCCGGCCGGGCCCACTTCGATGACGGCCCGGCGGTGCTTCCACATGGCCTGCAGGGTGCCGTAGCACCAGCGGTAGCGCTGCCGCCACAGCTGGCTCAGCGAGGTGGGCACCTCCGTCCAGGCGATCGCGGCTTCCTCGTAGACCACCCGCCAGCCCGCCTGCCACAGGGCCATCGTCAGGTCGGTGTCCTCGGCGAGCGTCTCTTCGCTGACCCCGCCGACGCCCATCAGCGCGTCCCGGCGGAAGGCCCCGATGGCACCGGGGACGGTCGGCATGCACTCCAGCACCTCGAACATCCGCCGGTCGAGATTGAACCCGAAGACGTACTCCAGGTGCTGCCATCTGCCCAGCAGACGGCGTCGGTTGCCGACCTTGGTGTTGCCACTGACCGCGCCCACGGCCGGGTGGGCGAGCGGCTGGATGAGCCGGTAGACGGCATCCGGCTCGAAGACGGTGTCGGCATCGACCATGACGACGATGTCGTACCGCGCACGGCTCAGGCCGGTGTTGAGAGCGGCCGCCTTGCCCGCGTTGAGCTGGCGGATCACCTCCACGCGGGGGTCGGCGATCCGGGCGGCGAGGTCCGCCGTGGCGTCCGTCGACCCGTCGTCGATCACGATGACCTGCAACTGCGCATGGGTGGAGGCGAGCAGCGAACGGACGGTGGACTCGATGCCCGCCTCTTCGTTGTAGGCGGGCACCAGCACCGTCACCGGTTCGCTGACCTCCCGCAGCCAGGGGGAGCCGGGGCGGAAGCGCGTCAGCCGCCGGACATGGGTCCGGGCGAAGAAGACGAGGGATGCCAGTCGCAGCACCCCCAGTGCCCCGGCGATGCCCAGCACCCAGGTCATCCCGTTCACGAAGGCGTACCCGGCGGCCTTGGCCCAGACCAGGGCCGTGCCCAGCCCTCGTTCGACGGCGGAGACCGGCTGCTCGGCCGCGGCCAGCCCGGTTCCGTACGTCACGGTGGTGAACTTCTGGACGTTCGGGTTGTTGAGCAGTCTCTCGGTGTCTTTGTAGGCGGTGTCGGTCTGGCTGAACTGCCGGACCACGCCCTGCGACGGCTTACGGAACCACCGGTCGGCGGCGACCAGGGTGTAGCCGTCCGCGCCGGCCTGCCGGGCCGCCTTCCACTCCGCGCCGCACATCGTGTCCACCGCCGTGGTCTGCGGCAGTCTCAGCAGGTTCGTGTGGATGCCCGCCGTGCCCGCCAGCGCCTTCTGCGTGAGCGAGAGTTCCAGCCGGGCCCGGAGGGGCGATGCCGTGCCCATGTCCGCGCCGGTGTAGGTGTTCGAGCCGACCTCATGACCCTCGGCCCGGATACGCCGCACGAGGTCCGGGTATTGGGCGGCCTGGGCGCCGTACAGGAAGAAGGTCGCGTGCGCATGGTGCTTGCGCAGCAGATCGAGCAGGCGTGGCGTCCACACGGGGTCGGGGCCCCCGTCGTAGGTGAGCGCCACGGTACGGGCGGGCATCCCGGCGGACTTCACGGTGTCACCGTTGAGGCGCACCACCGGCCCGCCCTGGCTCACCGCCGTCGGCACGGGTTCGGTGCAGTCGCGCCGGGTCTTGGCGGCGTCGACCTCGTGGGTGGTCCAGCCCTCGAAGAGCAGGGCGCCGAACGCCAGCGGAAGTAAGAGGCTCAGCAGCAGCCAATGGCCGCGCGGGTCACGGGACTGCGCATGCCTGCCCCGGTTGTTCCGGCGCCTCACGTCGTGGCCGAGGTGGGCCCGGCCGCGGCCGGTGCGGGGTGTCTCGGGGCGGGGGTGGTGGGGACGGTGACTGTCGCCGAAGCCGCCGCGACGCGGGCGGACCACGGGAGTGCGCCGACGGCCGAGGCCTCCGCCGCACTCTTCGTCGGAGCCTCCCGCCCGTACGGGACCCGTCCGTCGTCAGCGGCGGACGCCCACCGGGGAGCGCATCCGACAACGGCGGCCGGGTTCCGCAGGCCCTTTCCGTGCCGGCCCGAAGCATCGGCACATGGCTGAGAAACGCGTATTTTTTGCCGTTTTGGGTTCCGACTGGCCTCACACATGGTCGGCGAGTGTACTCATCAGCTATCCGGGGCAGGGGAGTACTTCCAAGATCTCTCGCCGGTGTGACAAGGCTCCGGCGCAACGCTCCCGGCACTGCGCCCCGCCTACGTATGACCAGGTCAGAGGCGTACCTGCGGGTGTCTTGCCCGGTATTGCGGCCTCCGCCCCGACGGGTTCCGCCACCCCGCCCTGAGAGTGTTCTAACACCTGACGCCGCCTCATCGCGGCGCGGGCGCGGCGGACCGCGCCGCCACGACTCCTGGCCGGAAAAGCTCTTATCCGCCGGTTCCGCCGGACCTAATTTTGACTGTGTGACCGGATGAGAAATCTGGTCACAGAGTCAGAGGGGGACGGCCGTGGATCGGGTGGAGCGTCGCGAACGCATCCTTGAGGTGGCCGGGGAGCTGCTGCTCGCCTGGGGCTACCGCCGCCTGACGATCGACGAGATCGCCCGGCGCGCGAAGGTCGGCAAGGGCACGGTGTACCTCCACTGGAAGACCAAGGACGCGCTGTTTCTGGCCGTCGTGCTGGAGACGCAATTCCGCAGTCATCAGCGGCATGTGGCGCGGATGCGCGCCGACCCTCTGGAGATCCTGCCGAGCCGGATGCTGCGCGGGCACTTCTGCGACTTCCTGGACGAGCCGGTGCTGCGCGCCGTGTACACCGACGACGCCGATGTCCTCGGCCGGCTCAACGACACCGCGAAGAAGGAGTTCACCGAGCTGATCGTGGAAGGCGACCGGATGGTGCTCGGCCATCTCGAAGTGCTGCGCCGGCACGGTCTGGTGCGCGACGACCTCGACGTACACCACCAGCGATACGCCCTGATGGCCATGGCCACCGGCTTCTTCACGGGCGAGGCCCTGCTCGTCGGCCGCGCCCCGGCCGCCCCGGAGGTACGCGCCGACATACTCGCCCGAACGGTCCGCAGCGCACTGGAAACGTCCCCCGGGCAGGGGGCCGCGGCCGCCGCGGCGCCGGAGGTCATCGCGCTCTACGAACAGTTCGGGGAGCTCACCGCGCGCGAGATACGCCGGCAGGTGCGTGACTGATCCACCCGCCACGGCGGCGGCCGGTCCCGGCACCGCAAGTCCGTTTCGAGCCCCGCTCCGCAGCCGCTTCCCCCGACTCCCGGAACGACTCCCAACCCGGAGGAGAACGAAAGATGTCGGCATTACCCACCTCTCCGTTCGCTGCACACGTCGGGAAACACCCGGGCGAGCCGAATGTGATGGACCCGGCGCTGCTCACCGACCCGTTCACCGGCTACGGCGCGCTGCGTGAGCAGGGCCCGGTCGTACGGGGCCGGTTCATGGACGACTCACCGGTCTGGCTGGTGACGCGGTTCGAGGAGGTCCGCCAAGTCCTGCGCGACCAGCGGTTCGTGAACAATCCGGCGTCCCCGCCCCTGGACTACCCGGCCGAGGACAACCCGCTGACCAGGCTGATGGACATGCTCGGCCTCCCAGAGCAGTTCCGCGTCTATCTGCTCGGCTCGATTCTCAATTACGACGCCCCCGATCACACCCGGCTGCGCCGTCTGGTGTCGCGGGCCTTCATGGCACGCAAGATCACCAACCTGCGGCCGCGTGTCGAGCAGATCGCCGACACACTGCTGGCCCGGCTCCCCGAGCACGCCGAGGACGGCGTCGTCGATCTCATCCGGCACTTCGCCTACCCCCTGCCGATCACCGTCATCTGCGAACTGGTCGGCATACCCGAAGCGGATCGCCCGCAGTGGCGGGAGTGGGGCGCCGACCTCATCTCGATGGAGCCGGACCGGCTCGGCGCCACGTTCCCGGCGATGATCGAGCACATCCACCGGATGGTCCGGGAGCGGCGCGGCGCGCTCACCGACGATCTGCTCAGCGAGCTGATCCGTACCCATGACGACGACGGGAGCCGGCTGAGCGACGTCGAGATGGTCACCATGATCCTCACGCTCGTCCTCGCCGGTCACGAGACCACCGCCCACCTCATCAGCAACGGCACGGCGGCGCTGCTCACCCACCCCGACCAGCTGCGCCTGCTCCAGGAGGATCCGGCCCTGTTCCCCCGTGCCGTCCACGAGCTGATGCGCTGGTGCGGGCCGGTGCACATGACGCAGCTGCGCTACGCCACCGCCGACGTCGACCTCGCCGGCACCCGGGTCCGCAAGGGCGACGCCGTCCAACTCATCCTGGTGTCGGCGAACTTCGACCCCCGCCACTACACCGACCCCGACCGTCTCGATCTGACCCGCCATCCCGCGGGCCATGCCGAAAACCATGTGGGTTTCGGCCACGGGGCGCACTACTGCCTGGGCGCCACACTCGCCAAGCAGGAGGGCGAAGTCGCCTTCGGCAAACTGCTCGCGCACTACCCGAAGCTGTCACTGGGCATCGCACCGGAACATCTGGAGCGGACGCCGCTGCCGGGCAACTGGCGGCTGAACTCGCTGCCGGTGCGGCTGGGGTGAGAGCGGGTCACGGCCCCAGGAGGTAGCGGCACGCCCCAGGAGGTAGTGGGTCACGCCCCACGTGGGTCACGCTCCCAGGAGGAGGTATGAGGTCCCGTGGTGCCCCTACTGCGGACCGGTACCACCTACCGGACCCGTGCGGGACGCCGGTACTCCCTACCGGATCCGGTAGGGGATCTCGCCTGTTGTCGCTACTTGCCGCCGCCCGCCGGCGCCTGCCAGGTGACCGGTTCGCTGCCCTCCCCCTCGCCGTCGAAGAGGACGGCAGCCGGGGCGTCGCCCTTCGGCAGCAGGTGGATGGAGCACTCGGTCACCGTGCCGTTCGGCTTCACCATCTTGTGCGGGACGGCTTCGGGGCACTGGCTAACCCCGGGGCCGCCGATGTCGATCAGGGTCAGCTTCTTCACGGTCCGGCCGCCCACGGTCCGCAGCGCCACTCCGTCGCTCATACTCGGCAGCAGGTCGTACTTGCCGCTGTTGCGGTACTCCATCGTCACGTAGAACGGGACCAGCTTCTTCTCGTCCGCGTCCAGGTCGAAGCGGCTCAGGTCGGCGAGGGAGCCGGTGCGCACCCCCTTAGGCGTGATGCGCAGCGATACGGGGCGGCTGCGGCTGTCCGTGGTGATGCCGTCGGCGGGCTTGCCCACGGGCAGCACCCCGGCGGACGCGCCCCCCTTGCCGCCGCCGACCCGCCAGATGAGGGTGTCGCCGCCGTCGTCCTTGTACGAGACGGTCGCCGGCTGCCCGCCCTTCGGCAGCATGAAGATCCCGCAGATCGCAGCCGTGGCGCCGGGCGCCAGCCTGGCCTTGCCGCTCTCGCGGCACTCGGGCGGCAGGCCCGAGTCGGTGGCCATCGGATTGCTCCGGAACAGCGAGAGCTGCTCGGCGGCCTGGCCGTCGGCCCCGTTGACGGAGAAGTTCCGCTCCGGGGAAACGTCGCTCACCGTGTCCTTGCCGGTGTTGGTGTAGGAGAAGGTGAGGTAGTACGGCACCATCCCCTTGAATTCGTCGTCCAGTTGGATGTGCGCCAGGTCGGAGTCGGAGCCGCGGGCCAGCCGCGTGGGCGTGATCCGCAGCTGGTGCGCCTTGTGGTCGGTGCCGGTCCAGGTGGCCGGGCGGGGCGTGGCCTTCATCGGCAGCGGCTCGGCGGGCGTGACGGCTTCCGTCGCCCCCGGCTTCGCCTTGCCCGCGCCGGGTCCGCCGGCGCACCCGACGGCCAGCAACATGAGCGCGCCGACACTCGCGGCACCGGCAATACGTATGGGAACGCGCATGAATAACCCCCGTTGATGTGTGTCGCGTGGTGCCTACCACACGACTGTTGTCCCTCGTCGCCCGTCGCCCGTCGCCCGACGGTCGGTCCGGGGCTGTTGGGAAAGCCTTGGCGGGTCGGGGTCCGGTCCCGGTCGGTCCGGGTGGGTCCGGCTGGGTCCGGGTGCGGGCCGGTCGGCCCGGTTCCGGTCCCGCCGGGCGGGTTCCCGTCCAGTCGGCCGGGTTCCGGTCCGGCCTGGCGGACTCGCGCCGGCGCCCTCTGGACGGGCCGGTGCGACAGATTAGCCGCCTCGGGGAGCGGGCGGACGACGGGGCCGGGCGGACCTCCACACCCCAGCCGGACGTGGACAGGTACCCGGCCTCGTCCGCAAGCAGGTACGGCTGCCATCAGCGGATACGGCTGTCGTCAGCAGGTACGGCTCGCCCTCAGCGAGTACATGAGGGGGATGCGGGGGCGGTCGCCGGGGAAGCGGTGGAAGCCGTCGTCGTCGCGGCGCAGCGCGGTGAAGCGCTGGAACATCGTCATGTCGTGTTCGTGCAGGAACTCGATGCGCAGGCCGGCACCTGCCAGGGCGGAGACGACATCGCCGAGCGGGTGCTGCCATTCGACGCTGCGGTTGTTGACCGTCGGTGCGCCGAAGTCCGTGTAGGTGCCGGGGCTCTCGTCCACCCACGCGTCGCGGCTGAAGTAGTCGTGGACGACGCGCGATCCGGTCTCGTCGTCCAGGGCGTCGCACAGCGGGTGGAATTCGGCGAGGTAGAGGAAGCCGCCGGGAGCGACGAGGGAGGCGGCGGTGTCGGCCCAGCGCTCCAGGTCCGGGAGCCAGTTCAGGGCGCCGATGCCGGTGTAGACGATGTCGTACGCGGTGTCCGGGACGGCTTCGGCGGCGTCATAGACGTCGGCGGCGACGAACGCCGCGCGGTCCGGGCCGTAGCCGAACTCGGCGGCCAGCTCGCGGGCGGCGTCGATGGCGGGTTCGGAGAAGTCCAGGCCGACGACGCGGGCCGCGCCGCGATGGGCCCAGGAGAGGGTCTCCTGGCCGAAGTGGCACTGGAGGTGAAGGAGGGACCGGCCGGTGACCTCCCCGACCTCCGCGACCACGAAGTCACGGAGTACGTCGCGGACCCGCCGGAAACCGTCCTGGTCGTAATAATCGCTCGCGGTGTGGATGGCGACCCGCTCGTCCCACTTCGCGCGATTGCTGTCCCGCCAGTCATCCGGGCCGGTGTGTCTTCGCATACGGCGAAGTTATCCACAGCCTGGTGACCCTCGCCAACGGAATTCGTACGCCGGGCGCAGAATGGGCCCATGACTGACGAGACGACCGCAGACCCAGGCCACGCCACCGCTCCGACCCCTTCGACGACCGACACTCACGACACGTCCGGGACGGGCGCGGCCGCGGCCGATCCGACAGCGGTGACGGGCGGGGCGACGAAGGACTCGACAGGCTCGGCGCGCTCGACAGGCTCGGCAGACTCCGGCGTCGCGGAGACCGCGATGCCGGACTGGGAGAAGCGCTTCCGTGCGCCGCGGATCGGGCTGCCGGACTGGGCCGAGGACGCCCCGGGCCGTTCCTTGTTCGTCTCGAACGCCACCGGCACTTTCGAGCTGTACGCCTGGGACCGGGAGACCGGCAGTCAGCGGCAGGCCACGGACCGGCCGAACGGCACGACGGACGGGACTCTGTCGCCGGACGGCCAGTGGGTCTGGTGGTTCTCGGACACCGACGGGGACGAGTTCGGCGTCTGGATGCGGCAGCCGTTCGCCGGCGGCCCGGATGAGCCGGCCACCCCGGGGCTCGCCGCCTCGTATCCGGGCGGACTGGCAATCGGCCGGGACGGGACCGCGGTCGTCGGGTGCTCCACGGACGACGAGGGCTCGACGGTCCATGTCGTACGGCCGGGAGAAGCGCCGGTGGAGATCTACCGGCACCGCGAGTCGGCGGGCGTCGGCGATCTCTCGCACGACGGCTCGCTGATCGCCCTGGAGCACACCGAGCACGGCGATGCGATGCACTCCGCGATCCGTGTCGTACGGCCCGACGGCTCCACGGTCGCGGAGCTGGACGACACCAACAGCGGGACCGAGGAGCTGGGCCTGTCGGTGATGGGTTTCGCACCGGTGGACGGGGACGCCCGGCTGCTGGTGGGGCACCAGCGGCGGGGCCGCTGGGAGCCGATGATCTGGGATCCGCTGACCGGGACGGAGACGGCCCTGGAGATAGACCTGCCCGGAGACGTGGGTGCCGACTGGTATCCCGACGGGTCGGCGCTGCTGGTGGAGCACGAGTACCAGGCACGGAGCGAGCTGTGGCGCTACGAGCTGGGCGAGCCGGGCGTCGCCGGCACTCCGGCCGGTGCCACCGACGAGGCTGCTGCGACCAACGGCCCGCGGCTGACCCGGGTCGAGACCCCGGCCGGCACGGTCTCCGGTGCGACGGCGCGGCCGGACGGAACGGTGGAATTCCTGTGGTCGTCGGCGGCGCAGCCCCCGGAGGTGCGGTCGACGAGCGGCGAGGTCGTACTGGACCCGCCCGGCATGAAGGCGCCCGGGTCGGTGCCGGTGCGGGACGTGTGGGTGGAGGGACCCGGCGGCCGTATCCACGCGCTGGTGCAGCAGCCGGCGGGTGACGGTCCCTTCCCGACGGTCTTCGACATACACGGCGGACCGACCTGGCACGACAGCGACGCATTCGCCTCGTCCCCCGCGGCCTGGGTGGACCACGGCTTCGCGGTCGTACGCGTCAACTACCGCGGCTCGACCGGCTACGGCCGCGCCTGGACGGATGCGCTCAAGCATCGCGTCGGGCTGATCGAGCTGGAGGACATCGCCGCGGTGCGCGAGTGGGCGGTCTCGTCCGGGCTGGCGGATCCGGAGCGGCTGGTGCTGGCGGGCGGTTCATGGGGCGGCTATCTGACGCTACTGGGTCTCGGTGCGCAGCCGGAGGCCTGGGCGGTGGGCCTGGCGGCGGTCCCGGTCGCGGACTACGTCACGGCCTACAACGACGAGATGGAAGCCCTCAAGGCGATGGACCGGACCCTGCTGGGCGGCACCCCCGAGGAGGTCCCGGAGCGCTTCGAGGCGTCGTCGCCGCTGACGTATGTGGATGCGGTGCGGGCCCCGGTCTACATCTCCGCGGGCGTCAACGACCCACGCTGCCCGATCCAGCAGGTGGAGAACTACGTCCAGCGGCTGGAGGGACGCAGTCATCCGCACGAGGTCTACCGCTACGACGCCGGACACGGCTCCCTGGTCGTGGAGGAGCGCATCAAGCAGGTCCGCCTGGAGCTCGACTTCGCCCAGCGGCATGTGATCGAGAAGAGCTAGAGGCCCGAGAAGCGTCCGGGGCCGATGGGCCGCCCCGTGGACCGGGCGGGGCACGACGGGGTTCCCGTCGGCTCGGGCGCGGCAGAGTGGAGTGACCCTGGCTCGGGCGCGGCACGGCTGGGTGCAGAGCCGAGTGACCCTGGCTCGGGCGCGGCACGGCTGGGTGCAGAGCCGAGTGACCCTGGCTCGGGCGCGGCACGGCGGGGTGCCTGTGGGAGCGGTTTGCCGGGGCGGGACGCTGCCTGGCGCCCATGAGCGGGCCGCCCCACGGCGGCCCGCTGCCACATGCCCCCTGGACGGGGTGTCCCACGGGCAGCGTGTCCCGTGGGAGGCGTGCTCCATGGGAGGCGTGCCCTGTGGGCACCGTGCCCCGTGGTCACCGTGCCCCGTGGGACGCGTGCCCTGCGTCGGCCGTCGGCACGGGCTGCAGATGGGGGTGGGTGGGGAGGGGCGGGGGGCCCGGTCAAGCCGTGGCGTGATGTGCCAGCGCGGCATGTGGGTCAGTGCCCTCGCTGGTGTGATCGGTGTGCACGGTCGCGGCGGTGAGCCGGGGGACGGCGTGGATCAGGGCGTGTTCTGCGGCGACGGCGAGTGCATGGGCTTGGACCACGGTCAGACGGGAGTCGACGACGATGTCGGCCTCGGCGCGCAGGGTATGGCCGATCCAGCGCATGCGGACCTGCCCGACGCCGCGGACACCGTCCACCGCGCGCAGCGCCAGCTCGGCGGCGTCGATGAGTGCGGGGTCGACGCAGTCCATCAGCCGCCGGTAGACCTCCCTCGCGGCGTCGCGCAGCACCATGAGGATGGCGGCGGTGATCAGCAGGCCGATGAGCGGGTCGGCGGCCCGCCAGCCGAGGGCTGCGCCGCCCGCGCCGAGGAGGACGGCGAGGGAGGTGAAGCCGTCGGTACGGGCGTGCAGGCCGTCGGCTACGAGCGCGGCCGAGCCGATCTTGCGGCCGGTGCGGATGCGGTAGCGGGCCACCCATTCGTTGCCGACGAACCCGATCACGGCGGCCGCGGCCACGGCCCACAGGTGGGTGATGTCGCGGGGGTTCAGCAGACGGTCCACGGCCTCGTATGCGGCCAGGGCCGAGGAGGCGGCGATCGTCAGCACGATGGCGATACCCGCGAGGTCCTCGGCCCGCCCATAGCCGTAGGTGTAGCGGCGGTTGGCGGCCCGGCGTCCCAGAACGAAGGCGATGCCCAGCGGTACGGCGGTCAGCGCGTCGGCGGCGTTGTGGATGGTGTCGCCGAGCAGGGCCACCGACCCCGACAGCGCGACGACCACCAGCTGGATCACGCTGGTCAGGCCCAGGATGCCGAGCGAGAGCCACAGAGTGCGCAGGCCCTCGCGGGAGGTCTCCATCGCGGCGTCGACCTTGTCCATGGCGGCATGGCTGTGCGGGGTGACGAGGTGGGCGAGCCGGTGCCGGATCCGCGACCAGCGGCCGGAACCGCGGGGGCCGTGCGCGTGCCCGTGCGCGTGCGCGTGCTCGTGCTCGTGACGAGGACGGCCGGTGCCCACCTGGCCGTGACCGGCATGATCCACGTGACCGGCATGGCTCACGTCCGCGGCATGATCCACGTCCACAGCACGGCCCCTCCCCGCGACACGGCCCGCCTCCGCAGCACGGCCCTCCTCCGCAGCTGCGCGCTGCTGCTGCCCATGGTGCTGGTCGCGGTGGCTGTGATCATGGCCGTGCCGGTGGGTCCGTTTGCCTGCCATATGGCCTACGGTGGCACGCCGAACCGATTGCAGCTACTGCCGTCATACGGCCTCTGACCAGCTGCCATCTCGTTGCAGGAGCGAGGGGGTCGCGGCGGGATTCAGGCCCGCCCGGCCCGCGCCGCCGCGCCCTGGCCTGCGCCCTGCTCCTCGGCCTGAGACTCCCACTCCCCGGCCTGAGGCGCGCCCCCGTCCCCCTCCGGCACGATCCCCAGCGCCGCGTCCTTCGCGGCTTCGGCGTCGCGGCGGAAGAGGCGGAACCACATGAAGACCACGAAGCCGGCGAAGACGAACCACTCGCCGGTGTAGCCGAGGTTCTGGAAGGCCTTGAGGTCCAGGCCGCTGCCCTCGACGGCGGCCGGGGGCACGGCGTGCAGCGGCGCCTGGGCGTCGGTGACCGTGATCCAGGCGTCGTAGACCTCGTACGGCACGATGTTGACCAGCGAGGCCGCGCTGATCATGCCGAGCTGTCCCTGCGGCAGCCCGCCGCCGGCCTGTACACCGTCGGTGCCCTGGTTCTCGGAGGCCTGCAGCGCTCCGGTGACCGTCACCTCGCCCTTGGGCGGCGGGGGCACCTGTGCCGTGTCGGCCTTCGCGCCGGCGTCGCCGGGCAGCCAGCCCCGTACGACCGGCAGCGCCTTGCCGCCGTCCGTGCGCAGCAGATCGAGGACGTAGAAGCCCTGCCGCTCGCCGTGCTTGTCCTTCAAGGTGCGGGCCGGTACGAGCAGTTGGTGCCCGGTGTCGTAGTGCCCGCGGGCGCTGGCCTGCCGTCCGGAGGTGACCGTGTCGACGGGCAGCAGGTCGGCCAGCGGACGGGCCGCGGCGGTCTTGGCCCGGGCGGAGCGGTGCTCCTGCTGCTGGTGGGTGTTGACGCGGTCTTCGAAGCGGCCCAGCTGCCAGCTGCCCATGAAGATGCAGAGCGGAATCGCCAGTACGGCGAACACGTTGATTCCCCACCACCGCGGGGTCAGCAGGAACCGGTACACACCACCAACGGTACGGGGCCCGTGCGGCGGGGCCGCACCGCCCCCTCCCCGGCCACGCCCTGTCGTCAGGACCTGGGCCGCGGCTGCTACGGGGCCGCCAGTGCCTCGGTGCGGTACACCGTTCCGGCACAGGCATCCGTGATCTTCGCGTCGGCCGCGGCGGGCTCACCGGCCTCCGGCGTATGGCTGAGAACGATTCCACCGGACGCCGCGCCGCCGCCGGCCCCCTCGTCGCCGCCCGCCTGGCCGCCGCCGTCGCCCGTTGCCGTGGCCCCGGCATCCGGGGACTGCCCCGGGTCCTTGGAGGGGTCGGGGGTCGGCGACGGACCGGGATTGACGCATCCGGTGGCGCCGCCGCCGGACTGCGGGATCCAGGCGAACTTGACCTCGTACGCCTCCCCCGGCTTGAGAACCAGCTGGTCAGGGGTAGTGGCCGGGTCGGGCAGGCCGGTGGCCTCGTCGCCCGACGTGTGGTCGACGACATGGATGTGGTCGGGGTTGGTGGAGCCCTGGGCGACCAGGCCGACGGTGCCGCCGCCCTCGACGGAGCAGGCGGCGCCGGAGGTGTTGACCACCCGGAACGTGCCGTAGATGCGGCCCGTGGAGTCCGCCGCACCGACCGTGCTGCTGCCCTTCCCGAGCTGGTTGCGCCCGCAGGCCGGCGAGGTGACGTCCATGGTCTCGTCCGGGGCGGGGGTGCCTGCGCCCGCACCGGGGCCCGCGCCGTTCTTGCCCTTGGCCTTGCCCGTGCCCTCCGGCTTGCCCGCGCCGGGCGTCTCGCCGCCCCGCTCGGTCGGCTGGGGGCCGGCCTGCTCGGTGCCTTCGCCGTGGGTGCCGCCGCTCAGGCCCTGGGCACGCTGGTTGCTTCCCGCGTTGGCGGCCCGCTCCTCGGAGCTGTCGTTGAGGTTCACCACGTGGACCATGGCGGGGATGGACGTACCGCCGAGCAGCAGCGCGGCGGCCGCGCCGAGGACGACATGCCGACGGCGCTGGCGGCGGGCGGGCACCGCGCGGCGCAGCTGATCCAGCGCGTCCGGCGCGGGTTCGAGGGTGCCCGCGCGGGACTGCAGCAGCCGCCTCAGGTCGTCCTCGCCGCCGAAGCCGCCGGTGGGGTGGCTCCGGCCGTGACCGTCGCCCATGCCGCCGCCGAAGGCGCTGTCGGTGTGCGCCTCGCTGCCGTACGCATGGTGGTCGGCCCCGTCATCGGCGTCTGCGTCACCGGCGTCCGCTCCGCCCGGGCCGCCGAGCGGCGCTCCCGCCATGCCGGTGGGTGGTCCCTCGGCGGCGGCCGCCGCTCCGCCCGTGCCGGCCGGTGCTGCGTCCCTGCCGGCCGGTGCTGCCTGCGTGTCCGCCGGTGCCGCGTCCGCGACACCGATGTCATCGCCATTGCCGGGTTCCTGGCAGGCTTTCGCGCCCGGCCCGGACGCCTCTGCCCGCCGGCGGCCCTCGCCCGGCTCGCCGCCCGGGTGGCCCTGCGCCTCGCGCGCCGCATACGGCCCGCGCGCCGCCTCGCGGGGTGCTCCACGGGCTCCGGCCGCGTCGCAGGAACGGCCGTACGGAGCGCCCGCACGCTGCGAGTTGAGCGGGCCGGGCCCGTTGCCGCGTGTGCCGCGCCGGTTCATCGGGTCGAGCGCCGTGCTCGGGCTGCTGGAACCGGCCGGGGTGACCGGCCTGCTCGGGGTGATCGGATGGAGCGGTCCGCTCGACGTCATCGAGTGGCTCGGGTGGGTCGCGTCGGGCGAGCCACACGAGTCGAACGGGTCGTACCGGCCAAACGCTGTGCCACTCATGCCGGAGCCTCCATCGCGACGCGGAGCGCCGCGATGCCCCGCGACCCGTAGGCCTTGACGGAGCCGAGCGATATGCCCAGCGTCTGGGCCACCTGCGCCTCGGTCATATCGGCGAAATAGCGCAGCACCAGCACCTCGCGCTGCCGGCGCTGCAGACCGCGCATCGCCTGGATCAGCTGGTCCCGCTCCAGCAGGTCGTAGGCGCCCTCTTCGGCGCTCGCCATGTCGGGCATCGGCTTGGAGAGCAGCTTGAGCCCGAGGATGCGGCGGCGCAGCGCGGAGCGCGAGAGGTTGACGACCGTCTGCCGGAGATAGGCGAGGGTCTTCTCGGGTTCGCGCACCCGTCCGCGCGCGGAGTGCACGCGGATGAAGGCTTCCTGGACGACGTCCTCGCAGGAGGCGGTGTCGTCGAGGAGCAGCGCGGCGAGACCGAGCAGGGAGCGGTAGTGCGCCCGGTAGGTCTCGGTGAGGTGGTCGACTGTGGTGCCCGCTGCCATCGCGTCGTCAGTGTCCCCATGCTGAGGAGGAATCTGCGCGGGACGCGTGGTGGGCCAGGGAGCGATCACTGGCATGCCCCCGGACGCAAGGGGACGCGGCGGGCGCACTGTTGCGCCTGCTGCCCCCGCTGGGGCGATGGTGAATCCGAGTACCTCTGCCACGCTTGTTGGACACGCTTCCCCCTGTAAGGGTTGTACGCGCAAGGCACCGCTTTTGACGATGCATCAAATGCCCTCATGCGTACCAGCTCTTCCTGAATGCCCTAATTACCCCGACGCGAATACCCCGATACCGGGGCCTCACCCTGCGGCCCGCGGACATCCCGGGCCACCCCTGAGGACGGCCACAAAGACGCTCCCCGCCCAACTGCCGGTTGCAGTCTGGCGGGGAGCGAATGGTCGAACAGGTCGTCAGCCCAGATCAAGGGGTTGGAACCAGCAATTCGCTCACGGAATCTTCACACGCCCCACAAAGTATCTCCCAGACGGTCGGCGCACGACGGCCGATCCCGCCAAGTCGCCCCCACGCCATGGCGAAAGCCCCCGGACATTCCCACCGGAATCCATACGGGAGCCCGCATCGGCATCCCTGTCCGAACCCGTACCGGAGCCCGCATCGGCATCCCCGCCCGAACCCCTGCCGGAGCCCGCAGGCATGCAGGCATCTCCGGCCGGACCCGCACGGGGCGCCCCCAGAACCCCTGAAGGAGCCCGGACCTAGCCCCGAAGCTCCCCCGCCACCAACTCGCCCACCTGCGCCGTGTTCAAGGCCGCCCCCTTGCGCAGATTGTCCCCGCACACGAACAGCTCCAGCGCCCGCGGATCGTCCAGCGAGCGCCGCACCCGCCCGACCCAGGTCGGATCGGTACCGACGACATCGGCGGGGGTCGGGTACTCGCCCTCGGCCGGGTCGTCAGTGAGGACGACCCCGGGAGCGGCGGCCAGGATCTCGTGCGCACCGCCGACCGAGACCTCGTTCTCGAACCGGGCGTGCACGGTCAGCGAGTGGGTGGTGATCACCGGCACCCGCACACAGGTCGCGGTGACCGGCAGGTCCGGCAGCCCCAGGATCTTGCGGGACTCGTTACGGATCTTGAGCTCCTCGGAGGACCAGCCGTCCTCCTGGAGCGAGCCGGCCCAGGGCACGACATTGAGGGCGATCGGCGCCGGGAACGGCCCCAGCGTGTCGCCGACGGCCCGCCGCACATCGCCCGGCGCGGTCCCCAGCTCCGTACCGGACACCGCGGACAGCTGTGCCCGCAGGGTGTCGACGCCGGCCTTGCCCGACCCGGAAACGGCTTGGTACGAGGAGACGATCAGCTCGCTCAGCCCGTACTCGGCATGCAGCGCACCCAGCGCGACGATCATCGAGAGCGTCGTGCAGTTCGGGTTGGCGATGATGCCGCGCGGGCGCACCCGTGCGGTGTGCGCATTGACCTCGGGCACGACCAGCGGCACGTCCGGGTCCATCCGGAACGCGCCGGAGTTGTCCACGACCACCGCGCCCTTGGACACCGCGATCGGTGCCCACTGCGCGGAGACCTCGTCGGGGACGTCGAACATCGCGACATCGATGCCGTCGAAGGCATCCTCGCTCAGCGCGACGACCTCGACCTCCGCACCCCGCACGGTCAGCTTGCGGCCGGCCGAACGGGGCGAGGCGATCAGCCGGATCTCGCCCCAGATGTCGGCCCGCTCGGACAGGATGCCGAGCAGGACCGAGCCGACGGCGCCGGTGGCGCCGACGACGGCGAGATGCGGCTTGGCGGCCGTGCGGGCGTCCGCCCACGCCGTATCAGCGAGGGACGGACGGCCCGCCTCGGCCGGAATCATCGGCCGGTGCCGCCATAGACCACGGCCTCGTCACTGTCGGTGTCGAGACCGAAGGCGGTGTGCACGGCGCGCACGGCCTCGTTGACGTCATCGGCACGGGTGACGACCGAGATGCGGATCTCGGAGGTCGAGATGAGCTCGATGTTCACGCCCGCGTTCGACAGCGCCTCGAAGAACGTCGCCGTGACGCCGGGGTTGGTCTTCATGCCCGCGCCGACCAGCGAGATCTTGGCGATCTGGTCGTCGTAGCGCAGCGAGTCGAAGCCGACCGCCGCACGGGTCTTCTCCAGTGCCGCGACGGCCTTGCGGCCCTCCGCCTTGGGCAGCGTGAAGGAGATGTCGGTCAGACCGGTCGACGCGGCGGACACGTTCTGCACGACCATGTCGATGTTGACCTCGGAGTCCGCGATCGCACGGAAGATGCGCGCGGCCTCGCCCGGCTTGTCCGGGACTCCGACGACCGTGACCTTCGCCTCGGAGGTGTCATGTGCGACGCCCGAGATGATTGCCTGCTCCATCGGCTGGTCCCCTTGCGGTTCGTTGCTGACCCATGTGCCCTTCAGCCCCGAGAACGAGGAGCGGACGTGGATCGGGATGTTGTAACGGCGTGCGTACTCGACGCAACGGTGCAGCAGCACCTTGGATCCGGAGCTGGCCAGCTCCAGCATGTCCTCGAAGGAGATCCAGTCGATCTTCCGGGCCTTCTTCACGACCCGGGGGTCGGCGGTGAAGACACCGTCCACATCGGTGTAGATCTCACAGACGTCGGCGTTCAGGGCGGCCGCCAGCGCGACGGCGGTCGTGTCCGACCCACCGCGCCCCAGCGTCGTGATGTCCTTCTTGTCCTGGGACACGCCCTGGAATCCGGCGACGATGGCGATATTGCCCTCGTCGACGGAGGTCTTGATGCGGCCCGGCGTCACGTCGATGATCCGTGCCTTGTTGTGCACGGAATCGGTGATGACGCCGGCCTGGCTGCCGGTGAAGGACTGCGCCTCATGGCCGAGGTTTTTGATCGCCATCGCCAGCAGGGCCATGGAGATCCGCTCTCCGGCGGTCAGCAGCATGTCGAACTCGCGCCCCGACGGAATCGGGGACACTTCCTGCGCGAGATCGATCAGCTCGTCCGTCGTGTCGCCCATCGCCGAAACCACTACGACAACCTGGTTGCCGTTCTTCTTGGCTTCGACGACTCGCTTGGCAACGCGCTTGATGCCCTCGGCATCCGCAACGGATGAGCCGCCGTACTTCTGCACGACAAGGCCCACGTGCGCTCCTCGCAACTGTCTCTTCGGGAGTTTCCTCCCGGACCCCCGGAAATGGGGGTACTGCGGTCGGCTCAGTCTAACGAGCAGGCGGCGTCCGCCCTGCTGATACCACATCGTGAGACATGAGACTCACTGGCTGATCACTGATTTTCACCGTGATCACCTGTCCCGTGAGTTTCACGTCCCGCGGCGGCTCCGCAAGGCGCACCGTCGCGCCCGCTCGGCGAGCACATGCCCGCTTCTGGCCGGTACACACGAAAACGTAACCCAGGTCACAAGGTCCGGGCGCGCGGAGAGACCCACGGGGCGGACCGCGCGGGCGCCTCGCGCCCATGGGCAGTGGGGGCGCGGGAGCCGGTCACACGCCCCGTGCGGCCGTCCCCCGGCTCACACCACCCCGCGCAGTCCCAGCGGCCCGGCGATCTCCGCCGCCATGACCTTTCCGGCCTCCTCGGCGAGCCGCTCCTCGTCGCCGGTGACGTCGCTGTCGGTGTCCAGGCCGTCCAGCTCGACCAGTGGCTGGTCGAGCCGTACGTGGGCGACCAGCGACTGCAGCGCGCGCAGGGCGGCCGAGGAGGTCGGGCCCCAGTTGGACAGGTAGGAGAACTGCCACCACCACAGGGCCTCACTGACCCGGCCCGCCCGGTAGTGCGCCAGGCCGTGCCGCAGGTCGGTGACGATGTCGGCCAGGTCGTCGGAGATCCGGCTGGCGACCGGCTCGCTGCGCGGCACATACGGGTCGAAGACCTCGGAGTAGACGTCCACCGGCTCGAGCAGGACCGCAAAGCGCTCGCGCAGGTCGTCGACGTCCGGCTCGGGGCCGGTGTCCGGCTCGTACCGCTCGTCGGGGACGAAGTCCTCGTGGGCGCCCAGACGGCCGCCGGTGAGCAGCAGCTGGGAGATCTCCAGCAGCAGGAAGGGAACCGCGCTGTCCGGCTCGTCGCCCTTGGCCACCTCTGTCACCGCGACGATGAAACTCTCGATCGAGTCGGAGATCGATACGGCGAAGTCGTCCGGGTCCTGGGTCGCGTTGTGCAGCGTGGCATCAGACATCGAGAAGTCTCCTCCCTTCGAAGGCCCGCCCGAGCGTGACCTCGTCCGCGTACTCCAGATCGCCTCCGACCGGCAGTCCGCTCGCCAGTCGCGTCACTCTCAGGCCCATGGGTTTGATCATGCGGGCCAGGTACGTGGCCGTGGCCTCGCCCTCCAGATTCGGGTCGGTGGCCAGAATCAGCTCGGTGACGGTGCCGTCCGCGAGCCTGGCCAGCAGTTCCCTGATCCGCAGGTCGTCCGGGCCCACACCCTCGATCGGGCTGATCGCCCCACCGAGGACGTGGTAGCGACCGCGGAACTCGCGCGTCCGCTCGATCGCCACGACGTCCTTGGGCTCCTCCACGACGCAGATGACCGCCGGGTCACGCCTCGGGTCCAGACAGACCCGGCACTGCTCCTCCTGCGCCACATTGCCGCAGGTGCCGCAGAACCGGACCTTCGCCTTGACCTCCATCAACGCGTTCGCGAGCCGGCGGACATCGGTCGGCTCGGCCTGAAGAATGTGGAAGGCGATCCGCTGCGCGCTCTTGGGACCGACGCCGGGCAGCCTGCCCAACTCGTCGATGAGGTCCTGGACCACGCCTTCATACACGGAACGTCTTCTTTCTCTTCTGCCGTGTTGCGTACGCTAGTTGGCTACTCCTCAGAAGGGGAGACCCGGGATTCCGCCACCGCCCAGACCCTGGGCGAGCGGACCGAGCTTCTGCTGCTGCAGCTGCTGGGCACTGGCGTTGGCGTCCCGGACCGCCGCCAGCACGAGGTCGGCGATCGTCTCGGCCGTCTCCTCGGCGGAGTCGGTGTCGACCGCCTTGGGGTCGATGACCAGGCTCTGCAGCTCACCGGAGCCGGTCACCGTCGCCTTGACCAGACCGCCGCCCGCGGAACCCTCGACGGGTGTCTCCGCGAGCTCCTGCTGGGCGGCCGCGAGGTCCTGCTGCATCTTCTGGGCCTGCTGAAGCAGCTGCTGCATATTGGGCTGACCACCGGGGATCACGACGTGACTCCTGCCATACGACAACGTTTGTGCGGTAGCCCGAGCCTACGTGTTTCACGGCCCCGGCGCCCTACGCCGTAGGGAGGAGCACGGGTGTACGCCTGGTGTACGCCCGCTTACTCGCTTTCCGCCCCCTGCCCGGCCCTGCACCGCCGCGCGCTGCCCTGCGCTGCCTACGCGGTGCTGATCCGTCAGCTACTCGTTGTTGAACTCTTCCACCATCGTCGCGCCGAGTTCGCGCACGATCAGGTCGTGGCCGCTGAGCGCGGAGTCGACGAGGTCGGGGTCGTCCTCGGCAGGCATGTCGTACTCGATCGACATCGGCGGGGGCTCCGGCGGCGCATACGAGGCCTCCGCCGCGGCCCCTGACTGCCCGCCGCCCGCGGACGCCGAGGGGGAAACGGCCTCCCGCGCCATCCGCGCGCCCTGGCTGCCGCCGGCGCTGCCGCTGCCACCGCCCGCCCCGCCACCGCTCTGCCCGTACTGGCCGCCCGACGACTGGGGCGCCGACGGGCCGCTCTGCTGCGGCGGGGACTGCGGCCCGCCCTGTTGCGGCGCGGCGGGCGCCCCGCCGCCGAAGCCACCGCCTCCTCCGCCGCCACCACGGGGAGCGCCGCCGGCCGGCGGATTGGCGCCGCCCGACGGGTCAACGATCGCCTCGACCCGCCACTGCACCTGGAACCGCTCGGCCAGCACGTCCTTGAGGACGTCCTCGCTTCCGCCGTTGGCGAAGCTGTCGCGGGCACCGGCATTGGGGAAGCCGATCTGCAGCGTCGTGCCGTCGAAGCCGGAGACCTGGGCGTTCTGGCTCAGCAGGATCCAGGTGAAACGCCGGCGGTCCTTCACCGCCTCCAGGATGTCCGGCCACATCTGCCGCACCTGGGCGGCACCCTGCGCCGCCCCGGCCTGCGGCTGCGGGGACACGGGCGCGGGCGGGCCGGCCGGCGGCTCGGGCGAAGGGGCGGGCGCCCCGCCCTGCGGCGCCTGGCCGCCCTGTCCCGGCGCCACGGCCGTGGGCCAGCCACCGGGCTGCCGTCCGACGCCGGGGCCATTGCCGCCCGCGTTGCCTCCGCCGCCGGCGCCGTTGCCCCTGCCCGTGCTGCCGGGCCAGGCTCCGGGCCGCGCGGCCGCACCTTCACGGCCCCCGCCCTGCGCTTCGCTCTGCGGAGCCCGGCCCGGACCGCCCTGCGGCGCCTCCGCGCCCCCGCCGTCGCCCCGCTGCTGCTCCCCGCCGGGCGCGGCCACCGGCCCGCCGGACGCGCCGGCAGACGGCGCGTCCGGAGCAGGAGCCGCCGGGGCAGCGGGAGCCGGGGCGGCCGGAGCCCCCGCGCCGCCACCCGGGCCCCCGCTCACCGCTCCCCGCACCGCGGCCCGCGCAGCGGCCGGCCCGGACGGTCCCGCCGCCGGCATCGCCGGATGAGCCTCCGGCCCCGGTACATAGCCGGCCGCGGGCCCGCCACCGGACGCCACGACGGGCGCCCCGGGCCCGAGGTCTCCCCCGGGGCCCGCACCGCCGCTCACGCCACCGGCACCGCCCGGCAGCGCCGCGCCCGCGCCGCGCTCCAGCCGGTCGAGCCGCGCCTGCACCGACCGCTCGTCGTCGTACGCCGCGGGCAGCAGCACCCGCGCACAGATCAGCTCCAGCTGCAGTCGCGGCGAGGTCGCTCCGCGCATCTCCGTCAGGCCCGTGTTGACCAGGTCGGCGGCCCGGCTCAGCTCCGCCGCCCCGAAGACGGACGCCTGCGCCGTCATCCGCTCCACCACATCCACGGGAGCGTCGATCAGCCCCGTCTCCCCCGCGTCCGGCACGGCCGCCAGGATCACCAGATCCCGCAGCCGCTCCAGGAGATCCGCGACGAAGCGCCGCGGGTCGTTGCCGCCCTCGATGACCCGGTCCACGACCTCGAAGGCCGCCGCGCCGTCCCCCGAGGCGAACGCCTCCACGATCGAGTCCAGCAGCGACCCGTCGGTGTACCCCAGCAGGGCCGTCGCCATGGCGTATGTCACACCGTCGGCACCCGCACCGGCGAGCAGCTGGTCCATCACGGACATCGAGTCACGCACCGACCCGGCTCCGGCGCGCACCACCAGCGGCAGCACCCCGTCCTCGACGGGGATGTCCTCCCGCCCGCAGACCTCTCCGAGGTACTCGCGCAGCGTCCCCGGCGGCACCAGCCGGAACGGGTAGTGATGGGTACGCGACCGGATCGTCCCGATGACCTTCTCGGGCTCGGTCGTCGCGAAGATGAACTTCAGATGCTCCGGCGGCTCCTCGACGACCTTCAGCAGGGCGTTGAAGCCCGCCGAGGTCACCATGTGCGCCTCGTCGATGATGTAGATCTTGTAGCGGCTGCCGGCCGGCCCGAAGAAGGCCTTCTCCCGCAGCTCGCGGGCGTCGTCCACGCCACCGTGCGACGCCGCGTCGATCTCGATCACATCGATCGAGCCGCGGCCGTTCCTGGCCAGGTCCTGGCACGACTGGCACTTCCCGCAGGGCGTGGGAGTGGGACCTTCCTCACAGTTGAGGCAGCGCGCCAGGATCCGCGCACTCGTCGTCTTGCCACAGCCGCGCGGGCCGCTGAACAAATAGGCGTGGTTGACCCGGTTGTTCCGCAATGCCTGCTGCAGCGGATCGGTCACGTGCTCTTGCCCGATGACCTCGGCGAAGGTCTCGGGCCGGTAGCGGCGGTACAGCGCAAGGGACGACACGCATACGACGATATCGGGCCGCACTGACAACCGACGGGCCCCACAAACGCAAGGGCCCCCCACGCACCCGCCAGAGCCGACCTACCCTTGCTGCCTTCCGGCCCTGGGGGAGTTCAGTCAGATAGCGCCACGTGAGGGGCTGCGCACCACAGTAGCGGATCCCCCGCCCAAGAAACGACCCGGACCCCCGCCCCCGACCCACGCCACCCCCTCGCCGGCTCCCGCCCCCGGATCATGTTCGCGAGCACTCCCCAACGTCTTGTATTGTTTGCGGCGGAGGATTCGCCTAGTGGCCTAGGGCGCACGCTTGGAAAGCGTGTTGGGGGCAACCCCTCACGAGTTCGAATCTCGTATCCTCCGCACCGCCTGAACAGGCAAAACGAAGGTCCCGACCGCTCAGCGGCCGGGACCTTCGTCGTTCGCTGGTTGCAGTTTTGGTCTCAGTTGGTCCCCAACAGCCGATCACTGGGGCGGCGCCGGACGTCCGAGGGTCTGCTGGTGGCTCACCACCGAGGCCGACCGGCATCGATGGTGAGGGCGAGCGGAAGCGCCACCCACGTCCTGCTGAGCTTCCCGGGCGCCCAGAAGAAACTGGAAATCCACCTGGGCATGTTCGTGGCAGCCACCACGTCGAAGGTGGCACATAAGTGCGACGTTGCTGTCCTGGATCACCAGGAGGCCGAGCGAAGCCGCCGGGCCATGGTCCACCCCCGCAGCAAGAGGCTCGTGGCGGCGATTGAGGCGAAGCGCTACGGCACCTCCCCCGGACTCGGGGTCGGCCGCGGGTTCTTGGGACTGGCCCAGGAGCTGGGCGGGAAGAAGTGCTCGCTGGTCTTCCCGTCGCACAGCTCCACCGCCCTCGGCGCCTTGATCGCCAAGAGGGACAGCGAGGCATACCCCCAGCTGCTGCCTGGCACGACGGCCGCTGACCGACTGCGCGCAAAGCTCGACCAGGCCATCCGTAACTGGAAGGACCGGCTGTAGCGACACCGAGTCGGTCTACAGGCAGCGGACGCGGCAGCGGAATTCCCGCTGGCGCCCTTCATCACCGCCTGATGTCCCGACGGAGGCGTCCGTCATCACCAGTCGTCGGTGTCGCCGCACTTCCCCGGGTTCCGGGCGCGGTCCACAGCCTGTGCGCAAGCCTCGGCGAAGGCCGCCTTCACGGCGGCCTTGTCCGTGCCCCGCACTTGGGCCTCGGCCCCCTCGCTCATGCCGGGGCGCCGGGCCGTGCGCCAGGCCGGCACCGACCACTGCTCGGGGAGCGCGGTCGCGGCGCGTTCCCCGCCTGGGAGACAGGGCGCGGGCATGGAGGACCACGGCCGTCCCAGCGCACAGTCGCGAATGGCGCTCTGGCCGCCGGGGCCCTGGGTTCCCAGCCGCGCACGACGCCGACACCGCTACGGCCGTCCTCGCCGCCGCCGTACGCTTCTGCCAGCGGCGCCACGACCAGGACGACTGCGGACGCGGTGTCCGCGCGGCCGGGCATCGGCAGTCGGCAAGCCGCCCCGATGCTTATCGGGCGAGTCCTGACCGGCCTACGCGAGCTGTAGCCAATCGCCGCTCCCCGTCGAACGCGTCGAGACCACTGCGCCGTTCGCCCACCACCCACCCACATCTGTTGGCTATTGCTCCGCCTCGAGTAGGTCGCGGATAGGGTTCGGGTAACACGGCACGGCTCTCATCGAGCAGAGCTGTGAGCGCCCGAGCCTTAGACCGGAGAAGACCTGCGTGAGCGTCCTCAGCCAATTTGTGTGGAGCGTCGCCGACACCCTGCGCGGCCCCTACCAAGAAGCCGAGTACGGCTCGGTGATCCTGCCGTTCACCGTGCTGCGCCGGCTGGAGTGCGTGATGGAACCGCACCGGGAGGCGATGGCCGAGATCATCAGCCAGTACCCCGGTGATCAGCAACGCCGCACCCACCTGAAGCTCAAGACGCGCACCCCGGACAATGCGGGGCTGAACTTCTGGACCACCAGCGAGTACACCCTGCAGAAGGCTCTGCAGGACCCGAACAACCTCGCGGCCAACCTCATCAACTACGTAGCTGGCTTCTCGTCGAACCTGGATGTGTTCAAGTCCTTCGACTTCGAGAACGTCCTGCGCACTCTCGACGCCCGCGATCGCCTCTCCCCGGTCGTCAAGCACTTCCAGGGGATCGACCTGAGCCCTGAGACTGTCTCGAACGCGGACATGGGCGATCTGTTCGAGAACCTCATCTACCGGTTCGCCGAGTCCGCCAACGACGGTGCCGGCCAGTTCTACACACCCCGCGACGTCGTCCGCCTCCTCGTCGACCTCGTCTACGCCGAGGACACCGAGGCACTGCGCGACCGAGGCCAAGTCCGCTCCATCTACGACCCCACCGTCGGCACCGGCGGCATGCTGACCGTCGCCGACGAGCACCTCCACGACCTGAACCGGTCTGCCTCAACGGCCCTGTTCGGCCAGGAGATCAACCCGCGCACCTACGCGATCTGCAAGGCCGACCTGCTCATCAAGGGCCAGGACCCGACCAACGTCCGCCAGGGCGACTCGCTCGTTGTCGACCGATTCGAGGACCACAAGTTCGACTATGTCCTGTCAAACCCGCCGTTCGGCACAGACTGGAAGGCCGTCGCGTCCCAGGTGACCGCCGAACACGGGCGCGGCGGACAAGGACGCTTCACCCCTGGCCTCCCCGCCACCGGGGATGCCTCGATGCTGTTCCTGCTCCACGTCGCCTCGAAGATGCGCGAGGTGGATGAGAACGGCCGAGGCGGAAAAGCAGGCATCGTCCTCAACGGCTCGCCGCTCTTCACAGGCGGCGCAGAATCCGGACCGTCCAAAATCCGCGGCCACATGCTGGAGAATGACCTGGTCGAGGCGATCGTCGCCCTCCCCAACGACATGTTCTACAACACCGGCATCCCCACCTTTCTGTGGATCCTCTCAAACGCCAAGCCCACCGCGCGCATCGGCACCGTCCAGCTCATCGATGCCACTGGGCTCGGCTCCAAGCTGCGCAAGTCGATCGGCTCCAAGCGCGTCGAGATCTCTGACGACGCCCGCACCTCGATCGTGCAGGCGTTCGCCTCTCGCGAGATCTCGGCCACCTCGAAGATCCTCGGGAACCGCGACTTCGCCTACTGGACGATCACCGTCGAGCGTCCTCTGCGCCTGAGGTTCCAGTGCACCGCCGAGCGGATCACCGACGTGGCCGGCCACAAGACTGTTGGCAAGGTCCCGGACCTGGTTGAGGCCCTCGGCTCCTTCGGCGAGCAGGTCTACCTCAATAGGGAGGAGTTCCTCCACGACCTGGGCAAGCACCTACGTGAGTACCCGGTCGCGTTGACCGCCGCTCAGCGCAAGACGCTGTGGCAGACGATCGGCGAACGCGATGACGACGCCGACGTCTGCCGCTACACCTCCGGCCCGCACAAGGGCGAGATCGAGCCCGACCCTGCGCTGCGCGACACCGAGAACATCCCTTTCGGCTGGGGCGGTCACCCGAAGACCCACGATGCCGCCGAGGAAACCATCGACGCCTACTTCGAGGCCAAGGTCAAGCCGCACGTACCCGACGCCTGGGTGGACACGACCAAGAAGCCGAGGACCGGCTACGAGATCCCGTTCGCCCGGCACTTCTACAAGTACTTGCCGCCAAGGTCGCTGGAGGAAATCGACATCGACCTCAACCGGGTAGTCGGCGAGATCATGGAAATGCTGCGGGAGGTGGAGAGGTGAGCCAATGGTATCCAGCGCTACCCACGGGATGGCTGCATGGGCGAGTAAAGTCGTTCGCGCATCGCGTCACGGACGGGGCTCACATTTCACCCGACACTGAGGGCGGCGTGTATGACTTTGTCTCGACGCGTGACGTGAAGCAAGGGAAGATCGACTTTGCAGGATCACTCAAGACAACACCCGAGACATACAAGTACATGGTCAAAACGGGATGCCAACCTTTCCCCGGTGACGTTCTATTCTCCAAGGATGGCACCGTAGGCGAGACCGCAGTCGTTCGGGTGCTTAAAGATTTCGTTGTTGCTTCATCTCTCGTGATCGTCAGCCCGCGGCAGGAAGTCATGAACTCGGACTTTCTGGCATATGTCTTTGCGTCCAAGACTTCGAAGGATCAGGCCACTTCGTTGATGCGTGGAGCGGGCCTTCCTCGACTATCGGTTGGAAACCTCGCGCGAGTCGAGGTACCAGTCCCTCCCCTCTCGGAGCAACGGGACATTGTCCAATTCCTGGATTGCGAAACGGCACAGATCGATGCTCTGGTCTCCAAGCAGGAGGAGTTCGTGGCGCTGCTCCGCGAGCGCCGAAGCGTTGCGGTCTCTGAGCTCCTCTCTCGGGCGCAGGAAGACGGGAATCCGACTGACAAGCTTCATCGTCGAACGCGCATGGGGAACGGATCAACCCCACGGAGCAGCGAGGACCGCTATTGGCTTGGCGGCGAGATCCCGTGGGTCAACTCATCTGTGGTGAACCTGCCAGAGGTGCATGAGCCTTCGCGGCGCGTAACCGAAGCTGCCATCGTTAAGTGTCATCTGCCAATGGTGCGGCCTGGATCCATCCTGGTTGCGCTCACCGGGCAAGGTAAGACTCGAGGTGCCGCGACCATCCTCCGGATCAAGTCCACCATCAACCAGCATCTTGCATACATCGAGCCTGACGAGCGCTACTGGGTACCTGAGTACCTCTTGTGGAGCCTACGCTCAAACTACGAGCACCTGCGCCGCATCAGTAGTGAGAATGGCGCCACAAAAGGCGGCTTGACCGTGGGTGACCTACGGGCCTTGCGGATAGCTATGCCGCCAGTCCACGAGCAGCGCCAGTTGTTGGCTGAGGTAGCGGCCGCTACAGAGCGGATCGACTCTCTCATCGCCAAGGCACAGGAGCACATTGCCTTCGCCAAGGAACGTCGTGCCGCGCTCATCACGGCCGCAGTGACTGGACAGATCGACGTACCCACTACTCGGAAGGCAGGCTGAACGATGGCGTCCTCGGACCAGACTCGCGAGGAAGCGTTCGAAACCGAGATCGCCGAGTACTTGGCCGCCCACGACTGGAAGTACAGCACCTCCGACGACGGCTATGACGCGAAACGCGCCTTGTGGCCCGAGGACACACACTGGTGGCTCAGGACTACCCAGGCCGAAGAGTACGAGAAGGTCGTCAAGATCGGCACTCCGACCGAGCAGGCCGACAAGGATGCCCTTCTCGACGCACTTGTGAAGCGTCTGGACAGCCCGATGAGCTCGGGCGGCGGCACCCTGAACGTGATGCGCCGGAAGTTCTCCCACACCCGGGGCGCGACGGCGCACTTCCATATGTGCCAGTTCGCGCCGGCGACCACTCTCAACCCGACCGTGGTGAACGCCTACGAGTCGGTGCGGCTGCGGGTAGTCCGCCAGGTCCACTTCTCGCCTGCCAGAGGCGACAACCGGTCGATCGATCTCGTGTTCTTCGTCAACGGCCTACCCGTGGCGACGCTCGAACTCAAGTCGTTCTTCAAGCAGGAGTGGCGCACTGCAGTTAAGCAGTACAAGCAGGACCGTCAACCGGCCGGCCAACCGCTCCTCGGATTCGGCAGCCGGGCTCTGGTCCACTTCGCCGTCGACGATGACGAAGTCTGGATGACCACGAAACTGGCTGGCGACAAGACCCACTTCCTGCCGTTCAACCAGGGCCACGCCGATGGCGCGAAAGGCAACCCCTCAAACCCGAACGGCGCGGCCACCTCCTACCTGTGGAAGGAGGTCCTCGATCGGCACAATTGGCTCCATATCCTCGGCACGCTGATGTTCCTACGCAAGGACGAAGACGAGGACCCGGCCACCGGGAAGATCAAGCGGACGACGACGCTGCTGTTCCCTCGCTACCACCAGTGGCGTGCAGTGCAGCGAATCGTCAACGAGGTCCGCGCTGGCGGGCCGGGGCGGCGGTATCTGATCGAGCATTCGGCTGGCTCGGGCAAGACCAACACGATCGCCTGGACCGCGCATCACCTCGCCCGGCTGCACGATGGGGACAATCGCAAGATCTTCGACAAGATCCTGATCGTCTCCGACCGCAAGGTCCTCGACCGGCAGCTCCAGGATGCCGTCAGCCAGGTCGACGACTCCGGCGGCTCGGTGGCCGTCATCGACTCCGCCGCGGTGCGCCACTCCGGCGGCTCAAAGTCCCGGGCCTTACTCGACGCGCTGACCGGCCCTGCGCTGGTCGTCGTGGTCACGATCCAGACGTTCCCCTACGTCAAGGGCCTGATCGACACGACGCTCAGCGACAAGGTATTCGCCGTTATCGTCGATGAGGCTCACACCTCCCAGTCTGGCAAGACAGCCAACGCCCTGAAGAAGGTCCTCACCGAGGGTGGGCAGGTAGACGAGGACGAGAAGGTTGACACCCAGGACGTCGTCAACGAGCTCCTCTCCGCCGACGATGAGCGCGAGCGGCGGATCTCCGCGGAGACGGCCGCCCGAGCCGTGTCACCGAACGTGTCGTTCCTTGCGTTCACCGCCACGCCGAAGCACAAAACGAAAACCCTGTTCGGGCGCCCCGGCGACGATGGCACACCGGAGGCGTTCGACGTGTACACGATGCGGCAGGCCATCGAGGAAGGGTTCATCCTCGACGTCCTGCGCGGCTACCAGACGTACAAAACCGCCTTCGAGATCGAGGAACGCAGCGCCAAGGGCGTCGTTACCACGATCAGTAGCGACGATGAGGGGCAACTGGTCGACCCGAAGGCCGCGACGAAGAAGATCATGCGGTTCAAGAACCTTCACCCGTCCAACATTGGGCAGAAGGTCGAGATTATTGTCGAGCACTTCCGGGCCAACGTCGCGCACCTCCTCGACGGCCAGGCAAAGGCCATGATCGTCACCTCCTCGCGCCACGCAGCCGTCCGCTACAAAATCGAGACGGACAAGTACATCCGCGCTAAGGGGTACAAGCTCAAGACGATCGTCGCCTTCTCCGGTGATATCACCGACGAGGACTACGGCTTGGAGAACGCTACCGAAGCGTCACTGAACCCGGGCCTCGGATCCGATCTCGCCCGGGAGTTCCGCCGCCCCGACTACCGGTTGATGCTGGTAGCGGAGAAGTTCCAGACCGGCTTTGACCAGCCGCTGTTGTGCGCGATGTACGTCGACAAGCAACTCCCCGACGTCCACGCCGTCCAGACACTCTCGCGTCTCAACCGCACCTACCGCGCCCCGTCTGGCGAGGCGAAGGACCAGACGTTCGTCCTCGATTTCGTCAACGACCCCGTCGGCATCCAGAATGCGTTCCTGCAGTACTACACCGAGGCCCACGTCGAGACTGCCACCGACCCCAACCTCGTCCACCAGCTCGCCACCAAGCTCGCCCAGCCCGGCATCTACACCCGCGCCGACGTCGAACGCTACGCCGAAGCCTGGTGGGGTCAACAGCGCCACTCGGCACTGACGGCGGCGATCGCGCCGGCCCGCGACGAGTTCACCAATCGGTGGGCCGACGCAACCGAGAGAGACGACAGCGAGGCCCTGAACGAGCTGCGGACCTTCCGCAAGGACTGCGGCTCCTATGTTCGCCTCTACGACTTCATGTCTCAGGTCATCGACTACGCGACCACCGATCTGGAAAAACTCGCCGAGTTCCTGCGCCAACTGGTGCGCCTGCTCGCGGTCGACGACCAGCGCGCCGATGTGGACCTGTCCGGGATAGACCTCAAGCGAGTGCGGCACATTGACCAGGGCAAGGCCGCCATAGCCCTGTCCGGAGACCAGGAGACGCCGGGGCTACGAGGCGTCACTGGAATCGGTACCGCTTTGTCCCGCGATCCGCAGCAAGTGCTGCTGTCGGAGGTGATCGCCAAGATCAACAGCCTGTTCGGTGGCGAATTCGCGGACCCGCAGATCGGCGGTTTCGTCACGGCCGCAGCCGGGATGGCCGAGGAGGACCCGCGGATCGCCGAGCAGATCGACAACAACGCGCAGGACCAGTTCCTCATCTCCCCCAACCTGCGCGAGGCCCTTACCGACGCAGCCGTGCTCAACGAGGGGGCCTTCGGGAAGCTGACTGGCGCGCTGACCGGCGAGAGTGAGCGAGCCGAAGAGCTCATTCGGCTGATCGGTGCCTACCTCTACCAGTCCCGGCGCGCGCGCACGGAGCCGGATGCTGGGCCGGAAGATCCGAAACAAGGGGTGTGAGCGCAGCCCGCTCCGGCCCCCGTACGAACATTTGTAAAACGTGTTGGGCAACCCCTCACGAGTTCGAATCTCACATCCTCCGCACTTGCCCACCTGGGCAAACGAAGGTCCCGACCGGATTCCGGTCGGGACCTTCATCGTTGCCAGCGCCGCGCCCGGGGAACGCCCGGTCCAGCTGGCCGCCAACGGGCTGAGCTCATCCACGATCTTCTCGCCGAGCTCGTGTCCGAAGGCGCCGAAACGACAGCACAGCGGCGGGATCGTCAATCGCCATCGTCGCCGTACCTGCCGGGGTTCTTCGCCCGATCCACGGCCTGTGCACACGCTTCGGCGAATGCATCGGCAACGGCGTCCTTGTCAGTGCCGCGAACCTGGGCCTCGACCTCGCGGCCGGGGCGGCACGTGGTGTGCCACCGCACCGGTAGGTCCGTGTAGAGGTCGGCCTCGAACTCCCAAGCCGATACGGACCATTGCTCCGGTCCACCCACGTTCAGCCGATCACCGCCGGGGACGAAGAGCGCGCGAGCGTGGAAGACGACCTTGCGGTCGGGCACCCGGTCGCAGACGGCCCGCACGCCGCCAAGCCCGCTGTGCCCCCACTGCGCCCACTCCCACTCCTCAACCACCGCAGAGCGGTCAGACCGGTCAGTGCCCCATTGTGTGGCCACGGCCTTCGCGTGCTCACGGTGACGGAACGGAATGAGGCGTCCGCCGAGACGAGCGACGTACACCGTGGGCTCGTCCGAGACCGGATGACCCAACTCGGGCAGGGAGCCACCCGGCGTCGGCTGGATCATGTGCGGTGTGCCCCAGAGCAGGCCGCCGACCTTCGCCGCCGTCTGCTGGAGCACGGGGCCAGTGAGGTGCTGATACCGACGACGCATCCGGGCGGACTTGCCGGGCTCCCAGCCCATGATGCGGTCGACGACCGCGTCGGGGACGCCGAGGATCAGCAGCACGGTCGCAGCGGTGTGGCGGGCGTCGTGGAGGCGCCCGTCGCGTACCTGCGCCGCCTTCAGCAGGTCCTTCCACCTGTGGAAGTCGGTGTTGGGATTGAGCGGTTCGCCGGTCGGCGAGGTGAACACGTACCCCTTCTCCACCCACAGGTCACGGGCGAGGGCCCGCTCGCGCTCCTGCTTCTCCTTGTGCAGTCGCAGCAGCTTCAGCAGCTCCTCGGGCACGCCGATCGGGCGCTTGCCGGCGCGAGTCTTGGTGTCCTTCGTCTCGCGCCGAACGTTGATCTTCTGCGGGCAGTAACCTGGCTTGCGCCCACAGCGGTTGCCACAGCCGTGCTTGTAGCGGGGCCGCAGCCGTCCCCGGCGGACGAGAATCACACCCGCCTCGAAGTCGACGTCCTCCCACTTCAGGCCGAGGACCTCCCCCTGGCGCAGGCCGAGTGCGAGGGCGATGACCCACCGGGCAGTGTTGCGCACCTTGGCGGCCTCGGCCAGGAGTCGCTGGACCTCCTCCAACGAGTACGGCTCGACCTCCTCCTCTTCGAGCTTGGGAGCCTTGGCGATGGAGGCCGGGTTGGTGGTGAGGTGACGGCGGCGTACAGCTTCGTTAAGCGCCGTGTTGACGGTGCGGTGCGCCTGGTGAGCGGTGCCGGCGGCACTGCCGTTGGCCCGCATCTTCTGGTAGAAGCGCTCCAGGTGCTCCGGCTCCAGCTTTTTCAGTCGGTGGGCGCCCAAGCCGGGTATGAGGTGGTGGTAGACCGCCACGCGATAGCCGTCGATGGTGTTCTCGCCGACGTTGGGCGCGGCGATGTTCTCCACCCAGTGGGTCAGCCAGGTTGTGACGGTCCAGGTCTGGCCGACCTTGCGGACTCCGGTGGAGTCGCGCTGCCGCTCCAGCTCGCGGACGGCCTTGGTGGCCTCGGCTCGGGTCTTGCGGGAGAGGTGTCGGCGGTCGGGGGTGCCGTCGTCCTTGACGCCGACGGTGACGCGGCCGTGCCAGCGGCCGTCCTTGCCGAGGTAGATGGACGATGCCCCATTGGGCTGACGGTTCTTTGCCATGCCCGCCGCCTTCAGGCCGCAGCCGCGAAGTCGTCGGCGCTCACGCGCCTGGCAAGGAATTCGTTCACCGCCTCGGCAGGTATGCGTCGGAGGCTTCCGATCTTGACGGAAGGTATCTCGCCGGAGGCGACGTACTCGTACATCTTGGTGCGGCCGATGCCGATCCGCCGGGCGGCTTCGGCGACGGTGAGCCCGACAAGGGTGGGGTCGCCTGCGGAGTCGCCGCGCTGGGCCATGAGTGCGCGGAGGGCGTCCTCGGGGACACCGAGCACGTAGGCGATCTGGGAAACGGGCAGCGGGAACTGCGACAAGGGGTGCTCCTCCCCGGCGCACGCGGTCGCGAGGGGCGGCAACCCCCGTTGACCAGGCCGGTGGTGATGTCAGGGATGGGCGGTGTTGGGTTCTGGCACCGTCACGGCATTCCTTGGCGTTCGCAGCACCGAGGAGGGCCGTAATGGGGGCTTAGGACAACGGAGGGGGCAACTTGCCCTGTTTTCTGAGCTCGGAGAAGGCGGGGTGGGTGCGCTTGGCCCAGGCTTTGCCTTCTGCGGTTTCGTGGGCCCTCAGCAGTTCCTCGATCTCGTCTTTCTGCTCCGGGTGGTCCTCCGCGTAGGCGAAGAGCGCCAGTCGGGCTTCGCGTACCTCCTGGTACAGCTGGTCCAGCGCGTCCTTCTGGGCGAGGTACTCCTTCGACTTCTCCGTGAAGAGGTGGATGAGCTGCCGGGCAGCCACGCTGATCTTGAGCGGGGGGCCACTGAGGTCGGACATGGAGATGCCGAACACCTTGCAGAAGCCGAGCGCCTCGTCGAGGTTGACCCGACGTCGCGGCTTGCCGCTCTCGATGCGCCAGATGGCGGACTGGTTGATCGGATGCCCGGCCTCGGCCATCTTCTCGGCCAGGGTGACGGTGCTCCAGCCACGGGCTTCGCGCTCCAGCTTGATGCGCGCAGCAACGTTGTCCTCCGGCTCCGGGCGGTCGGGGCCGGCACGCGTCGCGCCTTCCTTGCTGCTCACTCACACCTCCCCTCGGGCGACGACTGGGGCCACTGTGGCCAGGGTCAAGAGTGAACCGGATTGCAGAGCGAAATGCAACTCATTGCATTGCCGAAATTCTTGGGTATGGTGGTCGTCCACCTCCGGACGGAGGCGGACGCCAAGACGCAGAAAGCCCCCGGTGCTGCGAACACCAGGGGCCAAAGCGAAGTCCTCGACACAACCGCCCATCCCTGAACGATCCAACCGGCTGACCGAGGTTGCCGCCTCATATGGCCTGCCGGGTAAGGAGCTCCATGGCCCAGAGTAGGGCCCCGCGTCAGAAGAATCCATCCGGTCACGGCACCGACGAGGCCAGCGCGTACGCCGGTCTCAACGGTGAGCCGCCGAACGCCGTGGACGCCGAGCGCGCTGTCCTGGGCGCGTGCATGTTCCACCGCGACGCGGTGGACGAGGTGCGTGCTCTCCTGGATGGCGCCGACTTCTACCGGCCCGCGCACGAGACGGTGTGGCGTGCCCTCCTCGCACTACACACCGACGACGCCCCCACGGACCCGATCGCCCTGGCCGAATACCTCGCCGGGACCGGGGAGCTCAACCGGATCGGCGGCGCCGTCTACCTGCACCAGCTCGTCGGCGCCGCAACCACGACCGGTAGCGCCGCCTATTACGCCGACATCGTCCGGCGCAAGGCGGACCTGCGGCGCCTGCGCGAAACCGCCCTGCGCCAGTACCAGCGCACCAGCGAGCCGGGCGCCGATCCGGACGAGATACGCAGCGCCGCCGAGGCCGACCTGCGCACCGAGCGCGAGCGAGCCCTCGCATCCGGCACCGGTCGACTGTCCCGCTACCTGACCAACGGCTGGGACTTCGTCACCAAGGCCGCCGACACCCAGCCGGTCTGGGGTACCCGGGAGCAGACCGCCTGGGCGTCCGGCGAAAGCCTGATGCTCGTCGGCCCGCCCGGAGTCGGCAAGACGACCCTCGCCCACCAGGTCGTCCTCGCCCGCATCGGCCTCAAAGACTCGGTCCTTGGCATGCCGGTCGTCCCGGGTAAGCGGGTCCTGTACCTGGCCATCGACCGGCCCACCCAGATCGCGCGGGCCCTCGCCCGCGGGGTCAGCGACGAGCACGAGGCCGCGCTGCGCAACCGGCTCGCCGTCTGGCAGGGCCCACTGCCCGCCACCCTCGACAAGGAGCCCGACCTCCTCGCCGATCTGGCCGCCGCCCACCAGGCCGACACCCTCGTGATCGACAGCCTCAAAGACGCCGTCAACACCATGGTCGACGACGCCCTCGCGGTCGCATACAACAACGCCCGCGGACGCGCCCTCCAAAACGGCGTCGAGGTCCTGGAGCTCCACCACCAGCGCAAGTCCGGTGCCGAGAGCCCCAAGGCCCAACGCCCTGCCCTGGACCAGGTCTACGGCTCCACCTGGCTGACCTCCGGCGCCGGCAGCGTGCTGTTCATCAACGGCAAGCCCGGCGACCTGGCCGTCACCATCCACCACCTGAAGCTGGCGACCGGCGAGATCGGCCCGCTCCAGGTCATCCACGACCACGAGCACGGCACCAGCACCGTCGACCCCACGCTCGACCCGGTCACGCTCTTGCGTGCCACAAGCGGCGGGCTGACCGTGCGTGAACTAGCCGAGGTGCTCTCCGGCGAGCCTGAGCCGGGCCGTGCTGATGTCGAAAAGGCACGGCGCCACCTGGAGCGGCTCGTCAGGGCCGGACTGGCCACCAAGGCCGAAGGCGCCGCAGGCGGCAACGGTGGCGGCCAGCAGGCCCGCTACCACGCCTCCACACGCCACATCGGCGTCGTGTCCTGACCACCTGAACCAGGGCCCGGACCGTACACGCCCCCGTACACGCGCCCCCTGCGTGTACACGGCCCCGAATAGGGCCCGCAGCGTCCACGGCCATGACGAAATCCCTGGTCAGACGGTCACGCGACCGTGCACGCCGTACACGCGCCCAGGCGTTCACGCGCGAGACCCCCCTTAAAGGGGGACTCGCGTGTACGCCCCTGCCGTGAACGCCCCTCCGCTTCTCCCCACGAGCCCCACCACACTCCCCTGGAGAGACCCAACTTGCATTCCCCTGCCCCCACGTTCCTGGCCGCCATACACAGCAGCCGGACCATCCGGGCCGCCACCACCCCACTCGCCCTCGCTGGGGCCGACACCAGCTGGCGCCGCGTCGCGCTTCTAGATCCCCGGCTCGTGCCGACCACGAGCGTGCACGTCACGGCGAAGGGTGGGAAGTGATGACCAAGCACACCACCGAGCGGTATGCGCTCATCGCGGCGGGCGCGGTCATCGTCGTCCTCACCGTCGGCGGGTTTTGGCTCTCGTACGCGCACCTCGCCGAGGTCGCCGGAGCGCATGGGCTCGGCGGCTCTCCCACTCGCCGCTGGGCCTGGCCCGCGACCCTGGACGCGTTCATCGTCGCGGGCGAACTGCTGATGCTCCGCGCGGGCCTGCGCCAGGACACCGACGGATGGGCCATCGCGCTGACCGCCACCGGGGCGGTCGGCTCCATCGCGCTCAACGTGGCCGGGGTCAGCGGCGCCGGCAACGCCAGCAGCGCGCCCCTGCTCGACTACGTGGTCGCCGCGGTGCCACCGACCGCCGCTCTACTGGCCTTCGGCGTCCTGATGCGCCAGATCCACCGGCTCGTCGACCGCCCTGCCGACCACCCGGCCCCAACTTCCGTCCAGGCACCGGAACCGTCCTCCGTCCCGCCACCGGCAGCCATTTCCGCCCGCCCCTCCGATCCACCTGCCACCCCGTCCGTACAGCCGCCGGAACCACCTCCCCTGGTTTCGGAGAGCAAGCCGCGCGGTGGTCGTCCGGCGGGCGCCTCTGTCGAGGAGCTCGTGGAGATCGGTCGGATCGCCGCCGCTGAGCACGGCAAGCTCACCCGGGACCTTCTCCGAAAAGCCGTTAAGGACAAGGGATTGACGATCGGCAGCGAGCGGATGACCGACGTGATGAAGATCCTCAAGCCCGAACTCGAAGCCGACGCGGGCAACGCTTCGGCCAGCAGCTGACCGCGGCCCCGTCGGGCGACCGGAACCCCTTCCGGTCGCCCGATGTGTTCGGTCACCGCCTCACTCGGAGTCCGCCTATCCACACCCGTGGACGGGGCGACGACCCATCGCACTCCGTCAGACCTTCCACGCTGACCCGCCTGTCCTCCCCGCCTCTTCCGGAGAACCACCCCATGACACACGACCCCCACCACGCCGAGAACACCTTCGACGAGCCGCGGCCCCTGATGAAGTCCCCTGGAGTGATAGGCCGTTTGCAGCGGGCGTTCGGAAGGACGGCCCCTGGCGGAGCCAGTAGTACCCCGAGTCCGACTCAAGGCCGGACTTCGGGGATCTCCGCCCCAGGGGTGGCGGAGACGGCCCAGCGCCAGGGGGCCCCGGACAAGCTCCACGCTGCCCAGCGCGAGACCCTTCGCCTCGCCCGTGCCGCCGAGACCGCCACCGGCGAGCCCGACGCGAAGAATGCCCAGCCCACGATCCGTCGCTTCAGCGGCAACAAGCGCACCGTCCGCGTCGGCCCGCTGCGGTTCACCAACGACGAGCACGCCGGCCTTCAGGAGGCTGCTGCCGAGCACGGCTACAAGGGGGAATCCGGCTTCGCCGCCGATGTCGTCCTGGCCTTCATCGCCGGCCGGTTCACTGCCAACCTGCCCCTGTCCGAGGACCGCCGCCGCACGCACATGTTCCGCGCCCAGGTCCTGCGCCAGCTCAACCGCATCGGCGTCAACATCAACCAGGTCGCCCGCGCCCTCAACAGCGACCTCACCCCACCCGACATACGCCACCGCCTCGACGAACTCCACCACCTGCTGAAACTGATCGCCGAGGCCCTGCGCCAGCCCGCCGACCCGCGGGAGGATCTCGCCGCATGATCGCCGCCATCAAGGCGCCCGGCGCCAACACCCGTGGCCTGCTTGCCTACCTCTACGGCCGGGGAACCCACGACGAACACTTCGATCCGCACATCGTGGCGGGCTTCGCGATGCTCGGCATGCCCGACCCCGGCCGCGACGAGATGGCCACCCTCACCGAACTCGCCCGCCACCTCGACGAGCCCGTACGCCTGCGCAACAGCGAGTTCGGCAAGCCTGTCACCGACCACGTCTGGCACTGCCCCGTCCGCGCCGCACCCGAAGACCGCTACCTCTCTGATGCCGAATGGGGCGAGATCGCCCAGCGCGTCGTCGCCGCGGCCGGCATCGCCCCTGCCGGTGATGACCTGGCCTGCCGCTGGATCGCCGTACGCCACGCCGACGACCACATCCACATCCTCGCCACCACCGTCCGCGAAGACGGCCGACGCCCCAAACTCCATGACAGCGGCATACGCGTCGGCGACGAGTGCCGCGATATCGAGAAGGACTACAGTCTGCGCCGCCTGAAGAAGGGCGACCGCACCGGCACCCGACGCCCCACCCAGGCCGAGATGCACAAGGCCCAGCGCCTCGGCTGGGAACAGACCGGCAAGGAGTGGCTCCAGGACCGCATCCGCGCCGCGATCCCCCACGCGAAGAGTGCTGAGGAACTCCTTGCCTACCTCGAAGCGGAGGGCATCCGAGTCAAGGTCAAGCGGGGACCGTCCGGTGACCTTCTCGGCTACGCCGTCGGACGCCCAGGCGATCTCAACAAGGACGACGAACAGATCTTTCACCCCGGCGGAAAGATCGCCCCCGACCTCTCCCTTCCCAAGATCAAGGCCCGCCTCGAATCCAGCCAGCCCGAAGAGCACCCCACTGCCCGCCGCAACCGCCCAAGCACCCCCTGGCACCAGGCGACCGACGCCCTCGACAGTCTCCACACCGACCTAGCCGCCGACGCGCGAGCCCAGGCCCACATCACCGCGCTCGGTGAACTGATCGAAGCCACCGCCCAGAAAGCACCGGCCGACCTGCGCGCTGAACTCCAAGCCGCTTCCAAGGCGTTCGCACGCGCCCAGCGCTCCCAGATCCGGGCAGAAGACCGAGCCGCCCACACTCTGCGCAACGCGGCACGCGACATCGCCCACACCGCCACCGACCCCGACGGCAGCGCCCTCGCCGCCCTGGTCGCAGCGCTCGTCTGGGCCGCAATCGTCGCAGGACGCTGGCATGAGGCCACGGGCCACGCACACCAAGCCGACGCCACCCGCCAAGCCCTCCAGCACCTTCAGAGCGCCGCCGACCACGCCCTCACCCAGGAACTCACAAACCTCGCGCAACGCCAGCCGAAGGAGGAGACCCATCGCCCCCTGGCCAGCGACGTACGAGCCGCCATCCCCGATCACGCCGAGCAGATCCTCACCGACACCGACTGGCCGGCCCTCGCCACCGTCCTCGCCGACGCCGAAGCCCGCGGCCACAAACCCCACCAACTCCTCAAGGAAGCAGCCGCCCAACGCGAACTGGCCACCGCCCGCCAACCCGCCCGCGTCCTGATCACCCGCATCCAGCACACCGGACGCAACCCCACCCCCAACCGCCGCGCCGCAGCAGCCCGCCTCCGCACCACCACCGCGGCCCCGCACCCGCCCCTCGGGCCTGACTTCGCCCAGCCAACGGCGGCAACTACAGCACCAGCCGCGCAGCACCGCCGCCCGCGCCGGTAACTGCCCAACACGCCGCTGCACGACCGTGGCTCCGCTGCGGTCGTGCAGCGAGCGGTTGGACGAGCTCTCGGTGAATCGCCCCCTACCGGAATCCGGCTGGCAAGGGGCTGCAGTCTTGCCCCTGGTCCCACTGGCCGGGCCGCGTCGAGCCGTGGCTGAAACCCACTCCCGCCAGGTCGATTGTCAGTGCTGTATGCCATGGTCAACATCTGTGAGCCGAAAGCATCGCCAGTGGTTCACAACGAGTTACGAGTACATGGCCAAGGGGGAAGTACGGCATGGCTGGCGACGGCTTTGACATAGACACCGACCACCTCAAGTCCGCTGCTCCGACGTTCCACAGAGAGTCCGTTGCCCTGGAACGGGCGACGGCCAAGCTTCGTCACACGCTCGGCGGGCTGGGGGAGCCGTGGGGCGGTGACGAGCAGGGCAAGAAGTTCGAGCACGCCTACGCCCCGCACCAGGCGCAGATCGAGAAGGCAGCCGCGGCCCTTGTCAAGGGCCTGTCTAGCATCACCAAGGCCATGAACGACATGGCAGCCAACCACGAGGACGCTGACCACTCGGCCAAGTCCGGCTTTGAAGGTGGTAAGTGATGGGCGCTGCCGACAAGGCCAAGGAGATCGTCCAGGACCTCACCGGCATGTGGTGGCCGGAGGGCAACGAGGACGAACTCCGGGAAGCCGCGCGAGCCTGGCGTACGTACGCGGACGATGTCGAGGACTGCACGGCGGCCTGTCACAAGCGGGCCCAGGACGTGATCGACAACAACAAGGGCAAGTCGATCGAGGCGTTCGGGGAGTTCTGGCGCAAGTACCACGGCGGCGGCAAGGGCTACCTCGACGACTTGGCCACCGCTGCCCGTGACATGGCCAAGGCCCTGGACAAGTACGCCGACCAGGTCGCCGAGGCCAAGAAGAAGATCGAGCACGAGCTGGAGATCGCCGGCGCGGTCCTGGTCGCCGGTACGGCCCTGGCCCTCTTCACCGGAGGCATCAGCGAAGTCGCGGCAGCCGGCGCAACCGAGGCAATCGTCGCGGCGGCGAGTACGGCGGGCGTCGCCGTTTCCGCCACCGTCGCCGAGATCGCCGGAACGGTCCTGGCCACCGCCGCCATCGGTGGCATCGAAGCCATCACCGTGGACGTGGTCGTCGCTCAGGGCGGCCGCAACCTTCTGGGCGACCAGAAGGGCATCAACCTCAACGAGATGAGTGATGCTGCACTGGGGGGCATGCTCGCCGGTGGCGCGCTCGGCGGAGCCGCCCGCGGCGCCAGGGCAGTTGCCGACGCGGGTGGCGTCAAGGCTGTGCTCAGCGGCATGAGGCTGGATGGCCTGCGCCTTCCACCGTCTCTCGGCCGACTGGCGAGCCGGGGTTCCGGGGCTGAATTGCCGCCCTTCGCGGACGTCAAGAAGGCGGTCATGGAGAGCAACCCGCAGATCCTGAAGAAGAGCTGGCCGGATACTGACGGCCGCTATTACGCAACTCGGGTCCTTGCGGGCGGGCGATCGGACGGGGAAAAAGTCTTCGCGGGGCATGGGTACCTTGAAGCCACTGCCGAGGAAATCACCGTCCCGCCGGGAACAAAAATCTCTTTCTACGTGGAAGATGGAGAGCTGATACCTGGGTTGAACGGAGTAGCTGTAGAAGGCGGCTCTTATCCTGGGGGTGCTGTGCAGACTTTCCACCCGGGTGACAAGATTCCTGACTATACGCTTGCCCCTCCCGAGCCGCACGGCGCAGGAGGATTTACCGTGTACGAGAATTCCACCACGGTCGCCCAGCGGACCAACCTGAGTGAGCTCTTAAAGCCGGATATGGGGAACGTACATTGGGCTGCCTGCCGGGAGCACAAGGGGGTAGGGTACTAAATGCGTGAGTGCTTCAAGTCGTCGAAGGAATCAGGGGTCGTGATGTCGACAGAACCGAAAATCTCTCATCCGTGGGTGCTGACTGACGTCTCCCTCATCATCAAGAAGGTCGACCTCGACCCTGAAGCAGTCTCACAGCGCCTAGGGATCACGCCAACCGGCGTCTATCGGCCTGATCAGGGCTCGCAGGAGCGCAACCGAGGAAGGGAAGGCATCTGGCGCCTTCAGTGCGATGAGCGCACGACGAGGGATTTCTCCGAGCAGCTGAACACAGTGTTGTCTGCTGCTGAAGAGAAGCAAGCGGAGGTTCGTGATCTGATCTCTGAGGGGCACGAAATCCATCTCAGTGTGTACGGGTTCGCAGGCACCGGCTCTGTACTGCCATTCTCCGTGCACGATCTGGAAAGAATCTCGCGCCTCAACCTTCCTCTTGAGCTGTCGCCGAATACAAACGCCCGATGATGGGAGACCTCGTGAACGACTCTGAAGCAACACTTGCGGCGCCGCCTATGCCTTGGGAATCGCCCAGCTCCTCCCTTGTCCTTACCAAGGAGGGGATTTCTGCGGAACAGATCACTCTAGCTCTGGCCTTGGAACCGCGTGATATCGGGAACCCGGGAGCCGGAATCGCTGCAGGCCCCACGTGGTGGGCGTTCTCGTTTGACGAACACTTTTCTATCGACGTGGAGCGGCAAGTACAGGCACTTTCGGAGCTGTTCACACCTCGCTCTAAGGCGCTGCGGGAACTGGTTGCCGCGGGACACGCCGCCCGGGTGGATATCACAGGAACTGTCGAGACCGGCTGCAAGCTCCGCCTCTCGGCAACCACCCTTGCACGGGTCACTGCCCTAGGGATTCCCGTGACGTTCACAACCCTTGCTGCCCCTGGGGTTGAGGAAGAAGACCCCCTCGCCTGGCTCGACTGACCGCCGCAGCATTCTGTTAACCAAGGTTGGCCGTGCGGCGTCTCTGCTAATGGACGCGTGCCAGAGCGGAGGCATTTCCTCCCATGTCACAGGGCTTCGGGTGCGGTGAGCCACCGAGGATCACGCAGCGCGGTGCGGACCTGCGGCACCGAGGCAACGATGAACGGATCGGCTGGCAACCTCCTCCTCCATGGCACTGCAGACCGCGGGCCACGGCACCGGAAGGTTCGCGCTGGCCGCCCAATGCTGGTGGAACGCTCGAACAATGGCGCTAGCCCCCAGCCGTATAAAGCTGGGTGGGATGGTCGCGATCACTCGGCGGGCGACCCCGCCAGCACCCCTCGCCGAGGGCGTGATGCCGCTCCCCAGGAGCAGAGTCGCCGTCCGGATCGCGTCCAGAACGGAAACCGGCGCAGCGTCAGCGAACGGGCTGAACACCAGCTCTCTCCAGTCGTGACGAGTCCGTGCCCAAGCGAGGCGTTCGAGTCCCGTGCCGAGGTCCAAGGCCATGCGGTCGGGATTCTCTGTGTTCCACAGAAGGACGAGGTCGCCAAGCGTGAGGTCCAGGTGATTGAACATAAGGGTCATTCCGGCGACCTGCCTGCGCTGCCACACCTCAACGCGCCCATGGACCTCTATGTGTCGTGCATGGAAGCCGAGTTGGGAGAGAACGAAGAGCCAGTCGTCCAGCGCCTCGGCGTAGTCGTCAAGGCTGGCAATGGGCTGAACCCGGGAGACGTTGACGAAGGCGGTGAGGAAGCCGTCGAGCAGATCTCCGTGTTCATCACGGTCTCCGGTGAAGCGGACCACGGGCTGGGGAAGAAAGCCGTTGCGATAGGTGATGACACGGCCGTCCTTGAGCAGAGGGTCGAGTGCCTGCACTGCGGAGATCGTCAGTTCGGTCTCGCGGCCCCAGCGCAGGGGCAGGCAATCGTCCCGTGTGACACCACGGGCCGCAAAGGCCGTGGTAAGGGCGGTCAGTAGCTGAGCCCATGAAGGAGCCGAGCGCGGCGGGATGTACGGAGTGCCGCGCCCACGGTGACGAATCTGGAAGGTGCGGTTGGCAGGAGCGGCAAGGGTGAACTCCCATTGAGGGCCGAGAACGTGGCGTAAAGCTGAAACTGCCTGGTGGGCTCGCGAGTGGCTCTCCATCAGGCCGCCGCCAGCGCCCTGAAGTGGCTCGCGGGGTCGAAGCGCGCCAATCCCGTTGCCTGTACCTCGAAGTGGTCGAGCACGGAGGCACGCTCGATGGCCTCCGCGAGCGCCTGGGCTGCGCTCTCGTCGTCGCCTGCGGGGTCGCCGACGACGGTGGCGCCTGTGCGGTCGCAAAGCGCCGCTTGAGCGCAGGTGCCGTCACGCCAGGTCAAGGCGGCGATCGGGGTTCCGGCGCGCAGGGACTCGCCGAAGACGGCTGCGCCGGCCTCCACGTAGTTCCGCGCGTAGGTGTAGACGAAGACCGAGCCCTCAGCGATGGCGGCGGTCTTGGCCACTCCACCCAATTCCCCGACCCATTCCACGTGGTCGGCAGCGAAAGCCCTCTCGTAGCGGCGGACGTAGTCCTCATCGAAGACGGGGCCAACGAGGCGTATCCGACGGCCGAGAATCTGCGCCGCCCGTACGGCGAGGTGGGGTGCTTTGTCCCCGTCTATTCGTCCGAGCCATACGAGGTCGCGGCCCTTCACCGCCGGGGGCTCCTCTTCGTCGAGCCCCAGGTGGACGGCGAGTTCGGCGGTCGGGTTGTGGGCGGCGTACCGCTCGACCATCTCGGGTGAGTAGCAGTAGAGCCGTGACCGATCGCCATCGAAGGCGGTGGGGGTGTGCTGAAACGTCGGCGAGTGCTGGAAGGTGGCGACGTCGCAGTCCAGCTCGCGCCAGGTTCTGACCCATGACGGCCGGGATGGGTATTCGTGGCCGACGACGAGAAGGTCGTAGCCGGCGGATTTCAGATCGCGCTCGGCGAGGGAGCCTGCGGTGATGTCCTCAAGGCGGACCGGCTTGCATACCCATTGGTCTTCGAGAGTTGCAAGCCAGCCCGGCCCGAGGAGATGCAAGTCGGCGCCTGCGGTGCGGGCTCCTACGGCGACTGCCCAGAGCCATCGTTCTATCCCGCCGTATCCGGTCGGGGGGAATGCATAACTACCGGGGAAGTCGCAGACGCCGACTAGCACCTATTCCTCCGAGGGGGTTCCGTCCGCCTTGATCCGGCGGAAGCCGAGGTACTTCACGAGGGATTCGGGCAGCAGGACCGAGCCGTCGGCCTGCTGGTGTTGCTCAAGGACGGCCGCGAGGGTGCGGCCGATCGGCAGTCCGGACCCGTTGACCGTGGCTGCAGGGGTGGGCTTGCCGTTCTCATCGCGGGTGCGGATGCCCGCACGGCGGCCCTGGAACGTGCCGAAGTCGGAGACAGAGGAGATCTCGCGGTAGGTGGCCTGGCTGGGCAGCCACACTTCGAGGTCGTACGTGAGCTGGGCGGAGAAGCCGGTGTCGCCGGCGGCGAGCGTGACCACTCGGTAGACCAGGTCCAGTTCCTTCAGGCACGCCTCGGCGTGGCCGACCATCTTCTCCATCTCGGCGCGGGCCTGCTCCGGTGCGGCGATACGCACCATCTCGACCTTGGCGAACTGGTGCTGGCGGATCAGGCCGCGGGTGTCACGGCCGTACGAGCCGGCCTCCGAGCGGAAGCACTGGGTGTGCGCGGTCAGCGCGACCGGGAGCTCAGTCGGCGGGATGATCTCGTCCGCGTACAGGTTCGTGAGCGGGACCTCGGCCGTGGGGATCAGGAACAGGTCCCGGTCCGCGACGCCCGTCTTGAACAGGTCCTCCTCGAACTTCGGCAGCTGGCCCGTCCCGGTCATCGTCTTACGGCTGACCAGGAACGGCACCGAGTGCTCGACGTAGCCGTGGCGGCGGGTGTGCAGGTCCAGGAACAGCGTCGCCAGTGCGCGCTCCAGGGCCGCGCCGACACCGCGCAGGACGCTGAAGCGTGGCCCGGACAGCTTGGTCGCCCGGCCGAAGTCCAGGATGCCCATGGCCTCGCCGAGGTCGACGTGGTCCTTGGGCTCGAAGGAGAAGGCCGGCGGGGTGCCGACGCGGCGCTGCTCGACGGCAAACTCCTCCGAGTCGCCGTCGGGCGCCTCGTCGGCGGGCAGGTTGGGGACAGTGAGCAGCAGCTCGGTCAGCTCCTGCTGGATGCGCTCCTGCTCGGTCTCGGCCTCCCGGATCTGCTCCTTGAGCTTGCGCGCGGTCTCCTTGAGGGCGGAGATGTCGCCGCCCGCCTTCGCCGTCTGCTGGACCTCCTGCGCGATGCGCTTCGACTCGGAGCGCAGCTCGTCACCGAACTGGATGCTCTTGTTCCGACGGGACTGGAGGCTCTCCAGAGAGGAGAGGTCCAGCGTGTAGCCGCGGCGGGCCAGGCGGCGGACGGCGTCCTCGCCCATGTCGATCAGAACGCGAGCATCATGCATCGGGAAGGTCCCTCTGTGCGTGCGGATGGTTTACCCGGTCGAAGGTAGCAACATCCGGTTCTGACTCCGCCGGGGTTTTCTCCGCATCACACCGCGGTTCCGAAATGCTGTCGGGCTCTGCGGCAGTCTCGGATAGGAGACTCTTTACACAGCGCAGCAGATCCTCGTCTTCGAACGAGATCGGCTGTACGTACGGCGCCTCAGGGAAGAACAGCGGCATGGGGTCGCCGGCGGACCGCTCCCGGTACCAGTGGAGGACCGAGACGAGTAGCCCATGGCAGACGACCACCCGTGGGCTGGGGTGCTCCACGGCTGCCTGAAGCCCCGCGAGCATGCGCTTGATGCCCTCCCGCTGGGATTCGCGCGCCCCTGGTGGCCGGCGCCGTCCGCCGTGCTGCTTCAGCCAGGAGGCGTACTTCAAAAACGGGCCTCCTTCGAAGGCACCGTAGTCCAGCTCGTTGAGCTGCGGATCGACGACCGGGCCTGGCTCGGGGACACCCATCAGCCTCGATGCCGTCTGACGCGTCCGCGGAAATTCGCTGGATAGCCACGTGGACGCCTGCCGCAAGGGCAGCATGTGCCAGACCAGGCCGCAGGACAGGACGCCGTCCTTGCTGAGCGGTATCGGACGGCTCGGGTCCCCGTTTACGAGGTACTGGCGGCTGTAGTGGGTCTCGCCGTGGCGCAGAATATGCGTCGTCATTCCTCCCCTCACCCCTCCACGCCTGACGCCATCAGCGCGGCCAGCACGTCCGCGGCCAGTTCCTGAGCCTGATCACCGATCTCCGTGTAGTAGAGGAGCCCGTCCAACGCGACGGCCCTGCACCAGGCTGAGATCTCCGGAACCGGGATCCGCGATATCCGCGATGCGATCGCCATGCGCTGGAAAGTCGCCTGACCGAGGTCGTAATAGACGCTCCAGAAGGCCCAGTCGTATGCCGCGTCACCGACCATCGGATGCGGATCGATGAGCCGGGCGTTCCGCCGGGCATCGAATAGCACGTTCTGCTGGTAGAGATCGGCATGGAGGACCGTCGTACGGGCGGGAGACTCCCTGAGCGCGTGAAGCTCGGGCATCACCTCACGTACGAGCCACTGACGCCGCCCGAGATCGAGGGTCACCGCCCGTCGGGTCACGCGCGGCAGCACCGTGTGCTGGAGATGATCTCCCAGCCGAGGGAGCGCCGGTCGCCCCTGCTTCGCACCGACCGCATGGAGCCCCTGGATCACCGCAGCCACCATCTGGACTTCCCGCTCGGGCCTGGCCGCACCGCCCGGCCGGCCGCCCACCAGTTCCATCGAGGCCACCGACAGGTCGTCCGCAGTCTCCATGATGTCCACGGCCGGGCCACTGCCCCACAGCCGCAGCGCGGTGACCTCGTCGCGATAGCGGACGGATTCGTACCAGGCTTTGAGCAGGACGGGGGTGTCATGGAGATCTCTGGCCACGGCGACGACCGAGGAATGCCCCGCGTCGTAGTAGCCCCGCAGCGTCAGCTTCCACCGCTCGGCGGCCTCGTTCAGGAGCTGCGGGGCGGTGTCGAGCCACTTGTCGGCAGCGAGACCATAGTGAGCCAGAAGCCGGTCCCGTGCTCCCGGGAGGACGCTGCCGAGCGATCGTGCGGTCATCAGCTCAGCACCAGCCCGTCTGAGACGAGCTCGTCGGTCAGAGCGGGGAACTCGTCCATGGCCTCGTTGACGAGGGCCTGCACCTTGTCGACCTCCACATCCACAGACGAGAGCCGCACCAGAATGCGCCAAGGCTGGTCGAGCCGCTGCCCGGTCGTGCTGACGAGGTGCACCTCGGCAGGCTCGCCCGTGGCCTCGTGCAGCCGGTGCGCCAGCCGCTGCGCCGCAATGTTGTAGAGCTTGCCGACGTGGTAGACGGGGTTCTTGCCGTTGGCGCCCTCCAGGTTCATGGGTCGCAGCGGCGTGATCAGACCGTTGACCCGATTCCCCCGGCCGACAACCCCCTCGTCCCCGGACTCGATCGAGCTGCCGGTGTAGGTGAGGTACAGCTCGTCCTTCTCGGGGACATCACGGGCGTTGAGCCGGAAGCCGACCGTGGCGCCGGAAAGCCTGAGCGCGGCCATGCGGTGGCACTCGTCGAGCACGGTCTCGGTGTTGCGGATGTACTCCGCCCGGCTAGCGACATGGCGGGACTTCTGGGGCACGCACAGCACGACGTCGGCCTGCTCTCCGTCCCAGTAACCCATGAGCTTGACGTCGGAGCCGCACCAGGAGTGAGCGCGGGTGAAGTCGCTGTCGCCGGAGAAGTGGTCCACGAGCTCCCGCACGAACGACTCGAAGGCGTTCTCCGGCGCCCATCCCGTACCCAGCGAGGTGTCGTTCGACAGCCGTTCCCGCCGCTCGCGCAGGTCCTCGATCGAGCGCGGGTTGAACCACCGGGTGCGGTCGGGGACTCCGTCACCGGTGACCACGGCTCCGGGGCTGGAGTTGCTGGTGATGTTGAAGACGATGTCGAGGTGTTCCGAGATCTCGGGGAGCCGCTCGGCGAAGAACGCCCGGATCTCGGTCTCGACGATCTCGGTGACGGGGATGCGCTCGCCGCCGCACATCGGCGCGGCCCTGCCGTTGACCAGAACCCGGATCGGTGCGGTCATGGCACCACCGGCGTACCGGACCTCGCTGGCGCCTCCGAGCAGGGCGAGCTTGTCGAAGTTGTGGTGGAGGACGGCACCGAAGTGACGCACGGTGTACCGGCTGTAGGCCCGGGAAAGCCTTTCTGCCAGGTGGTCGGCGAGGGTGTCGGGATGGCCGAGCCCTTTGCGCTCCACGATTGTGGTCGCGTCGGGCCGAGGCGCACCCGTTTCGATCACCAGGTGGGTGTTGCCGAAGGTCGTGCTTGTGCGGGGCATGAGTGTGCTCCCATCTCAAGGTCGACGGCTGAGCGGCTGAGCGGCTGAGCGGCTGAGCGGCTGATGATGAGTGAAGCCATCTGACGACCGGGCGGGAACGTTTCTAGGGGGTTTCTCTCGACACGGAGGACTCTCATGCGCACGTCAGCGTGGGTAACCTCCCCATCACCAAACGGGGTTGACGGGAGGCATGTCGTGGCCGGTGAGTCGTTAGCAATGCACCCCCTGACCTTCATCCGCCAGTCGAGCGGATGGGGGAAGGCCGAGCTCGCCCGGCTCATACAGACGCGAGGGAGGGAGCTGGGCATCCCTCTGGCGACCAACCGCACCACCATGTGGAAGTGGGAGCAGGGCCAGGAACCAGACGCCGACGCTCAGCGCGTCCTCGCCGACCTACTGTGCGTTCCGTACGAACGGGTCCAGGCGGAAGGATGGCCACGGTGGCTCCCCGTATGGGAAGTCACCGGGCTCACTGCTCCCTGGACGGAGGCCGGTACCGTCGAGGCACTCGCTGACCTGGTGGGGAGTGGCCGCATGGACCGGCGGGGGTTCCTCACCATCACCGGCGCCGCCCTGACGGGGCTCGCAGCGAGCTGGGCCGAGGCGCCCTCTGCCTTCGCGTCTGCGCTCAACGGCGATCGAGTCACCGACACGATGGTCTCGACGATCGAGCAGCGCATCAGCACCCTCCGCACGCTCGACGACCAACTCGGGGGCGCCCGACTCCTTGAGCAAGCGCGCGGCGATCTCGCCCTGATCACCGGCCTCCTGAGTAGCGGCCGATACACCGATAAGATCCGCACCCGCTTGTATGCGCTGGCGGCCCGGGTGTCGCACCTGACCGGCTGGATGGCCTACGACGCAGGACTTCGCTCCGCGGGACAGCGGTACTACGTCGGAGCCATGCGCAGCGCCCGCACCGCCGGGGACGACGCCTTCGGGGCCTTCGTCCTGGCAGAGATGGGCGTCCACGTCTCCGAGGCCGGACGAACCGCCGAGCGAGTCGAACTCATCTCGACGGCCATCGCCAACGCGCCACGAACGCTCTCGCGCTACACCCAGTCCTTCCTCTACCTACACAAAGCCGAGGCACTTTCCCGCGACGGAGATCACCAGAGGGCCGGGACAGCGCTCAACCGTGCTGCTTCCCTCTGGGAGCGCCACACAATGGAGGAAAACCCGGACTGGCTCGACTGGTTCGGCGAGGCACAACTGAAGTCGACCGAGGGTAAAGTTCTCTTGCGTTCCGGCCAGTTGGACCGCGCGACAGCCTCCCTGGAGACCTCCTTCAAAAAGGCAGCACCTCGCGACAAGGCCGTACGGTCCGCCCGTCTGGCCGAAGCCCGGCTAGCCGGTTTCGACCTGGACGGCGCACTGGACGCCGCCAACTACGGCGCCGAGCTACTCGAAGACAAAGTCAGCTCCGTGCGAGCCCTGGACCGTCTTAAGGAGTTCTCCGAGCAGCTCCAACCTCACAGGTCCGTTCCTGCTGTCCGTGAGTTTCGCGAGCGTCTCCAAGCGCTTCCCGACGCGGCCTGATCGATACCGGTTGCTTGCTCCGAAAGAGCACTCTCGGAGCAAGCGGCTCAAATGCCAGGATGGACCGTATGACGACGATCAACGGTGAGGTCGCAGCCCAGTTCGAGCCCGTGCGCGAGGCATTCGCAGCGAACTTCGATCAGCGCAGCGACATCGGCGCGGCAGTGTGCGTCTACCACCACGGCCAGCCGGTGGTGGACCTGTGGGGTGGTACAGCTGACCCCGCGAACGGTCGCCCGTGGCAGCGGGACACCCTGCAACTCGTCTACTCGGCGACCAAGGGCGCGACCGCCACCGCAGCGCATCTGCTGGTCCAGCGCGACGTGCTCGAACTGGACGCGCCAGTGGCCAAGTACTGGCCGGAGTTCGCCGCGAACGGCAAGGCAGAGATCCCTGTGCGCTGGCTGCTGTCCCATCAGGCCGGCTTGGTCGCACTGGACCAACCGGTGCCGCTGGCCGATGCACTGGCCTGGCAGCCGATGGCGGACGCACTGGCCGCTCAACGTCCTCTGTGGACCCCAGGCACGGCTCACGGATATCACGGCCGGACCTGGGGCTGGTTGGTCGGCGAGGTCATCCGCCGGGTATCCGGCCGCACGCCGGGCCGCTTCTTCGCCGACGAGATCGCCGCTCCCCTGGGCCTGGACTTCTTCATCGGGTTGCCGGCGAGTGAACGCGGCCGGGTCAGCCAGATGCTGTACCAGCAGCCGGAGGTCGACCTCACCACCGTGCCCGCGGAGTCGATCCCAGAGGAACTCCGCGAACAGGTCGCCGCCTGGCGCGACCCGAACTCATTCAGCAACAGGGCGTACCGTGTCACCGAGCCAGCCGCGATCGACTTCAACTCCCCTGACGTGCAGGCCGCGGAACTCCCGGCCTCCAACGGCATCAGCACCGCACGCGGACTGGCTCGCATGTACGCCTCTGTGATCGGCGAGGTGGACGGCGTACGTCTGCTCACTCCAGAGACCCTCGCATCGGCGACTAAAGAGCAGGCCAGCGGCGTGGACGAAGTGCTGGTGGCGCCAAGCCGGTTCAGCTCCGGCTACATGCTGCCCACGGAGACCAACCCCATGATCGGCCCGAACTCCTTCGGTCACACCGGCCGAGGCGGCTCACTCGGCTTCGCCGACCCGGAGCACGGTATCGCGTTCGGCTACACGATGAACCACATCATCGGGGGCCCTGACGATATGCGTGCGTCGTCGCTGGTTGATGCAGTGCGAAGGTCGCTGGCGTAACTGAACAAGGTCACCGTAGCCACTCGCCACCGCAGAAAGGGAGAAGGCAACCTTGGAAAGGCTGCGATCGAGCTTCTCAGCACGCTTGGATGCGCTCTGCCGACTGAGCTGACCTGGGAGGCGCGGGGCAAGCCCCTGCAATGTTGTCGCAAGCACGGGGATCGAGGGCCTGCCTGTCCGGTCGTGGCGACGCTCGGGCAGCAGAATGCGGGAACATCACCATTCTGGTTGTAGGCGCTCGACGGGACCGGTACGACGGTCACCATGTACCGATGGTCGCCGCTCAACGATCGACAGCTGGCCTTGCTCACCCGCATCGGAGAGGGAACGGATCCTGTTACCTCTGCGAGCCCGGAACTCGCCGTCACCGCCCGTGCCCTCAAGAGCCGGGGCCTCATCACCATGCCCAAGCATGGTGGGAAGTGGCAGGCGGGGATCACCGATGAAGGTCGCTTCTACCTGGAACACGGCCACCACCCGGAACGGCCCGAGCCAGCCCCGCACAAGCAACGACCGGTAGCCGCCGAGCCGAAGCCAGAGATTGCGGCACCTCCCCGTCGGCGGGCGGCACCCCCACCTGAGCCGAAGCCGACACCAACGCGTGCCGCGAAGCCGCCACGGCAGTCGCCGGCAGAGGTCGGCGCGACCTTAATCGCGGAGGTGCAGAAGGCCGGACGGTTCCTTCGGATCCCGGACCCGAGCACGGAGGAGCGGGCCCGCTATCGACGGGCGTTCGACGCAGCGCGGCAGTGTGCGCCGGAGGGCTACCACCTGAAGTACAGCGGGCGGGCGAAGGGAGACTTCTTCCTCGGCCTCCTCCGGGTGACGGGCGAGGACGACACCGAGTGGAACCGGATCCGCCTGGCACGCAGCCGAGTGATCACCGACGTCGAGGACGTGATCGCGGCGGTCACCGCAGACCACAGCGCCTTCAAGATCTCGGACGAGGTACTCCCACGGATGATCTCCCTCCTTCGGCTCCTCGCCGAGCAGGCCCTCGCCCGGCACGGCGAGATCGCGGTGTCGAAGAAGCGCAGGCAGCCGAGGCCGCTGCTCACGGTCCATGGCAGGACGTACGAGATCAGTTTCAGTGAGCGGCAGAAACAGGTCCGGTACGTGCCCAAGCAGCCGGGAAAACGAACGTACGACTGGCAGCGGGTCACCCCGGCGCACCGGTTCGAACCGTCCGCTGAGCTGGAACTGGTCCTGAGCCAGGGCTCGGGCTACAGCAGCGGCTACCACTACGGCTGGAAGAAGGAGTGGGGCGACACAGCCAAGAAGCCGTTGGAGGACCAGATCGGCTCGATCTTCCGGGCGCTGAAGGCGCGCGCGGAGGAAGAGGAGCAGGCTCGGCTGGCGCGGGAGGCGGAGCAGCAGCGTCTGCGTGAGGAGCGGGAGCGGCAGGAGAAGGAGCGCCGTCTGCGAGAGGTCGAGGAGCAGGAGGAGCGCCGTCGGCGGGAGGCTGAGGCGGAGGAGCGTACGCGGCGGGAGTGGGAAGCGGCGGTTAGCGTCGCGACGATCACGGCAGTTGACGCCGTACGTGTCGACCGGTTCGGCACCGCCCTGGCGCAGTGGCGGGCCGCAGGGGAGATGCGGGCTTTCTGCGCCGCGCTCGATGAGGCCGCCTCCGTCTCGGATGACGCTCACGAAGCCGGGCGGCTACGCGAGTGGTCAGCGTGGGGGAACGCGGAGGCCGACCGGCTCGACCCGACCGTGGCCGGCAGGGGCCTGACCGCCCACAGCCTCCACGCGAGTCCCACCGGCGACCAGCTACGGCCCTTCCTCGATGGATGGCACCCCCAACGGCCGAAGAAAGAGAAGCCTCCGAAGAAAGAGGAACCCAAGGCGGAAGCCGAGCCACCCAAGCCGGAGCCGGAGCGGTGGCGCAGCTTCACCGACGAACGTCTGGATCAAGGCTGGAGATATGGATCCCGAGGTCGCGCTCAATGGTGGAGGCGATGACACCGTGCCCGCGGTCGCGTAGGGCCTTCACCGACTTCTCCACGAGCTTCCCGAGCCGCACGACCTCGTCGCGCAGGGCGACCAGCTCGTCGTAGCGATCCGCCTTGTCCTGGCCGCACCACTCCCGGACGGTCCGCAGCACAGCCGCTTCCTCGTCCAGCTTGCGGTCGTCCCGGCGGCCGTAGGAGTACCAGGAGGACTGGGTGCGCTCCTGATCGACAGCCTGCTGCCTGCGGTCCACCTCGGGGAGGATGTCGTCGGCAAGACGGCCGGCCACGTGACGCGCTAGCCGCTCAGTGACCGGCCACCCAGCCAGACACTGCCCCTCGCGATTCTCGTGGACCATCGGATCGCCCCGAAGCTCTGCGGGTTCCATCCCGACAAGCCTGGCGCCTTCGTCGAGGCGGTTCATCTCCAAGATCCCGGCGTCAGCAGCGCCGCGCCGCAGGCGCAGCTTGCTCTTCGGGCGGACAAATCCAAGTACGAACCGCGCCGTCTCGAATTCGGCGCTTCCTCGAAGGCTCCGCGACGCTTCGGCCAGCGCGAGCTCGCGCGCATCGTCCGCGCGGAACGCCTCAACGTTCTCCCAACGCGCCACGAGAGAATTCGGGTTGACCCACTCCTGCAGTCCCGCGTCATCACCTTCGAGAAACCGCACGTGGAGCCATCCAGACCTGCCGCTCCCACCCACCCGAACGATCTCAACGCGGCGAACCGCGGCGCCCAGCTCCTTCGGCCTGGCGCGGTAGGCCCAGTTCTCACCAATCTCCATGTGTCTATTCAGCCAGGTCGGTTCCTCCCATCGCCTAGCCATTGCCAAAAGATCAGGAGATGGAGAGCAGCGCCCTCTGATGTTCCCCAGCCAGGGTCGCCGCTCCGTCCCAGTTGGCCGAACGGTGCTCACGGTGGCAACCGTCCCAGCAGTCCAAGGGCGGACCCTTCTCCGGGACCAGCTACGAGGTCAGCCCACCTGAAGCTCTGCGATGACCTGCTCCGCCATCTGGCGGGCGGGCTCCAACCGAGGGTCCTCCGGGTGTGCATCCGGTCCGAGGATTTTCGCGCACACGAACAGCGTCATCAGCTTGCCGTCCCGGCTCTCGAAGTCGCTACGCCGCTCATGCCGTACTCGGTAGGCCAGCCCCGGGACGGCGAGGGAGTTGCCCCACAGTGATGCGGCATCCAGTCCTCGGGGAGCGTTGCCCCAGTCTTCCCAGTCGAAGAGACAGAACGTCGGCCCGGTCATGTTGGCCCAGTTCAGATCCGCATGGGCCGGCGCCCATCGCTCCACGACCGTGTCGAAGAATCCGGTGAAGGCGCTGCTGATGGCCTCGGTATTGCCGGCCTGGGTAATGGTGACGGTGTCCGGCGTGGCGATGCGGATGGTGCGCTGTTCAGCGAGCGCATCCGACGAGGAGTTCAGGGCCTGCCACCACTCGTCTGGCAGCTGCGGATCAACGGCCAGCACGCTGGTACCGATCGGCGCCCCCGGCAGGAGCTCCGTCTCGTCCGCCCTCCACATCACCGGCTCGTCCGCGTCACGCCAGACCACACCCGAGTGCCAAACAGGACGTGTGACTCCGTCGAGAAGAGCCGCGCACTCCGTTCCGTTCCAGTCCTGTTTACGCATCACGCCCTCTGCGCCCCCGCGTCTCCACAGGTAGTCCGCTGCCCGTCCGTGGTCTCAATTCTCGTTCTATTCACCCGGCGGCGACAGCCAGTGGCACAGTGGGCTCATGCAGCCGCCTGCCTGGGCGGGGACCGCGGATAACCCGTTATCCGCACCCGACGCCTTCGACGTCCCCGTATTCCTCCACCGCAGTTCTCCGCTGACCCCGGCGCCACGCCCCTCCCCCGCACAGGTGGCTTCGGCCCACCAGCCCTGGCCCAAGGGCGCTGACATCCCTGTAGACGGCGCGTATCTGGTCGGGACGACGTGGCGTGCCCTCCTCGACGCCACGATCACCGTCGGACGGAACATCGGCCCTTGGATCGCTGCCACCCCCCGTCTCGCACGCCGCGAGATCATGGCCCGCCGGTACCCCCTCTCGGCCTACCTCGTCCGCGCCGGGCGCGAGGTCGTGCCCAGCGTCGTCTACTCCCACGGAACTGAGAGTTCGACTCGTAGCGCCTTCGGCTACCACGTCGGCATGACGATGGCCGAGTGGGCCTGCCGGCGGATGGGGCTCGGTCCCACCACGCACGCCGAGAGCGCGGTACCACAGGGGGCGGCACCCGGCTGGGCCAAGACGCCCAGTCTGCCGGACCTGTTCGGCACGCACCCGGCCACGTCCGAGCTCTGGCTGGTCGAGGCGAAAGGGAGCCGCCGGCTCGGCCTGCGTCCCCGGATCAAGGGAGCGAAGCAACTGGACATCGGCGCCCTTGTGCCCGTTACGCACCAGAAGGTGCTGTGCGGCACCAGCTTGGAACGGCGTCTGTTCATGATGATCGATGTCGAGGGCCTACCGAAGACTGGCAACTCCGGTGGCGGCTCTGGTGGCGGCTCTGGTGGCGGCTCTGGGGACAGCACTGACGAAGAAGCGCTGGAGCAGGACGACGAGGCGCTCCTGGAGCTCGCTCGGTCGCGCATGCTGACATATCTGGCACTGACATCACTCCCCCGGGACGGGTTGCGCATCACAGCTGTCGGCAGGCCCGAGGAAGGATCGCCAGCGCGCGCAGACCTGATCCGACTACTGGAAAGCGACCGTGCGACGACCGAGCTGCGCCGCCACGTCCCTCCTGATGCCGGGGACGAGGCCGTTAGGCAACAGAACGGCCTGGACATGCTGACGGGACGACTGCCGGGAACGGATCTCATGCTCGGGATGTCACGGCGTCTGTACGGCGCGTGCCGTGCGCTGGCCTACGAGGAACGTCGCGTCGTCGCCCGGGTCCGGGATGAGCGGCCCAAATATCTGGAGGAACTTCCCCGCGAAGTTCAGCCCGCGGACGGTACAGTCGCGCGGCTGCCCGGACGACAGATGAGCGATCGCGCGTACGAGGAAAGGATCGCCGAGGTCCAGGAGTACCTGCGAGAAGTCCGAGAGGAACAGCGGGACGACCAGCTCCGGTCCGTACGAGACGGTTTCACGATGGGGGACCGCGGCTCCTGGATGCACCTCATCGATCTGGCTCCGCGCCTCGCACTCCCAAGGGAGGAGGGATTTCTGGAGGCGGCGACCGCAGACACCTACCTCGCGGTCGAGGAAGAGGCACTCGACCTGGACGCCGAGGCCGAATAGCGGCTGCTGGCCAAGACCGATTCGCCGGGGCTGCAAGGCCGAGGCATTCGGCGCGACCAGGGCTGATTCGACCAGCCACACTTGGCCTACCGAATGAACCACGGTCTCAGTTCTGGTCTCATTCACGCACGTCCGGCACCGTTCAGAGGCCATGCCCTCACCTGCCCCTTCGCAGGTCAGGACGTTCTCGAACCCCTCCGGACCCCCAGACGAACATTTGGAAAGCGTGTTGGGGGCAACCCCTCACGAGTTCGAATCTCGTATCCTCCGCCATTGCTCTCACCGGGCAATACGTCGAAGGGCCCCACCGCTTGCGGTGGGGCCCTTCGGCGTTGTCCGTCTCAGTTCTCGCCTCAGCCGGCTTCGGGCGGCGCCCGGAGCGCGTCTCCGATCTGCCGGGCGACCTTCCGGAGAATCGGCCCCGTGATGTGCCTGTCCCGAGCGCACACCCGCACCGCTCCCCCGGGCCTCCACACCAAGATCGCGTCGACCACCACGTCCGGAACGCCGAGGAGCGGCAGGACGGTCCCCTCCGTGTGGCGAGCGTCATGAGGCCGCCCGTCCTGCGTGAAGGCCGAGCCGATCTCGTCGTCGGGGATGTGGTTGAGCGAGTACCAGGCGACCAGGCCCGCCATCGAGTCATCGGCGAGGTCGCAGACGCGGATACGTGCGACTTGGCGGTGGCTACCGTGATGAACAGTTCCTCCGCGATCTCGGTGTTCGACCGGTCCCGCCGGACGAGCCGCTCCGTCGCGCAACGTATGGCGATCAGTTCGCGATGGGGGGCGGCTGGGGTTCCCGAGATCTGCTGGACTGGTGGTGCCGCCAATTACCCCGCCCCAGGGGCGCGTTGTTCGCAATCCACACCGGTTTGTCGTGTCGCAGACCCTGGCTCGCTCCGGCGTCCGGACCGTTACTCGTAGAGGAACCAGACCTCTTCCATGGAGGAGGCGTGGCGGGGGGTGTGGCGGACGTGGAAGCGGGAGGTGACCAGGTTGGCGAACCCCCAGGCGGCGTAGGGGCCGAGAACGAGCGTGCCGAAGGAGAACCAAGGGACGTCTGCTGGATCGTCATCGAGGTTGACGTTGTTGTCGTCCAGGGCTTGTTGGGTGATGTGGGCGGCGGCGGTGACGGCGTGGGGGGCGCCGGTCAGTTCGTAGTTGTCGGGCCGCCCTCTGCTGTGGAGAGTCAGGCCACCGGGTAGGTGGACGGTGTCCTCGGAGTAGGACTCTCCAATGTCGACCTCACAGGTGCCGACGATGATGGCGTCGGGGTAGCGGGCCGCCAGCGAGCTGGTCTGCTCCAGAAGGTGGTGTTCGTAGCCGCACGGGGAGTAGTCGGCTATGCAGGTGACGGTCCCCCAGCAGCCGACCCGGACCTGTTCGAGATCGGAGCGGCGGTAGGGGTATTCGGGGCCGGCGTCTGACAGTGGGAGTTCTTCGAGGACGGCTTCGATGCTCGGGAAGGAGTCGGCGAAGGCACGTGCACGGGCTGGATCGTGCGGCGCGTGGTGCTCGGCGCCATACGGCCGAGGGGGGTGGGGGGCTCGCGGACACCGTCACCGCGCGGAGGCGGCTGGCGGCGGCACCGACTCACCCGCCTCCTCGTGCTGGACGGCGGCGTCCACCGCTTCGGCGGGCATGGCCATTCGTACGGCGGTGTAGTACACGGCGAGGCTGAAGACGATCACGATGACCAGGTCCCACCAGTCGGGGAGCGCCTGGGTGCCGCCGTAGCGGCCGAAGCGGCCGATGAGGATCATGCCGCCGAGCCAGGGCCATACCCAGGCCGCCGACTTGGCGCGCAGACCGCTGCGTTCGGCCGCCGGGATACCGCGGCGGGTGAGCACGAGGACGACGAAGCCGAGCAGGGCGGCGATACCGAGCTTCCAGTCCGCCTCGTACCCGGACCAGTAGAAGATCAGGTTGGCGAAGACGAAACCGACGGGTGCCAGTACCGGGCCGGCGGGCAGGCGGTAGGGGCGCATCCGGCCGCCGTCGCGTACCCGGAGGGCGTGCAGCGCCACCGGCGCAAACGCGTACATGACGGCCGCTGCCGAGGTGACCAGGCCCACCAGCGCCTGCCAGCTGGGGAACGGCAGAAACGCGATCTCGCCGACCACGAAGGCGAGGAGGATCGAGACGACGGGTACCCGGCTGCGGCCGACCTGGGTGAGGGCTTGGGGCAGCACCCGCTCCCGTCCCATGGCGTAGGTGAGACGCGCGGCGCCGGCCATGTAGACCAGGCCGGTGCCCGCCGGGGAGATGACGGCGTCGACGTAGAGGATGGTCGCCAGCCAGCCGGCCCCGATGCCGGTCGCCAGCGTGGCGTAGGGCCCGAAATTGCCCTTCCCCACCGGGTTGTCCCAGCCATCGGCCAGGGCGCCGGGGTCCAGGGCGGCGATAAAGGCGACCTGCAGCAGGAGGTAGAGCGCGGTGCCGACCGCCATGGCCACGATCACCGCCCGGGAGACATCGCGCTGTGGGTCGCGTGCCTCACCGGCCAGTTGGATGGCCTGCTCGAAGCCCAGCAGCGCGAACACCACACCGGCGGGCAGGGCCGCGAAGACCCCGTGCGCCCCGTGGGGTGCGAAGCCGCCGCCCGCGGTGAAGTTCGAGCCGTGGAAGGCCAGCGTCATCAAGACCACCACGGTCAGCAGGGGGACGGCCGTCTTCACCACCGCGGTGACCGAGTTGATCCCGGACAGCAGGCGCACGCCGAGCACATTGATGATCGTGAAGAGCAGCATGAAGAAGGTCGCGATCACCAGGCCGACCCCGGTGAGCGTGCCGTTCGGGTGCAGGACGTGCACCCGGTCGTGGACCCAGCCGATGCGGTCCATGTACGAGAGCGTGGCCTCGACCTCGATCGGTGAGATCAGGACCGACCGCAGCCAGGACATCCAGCCCGCGGTGAAGCCGACCAGCGGGCCGAAGGCGAAGAAGGGGAACCGGGCGGTGCCGCCCGCGATCGGGTAGGTGGCACCCAGCTCCGCGTGGGCCAGCGCGAGCACGGCGAGCATCGTCGACGCGAGGACCCACGAGACCAGCGACGCCGGGCCGGCGATGACGGCGGTGGTCAGGGCGCCCAGCAGCCAGCCGGAGCCGATGATCGATCCCAGGGAGATGAACATCAGCCCCCAGAACCCGACCGCCCGGTGGAGGTGGTGGGCTCCGGTGGCGCTGTCACTTCCCGCTGCGGATGGCCTCGTCACGCGCGTTCCTGGTTCACGGGACCATCTTGGTCCCGGGAAGCGGACCAGGCGGGTATACGCCTTGCGTGTCGCCCCGTGTACCGATAGTGAGCACGGGCGCTGGGGCCCTCCTGCGGGATCCCGCAGGACGGGGAGCAGGGCTGTACGGCGTACGGCCTACGGGCCCGGTGCGGGCATGGGTGGGGGCGTCGGCGTCCGCGGTACGGCAGCGGCCCGGCAGCGCCCGGCGCCGGTTACCGCCAGTGACTGCTCGACGGGCTGGGGCTGGGGTGCGCGGAGCCGTTGCGGGGCGGCGGATGGGCGTGGAAGAGGGTGGCGTACAGGCCCTGCCGGGCGAGGAGTTGGGCATGGTGGCCCGACTCCACCAGGCGTCCCTCGTCCAGGACCAGGATGCGGTCGGCGTCCATGGCGAGGTCCAGATCGTGTGTGATCACGAGGGTGGTGCGTCCCTCGGCGAGGCGCCGCAGCGGGCCGAGGATGCGCTGGGTGGCCAGGGTGTCCAGGCCGGTGGTGGGCTCGTCGAGGATGAGCACGGGGGCGTTGCGCAGCATGGCGCGGGCGATCGCGATGCGCTGCAGCTGGCCGCCGGAGAGCCGGGAGGTGCCGGGGGCGATGACCGTGTCATAGCCGTCGGGGAGGGCGGCGATGAAGCCATCGGCGTCGGCGTCCTGTGCGGCGCCGACGACGTCGGAGTGGGTCACGTCGTCGCGGCCGCAGGCGATGTTCTCCTCCACGGTGTCGTGCAGGACGAGTGTCTCCTGGGGCAGGAGCGTGATGTTCCGGCGGAGCTGGGCGAGCGGCAGCCGGTTCACGGGGATGCCGTCCAGCCGGACGCTGCCCGTATCGGGGTCGTAGAACCTCAGCAGCAGGGCGGCCAGGGTCGACTTGCCCGCGCCGCTGGGGCCGGTGATTACCACCATTTCCCCTGGCACCGCGGTGAACGAGAAGTCATGGAGCACCTCCTCGTTGCCGCCTGGATAGCGGAAGCCGACCCGACAGGCTTCCACCGCGCCGACCGCGCGCTCCGGTGCCGCAACGACGACCGAGGGGTCCGGGTCGGTGACGGCGGGCGGGGCGTCGAGGATCTCCAGCAGGCGCTCGGCTCCGGCGGTCGCTTCGGTGACCGTCAGACCGAGCTGGCCGAGGTCGCGGATCGGCGGGTAGAGGTAGCCGACGAACGCGGCGAAGGCCAGGAGCTGCCCCAGCGACATCCGCCCCGCGGAGATCTCCCACGCACCCAGGCCGATGATCGCCAGGACACAGAGCGTTTCGAGGACCTCGACCAGCTGCCCGTACAGCTCGTTGAGACGGGCGCTGGTCACCGACGCCCGCAGCCAGCTGCGTGCCTCGCGACGGAGCCGCTGCTGTTCGTCGCGCTGCCGGTTGTAGGCCTGGGTGAGGACGACGTTGACCAGCCCTTCCTCGACCACCGAGGTGATGGCGCCGTCCGCCGCACGTTCCCGGCGGGACACCTCCTTGACCCGACCGGTGAAGCGGGTGGTGGCGAGCCAGAACAGCGGGGCCAGGGCGAAGGTGGCGAGGGCCAGCTCCCAGCGCAGCCAGAGCGCGGCGCCGGCATAGAAGATGACGCCGAATCCGGCCGTGACCGCCTGGACGAAGCCGGAGACCACGAGTGATTCGATGGCGTCGACGTCGCCGGTCAGCCGCTCGACCAGGTCACCGCGGCGGTTGCGCTGGAAGAAGTGCGGCGGCAGCGTCTGGAGATGGGCGAAGACCCGGGCCCGTAGCCGCATCACGAAGCGTTCCGCCGTCCAGGCGGCGAGCGAGTTGCCCAGGTACCCGACGATCGCGCCGGCGACGGCCACGCCGAGCCAGATGCCGGCAGGTCGCCAGAAGGCGCTGACCGAGCCCTTCTGCAGGGCGTTGTCGGTGAGTTCGGCGAAGAGCAGGATGGCCACGGTCTCCGCGAATGCGGCGACGATGGCGCTCAGACAGACGAGGAGGATCCAGCGGCGGTCGCCCCGGGTCAGCGGCCAGAAGCGGCGCACCGCCTCCTTGAAGCCCACCCGTCTGGTGCGGATCGAGGTATCCGCGACCAGTCCCCGGAACACACGGTCCATAGCGGGGTCCGGGGGTGGTCGCGACGACCGTGCCCGCGCACCGGCCGGCGGATCCGTGGAGCTGTCTTCGGCACCGCGTGGCAGGGACGAACCCTGCCCAACGGGCGGTGATTCCTTGCCTCGTTGAGGCGACGCCTCGGGGCGCTCTCCGCGCCGGCGTGAGCTACGCAGGTTCATGATCGCTACGTCATCTCGTCGCTGGTGGGGTAGTTGAGCGGAACCACGTGGCGCCGCCCCCTAAAACGACGAGGCGGACCCGCGCCGTACGCGAGCCTGCCTCGAACTCAGAGGTGTGCGTCAGTAACCGTAACCGCGCCGGCGGCCTCGGCCTCGACCGAACCTCCTGCGACGCCTGCGGCGGTCGCGGTCGTGGTCGTGCCAGTCGTCATGGTCGCGATCGCGCCTTCTGGGGAAGACCTTGCGGAAGCTCATTCTGCCTCCTCGTTGTTTTTTCGTTTTTGTCGAACCGTTCCTGGCTCCGACAACTCCCAAGCTACGACGCTCACCTGTCTCCAACAAGGCGAAATGCGTGAAAATTCAGACATAAGCCGATTTTCTTTTTAAACGTGGCTGAGAGTGGTGAAAGGTAACTCTCCGGATGCCATTTCAGCGGGCGGAGCGGAGGGGGCGGAGGGGGCGGAGCCGGTGCAACAGGCGGATCTGCGGCAGCGAACAGGCTGTCCGGAGGGGCGGATCGGGGGTACGCCCGGCCTGCCGGAGCCGACGGATCACCGACGGACCGGCAGCCGTGAACCGGGGAGAATTGGTGCCCGGCAGGGCGATGCCGAGCGCGCTGCCCGAGTGGGCAGGCGGTGTTGACCGGTCCGGCCGCCGAGCCGGTCGGCGGACGCGGGTGCAGGGCGCCGGTGAAGAGCGGGACGGTGAACTGGCCTACGCCGCAGGCCCGCCGGCGCGGCCAACAGAAGCCATGGGCAGGACGTGGCCCAAGGCAGCAGCGTGCGGCCGTGGCCATCACGCCGACGTACGGCCCGAGTTGGCGCTGTCGCACGGTCACCATCGTCAGTCCGTCGACCGCCGCGCAGAACGGCACGAAGACAGCCGGCGCGGCGGAAAGCCACGACCGCGGGACGGGCGGGCACAGGCGGGCACGGGCGGGCGCAGGCGAGTACGGGCGGGCACGGGCGGGCGCAGGCGAGTACGGGCGGCACGGGCGGGCCTCGGTGAGCGCGCCACGGCCCGCGGCGGTCAGGGACGGTCCGGGTCGACGGTCGAGAGGCGGTAGGCGTCGCCCTCGGCGATGACCCGGCCCGCCGTGGGCGGCGGGAAGTGGCTGCCCAGGAGCAGGGTGTCGGTGCCGGCGAGCGAGGCGAGCAGGGTGCGGCGGGTGTGCGCGGCCTGTGCGGGGTCGGCGTCCACGCAGCTGGAGATGTGCGGGCGTGACAGCTGGACCGGGTGGTGGATGCAGTCGCCGGTGATCAGGGCCGTCCGCCCGGCGCTGCGCAGTTCCACGGCGACCTGTCCGGGCGTGTGACCGGGGGTGGGCAGGAGGCGGACGCCGGGGGCGACGGTGGTGCCATCGGCGGGCGCCTCGGCCAGGTCGAGCAGTCCGGCGTCGCGGACCGGGTCGACGGAGTCCCGGAACATCTGGCGGCGGGCCTCGTCCATGTCCACCCCGGCCCAGTGGTCCCACTCCGCACGGCTCGTCAGATAGCGGGCGTGGGGGAAGGTGGGGATCCATTCGCCCTTGTCGGCGCGGGTGTTCCAGCCGACGTGATCGGTGTGCAGATGGGTGAGGAGGACCAGGTCCACCGTCTCCGGGGCAAAGCCGGCCGCCGTCAGACGCCGGAGATAGTCGCTGTTCAGGTGGTGCCAGGCGGGGTTGCCCCGGGTTTTGCCGTTGCCGATTCCGGTGTCGACGAGGATGCGCAGCCCCTGCACCTCCAGGGCGAAGCTGTGCGTGGCCAGGCGGAGGGCGCCCTCGTCGTCGGCGAAGTCCCCCTGCAGCCACGGCGCCTGGGCCACCACGTCCGGGGTGGCGTCGGGCAGCAGCCAACGGCCGGTCTGCGCGGGGAGCGCCACCTCGTCGATACGGCGGACGGTGATGTCACCCACCGTCCAGGAGGGGGCCGCTTCACTGACGGCATCCATGTACTGTCCTCTCGCGAGCCAAAGGCAAAAGATTTGCGTTACGTCACGCTAACCCATCCGGGCACACTAACGCAATCAGTTTGCTTTTATGTGGTCATCAGTCGCACCGAGCCCTTAAGGTGGAGCCATGAGCCCCAGGCCGATGACCCGCCCCGGGGGACGCAGTGCCCGCGTCCAGGAATCGGTGCACGCAGCCGTGCGCGCACTCGAAGCAGAACAGGGCCGTGCGGCACTGACGGTTCCACTGGTCGCCGCGCGCGCCGGTGTCACGCCGTCGACGATCTACCGCCGGTGGGGAGACCTCCAGGAGCTGCTGTCCGACGTGGCCGTCGAGCGCCTCCGTCCGGAGGCACCGCCCGCCGACCACGGGGCGCTCCGTACGGACCTGGAGGCATGGGCCGAGCAGTTCCTGGAGGAGATGTCCTCGCCCCCGGGGCGGGCCTACCTCCGGGATGCGCTCGCCGGTGATCCGGACGGCAGCCATGCGGGCCAGTGCTCGGCCTACGCCGCCGAGCAGGTGGACGTCATCCTCGCCCGCGCCGCCGACCGCGGCGAGCAGGCCCCGGACGCCGAAGTCGTGATGGACCACATCGTCGCCCCGATGATGTACCGGCTGGTCTTCCGGCCGGGCCCGCTGGAGGCGTCGTATGCGCGCGGCCTCGTGGAGGCGACGCTCGCCGGGCTGATGCCACCGCGCTGACCGTCTTCGTCCTGCCCGCGCACCGGCGCGGCGCATGGGCGCCCGCCGGACGTCGGCCCCGTGAGGCGTGCGCCCCCGTCAGGCACCGGACCGCTTGGTGCGCATCAGGAACAGCCCCACCCCCGACCCGATCGCCACGACGCCCGTGCCGACGCTGATCAGCACCTGCTGCACCCCGTCGAAGGCGAAGCTGGTGGAGACATTGACGAGGACGGCGAGGCAGAGCACGCACCAGAGCAGGGCCTTCATGGGAGTTCCTTCCACAGGGAGTTGAACGTCTGTGATCGACCATGCCGTTGCCGGACCGCCGGATCGAGGGGGTGTCCTCCCGAATGCGGGGTGTAGCGCGCTACACCCCCGGCGGGGGGGTGCACACACCCGCGCTCCCCGGGGCGGGTCGCCTAGCCTGTGCCCATGGGGGAGACGGTGCGGCGGGCGGGGCGGGCCACGGTCCAGCTGATGCTGTCGGCCGGGCTGGCCCTGGTGTCGTATCTCTTCCTCGCGGTGCTGCTGTTCACCGCTGTCGCGACGGTCATCGTGGTCGGCGCGGGCGTGCTGCCCGAGACGGTCCTGATGCTGCGCAGCATGGCGGGGTACAAGCGGCGGCGGATCGCGGCCTGGACGGGTGAAGCGGTCCCCGAGGCCTATCCGCCACTCACCGGGGAGCTGTTCGAGCGGGTGCGTACGGCGACCGCGGACCCGGGTACGTACCGGGATCTGCGCTGGCTCGCCGCCCACTTCGGCTACGGATGGGTCCTGGCGTACCTGTCGCTGCCGCTCTGGGCCCTCGGCCTGCTCATCGACGGGGTGTGGTGCGGACTGCTGGGGCGCCGGGCCGTCGTCCTGCCGCTGATCCCGCGCCTCGCCGACCTCGACGCGGCCTGGTCACGTGCACTGCTGCTGCCGTCCCCGGACGGCCGGCGCACCGCCCGGCTCGCCGAGCGCGTCGAGGAGCTGACCGTCACCCGGGCCGGTGCCGTCGCCGCGCACGGCGCCGAACTGCGCCGTATCGAGCGGGATCTGCACGACGGCACACAGGCCCGGCTGGTGGCACTGTCGATGCGGGTGGGGCTGGCCAAGCGGGCGTACGACACACACCCCGAGGTGGCGCGCAAGCTCCTCGACGACGCCCAGGACCAGGCCGAAGAGGCCCTCACCGAGCTGCGTCATGTCGTGCGCGGCATCCATCCGCCGATCCTCACCGACCGGGGTCTGGTAGGGGCGGTGCGGGCGCTGGCGGCGAGCAGCGGGCTCGAGGTGACGGTGCGCCAGGACGGAGTGGAGGAGGGCCCGCGCGCCCCGGCGGCGGTCGAGGCGGCCGCGTACTTCGTGGTCGCGGAGGCGCTGACCAACGCCGCGAAACACAGCGGGGCGGACCGGGCCATGGTGGAACTGGTGCGCGGGACCGGCCGGTTGACGGTGTCGGTCCGCGACGAGGGCCGTGGCGGCGCCGGGACCGGCTCCCCCGGGGGAGCGCCCGCCGGAGCGTCCGGGGGCAGTGGGCTGCTCGGCATCCTGCGCCGGGTCGCGGCGCTCGACGGGACCGTGGAAGTGACCAGCCCCGTCGGGGGCCCGACCGTGATCGGAGTGGAGCTGCCGTGCGCGTGGTGATCGGCGAGGACAACACCCTGCTGAGGGAGGGTCTGGTACTGCTGCTGAGCTCGGCCGGGCACGAGGTGGTGGCGGTCGCGGCCAGCGGCCCCGAGGTGCTGCCCGCGCTGCTCGAACACCGCCCGGATGCGGCGGTCCTGGATGTCCGGATGCCCCCTTCCTTCCGTGACGAGGGCCTGCGTGCGGCGCTGGCGGCGCGGCGGGAGATACCGGGTCTGCCGGTTCTGGTGCTGTCGCAGTACGTCGAGGAGACCTACGCCGTGGAGTTGCTGGGCGGTGGCGCGAGCGGGGTCGGCTATCTGCTGAAGGACCGGGTGGGGCGGGTCGACGCGTTCCTGGACGCGCTGGAACGCGTCGCGGCGGGCGGCACCGCGCTGGACCCGGAGGTGGTCAGGGAGCTGCTGAACCGGCGCCGCGACGATCCGCTCGACGCCCTGACGCCGCGCGAGCGTGAGGTGCTGCAGCTCATGGCGCAGGGCCGGGACAATGCGACGATCGCGCAGCTGCTGGTGGTGTCGGACCGGGCGGTGAGCAAGCACATCGGGAATGTCTTCGCGAAGCTGGGGCTGCCGGCGAGCGACAGCGGGCATCGACGGGGTGCTGGCGGTACTTGCGTACTTGAACGCCCGGTAGGCACAGGCCCCGACGGCGAGCGCATCGGAGAGGCGGCCCGGCGCCGGGCCGCTCGGGACCTGCCGTCAACCGCCGGTCCCCGGGGCGGCGGGGCCGGGCCCGGCCGCCCGCAGCCCCTCGATGAGCAGCCTGAGCCCGAAGGCGAAGTGGGCCGTGAAGTCCGTGCTGGTGAGCACCGGCAACGTGACGGCGAGATGGGGGTACTGCGCCGCCGTCACCGCGTCGCGCAGCCGCTCGGGATCGGCCGGCCCGTCGCCCGCGACCTGGCAGGCGGCCTGCTCCTCCAGGGTGTGGCCGAGGGTGAAGTTGACGAGCGTGAGCGCGGCACGGGCCGCGTCGTCGGGGGCGAAGTCCGCTTCCCGCAGGACACCGATGAGGGTGTCGGCGAAGCCGAGGGTGTGCCTGCCGGTGGAGTGCGTACCGGCGTAGACGCGGGCGCCGTCCCGGCGGCTGAGGAGCGCCGCACGCATCCGGTGGGCCAGTTCGGCCAGGCGCTCGCTCCAGTCCGGTGACGGGAGCGGCCGTTCGAGGCAGTCCGCCAGCAGCGCTTCGGCCATGGCGGTCAGCAGCTCGTGCTTGGTCGCGAAGTAGCGGTACAGGGCACCGGCCCGTACGTCCATGGCCTCGGCCAGCCGCCGCATGGTGAGCGCATCGAGCCCGGCCTCGTCCAGCAGGGCCAGGGCGACTTCGACGGTGCGCGCCTGGTCGAGTTTCGGGGGCCGGCCCCGTGTCGTGGCTGCGGCACGGGCGCCGGGAGGGGTTGACGCGGAACTCATGGCTCTCACTATAGTGAACATCGTTCACGTGAACAGTGTTCACTAAATCGTGAGCCGACACTCGACCGGAGGCCCCTCATGAACGCCGCCAGGGATACCGCAGTCGATGCCCCTACCGACGCCGCCGTCGCCCCCTGCGCCGACACCGACACCGATGTGATCGTTGTGGGCGCGGGGCCGACCGGGCTGCTGCTCGCCGCCGAACTGGCGCTGGGCGGCGTACGGGTGCGGATCCTCGAACGGCGCGCCGCGGCACAGCGGGACTCACGGGCGCTGACCCTGCATCCGCGCAGTATCGAGCTGATGGACCAACGGGGCCTGGTGGAACGGTTCCTGGCGCACGGGCGCCCGGTACCGGGGTGGCACTTCGCGGGACTGGACACCCGGCTGGACTTCAGCGCGCTGGACACCCGGCACGGCTACACCCTGTTCCTCGCCCAGGCCCGCACCGAACAGCTGCTGGCCGGGCGCGCGAGGGAACTCGACGTGACGATCCGGCGCGGATACGAGGTGACCGGGCTGCGGCAGAACGCCGGCCGCGACGGCGAAGACGGCCCCGGGGGCGCGGACGGGGGCGGCGTCGAGGTGGCGGTCCGCGGCCCCGACGGCACGGTGGAGACCGTGCGCGCACGGTATGTGGTCGGGTGCGACGGCGGGCGGAGCGTGGTGCGGCGGGCCGCCGGGATCGGCTTTCCCGGTACCGACGAGACGCTCAGCGGCGCACTGGGGGATTTCGCGACCGTCGACCCGGCGGCCCTCGACCGCGCACGGGCGCACGGCGTACTGGCCGTACCGCTGGACCCGCAGGACGCATACCCGGACGGTCCGGAAGACGGGCGCGCGGCAGGCCTCACCCGGCTCGTCCTCCTGGATCCGGAGCGGATGCGGACACCGTCCGCCGAGCCGCTGACGCTCGACGAGTTCCGGGCCTCGCTACTGCGGATCTGCGGAACCGACTGCGGGGTGGCGCGGCCCCGGTGGCTGTCGCGGTTCGGCAACGCCACCCGCCTCGCGGCCCGTTACCGTGCCGGGCGCGTCCTGCTGGCGGGCGACGCCGCCCATATCCACTTCCCGGCGGCCGGCCAGGGCCTCAACACCGGGCTCCAGGACGCGATGAACCTGGGCTGGAAGCTCGCCGCCGAGATCAACGGCTGGGCGCCGCCCGGTCTGCTCGACAGCTACCACGCCGAGCGGCATCCGGTCGGGCGGGCGGTCACGGAGAACACCGAGGTCCAGACGCTGCTGGCGGAGCTGACCCTGCTCCCGCAGTACCGGCGGCCGGCCGCCGCGCTGCGCGCGCTGCTGGCGGAGTTCCTGGGCATCGAGGAGGTCAACCGCCACCTGGCCGGGCTGGTTTCCGCGCTCGACACGGTCTATCCGCCCGGCGACGCGGCTGCCGACCCTTTGGTGGGACGGCGGATGCCCGATATCGCGCTGACGGCGACCGGCTCGGCGGCGATACGCGTCTACGAACTGCTCCCGCCCGGCCGGTTCGTCCTGCTCGACCTCGCGGGGGACGAGGAGATGCGGCAGTCCGTCGAGAAGGCGTGGGGAACGCGGGTGACCGCCCTCACCGTCACCGGGCACGACCCCCGCACCGACCTTGACGGAGTGCGGGAGATCCTCGTCCGCCCGGACGGCCATATCGCCTGGGCCACCCGCACCACGGCCGTGCGGACCCGCCGCACCGAGCGGGTCCGTGCGCTGACCAGCTGGGCCGGCCTCCCCGCAGGGGGATGAGCGACCGGTGACCCGCCGGCCTCAGCCCCCCTCCCCCTCGCCCAGCACCCTGCTCACGAAAGCGGCCAGTTGGGCCCGCAGCCGGTCGGGAGTCATCCCGTCCCGGGCGGCGAGGTGCTCGACCAGATCGGCGCGGGTGGCGGCCAGCAGGACGTGCGCGGTGAAGTCGCCGTCCGGAGCCGGACCTGCCGTTGCGCCGGCCGCCGCACCGCTCCCCGTACCGGCCCCTCACTCCAGCATGTCCCGCAGGATTTCGTGCCGCCACGCGTAGGACGCCCCCTGATACGGGCGCCGAAGACCGTGTCACGGACACCGTCGAGCGCATCACGGGCCGCCCGCCGCGCAGCTTCCGCGAGTTCGCGGCAGCTCGGTGGCGCGGCTGACCGGGGCGCGCCTCAGTCGACGACTCCCGGACGCATGAGACTCACCGGATCCATGAGGCTTACCGGACGGGCGAGGCCTACCGGACGCACGGGCCTTCCCGGGCTCCCCGGGTGCACCCTCGGATCCGCGGCGTTCACCGGGTCCGCGGGACGGTCATGATTCGCGGGACGGTCCTGATTCGCGGGACGGTCCTGATTCGCAGAGTGATCCGGGCCGGCCGTGTCCCGGGGGCTGTCCGAGTTCTCCCGGCCCTCCGAAGACGTCGGGCGGTCCGAGTCCTCCGGGCGGTCCGAACGCGCCGGGCTGTCCCGGTCCTCCTGATTGTCGGAGGACGTGGTGCTGTCCCGGTTCTCCGGCTCCTGCGGGTACCGCGGGCCGTTCGCGCTCAGCCGCAGGCTGCCGAACCGTGCGTTGAGCCAGCTGTCCGCGTGCACGGTGACCACCACGGATCCGGTGCAGTCGCGGCCGTTGTACAGGACGAGGTCGGTGGGGGTTGCGTTGTCCACCTCGCCGTATCCGTCGCCCACTCCGTAGCAGTGGTCGTCGCCGGGATCCTCGATCCGGTACATCCGGTTGCCCTGCCGGATGTGGTACGTGATGACGCCGTTGACGGCCTCCGCGTCGGTTGGCCCGAACGCGGCGGACGCGGCGGTGAAGGCCACCGCACCAAGCAAAGCGATCATGCGTCGCACAGTCGGAACTCCTCGTCAGCCATGGGCGGCGGTCCGGCCCTCGGTCCCACCCCGTGCGGGACGTCGCCATGTGGGGTTCCCGATGACATATCGGGATATTCACCTCGGGCGGGATATTCACCAGCCAGCAGGACCCCGCGGAGGGCTCTGCGGGGTCCTGGGCCGCCGTTCGGGGGACGGGCCGGGCGGCGTCCGTGGGTCAGTGCCCGCCCTGCGGCCGGATGCTGCCCAGCCAGAGGACGTCGCGGGCGCGGGTCATGGCGACGAAGAGCTGACTGCGGGCCAGCGCGCCGCGCTCGTCGGCCGTTTCGGTGGACGGGCCGTCGGCCGGGTTGCCCCGGGGCAGGTCGGCGTCGTGCTGGGGCAGATAGACGCGCTTGAACTCCAGGCCCTTGGCGCGGCGGTAGCTGCCGAGTTTCACGGCCTCGACCGGGTGCCCGTCGTACTGCTCCAGGAGGCAGACGCGCAGGCCCGCACGGGTGACAAGGCGCTGATAGTGCTCGATGGCGCGCTTCGAGGAGCAGAGCACGGCGGAGTCGGCCAGCTCCTGCGGAGTCAGGGCACCCAGCGCGGCCAGCAGCGCCTCGTCATGTGCGGCGAGGGTGGGCAGCACGGCGCGCTGCACCTGGCCGTCGTGGTAGGTCAGGTCGACGTCCCGCCGGCCCGGGGTGCGCAGCCCGTCGAGGTCCTCGAAGGCGTCGTCGGCGACCACACCGAGCGCGGTGTCCACGATCTCCTTGCTGTTGCGGTAGTTGGCCCGCAGGACCTGGCCGCGGTCCCCGCGGATGTCGATGCCCGCGTCGGAGAGCCGGAACCCTCCGGGGTAGACGGCCTGTTGACCGTCCCCCACCAGCAGCAGCCCGTTGGGGCTGTCGCCCACCAGGGCGTGCAGCAGCCGCACCCCGACGAGCGTCAGGTCCTGGACCTCGTCCACGACGACGGCGGTGTAGTCGCTGTGGCCGGTACGGCCGGCCGCCTCCGCGAGCGCGAGGGAGAGCACATCGTTGAAGTCGTGGACGGCACGCTCGGTGCGCTGGGCCTCGTACGCCTCGTACAGGGCCCAGACGGCCTGCCGGTGCGGGCGGCGCAGCGCGGCGCGGCGGCGGCGACGCGCGAGCACGGCGTACTCCTCGAAGGAGGTGATGCCGCGGCCCTTGATGACGTAGTTGATCTCCTCCTGCCAGTAGGGGTGCAGCGGGTCGATCTCCGTCAGACAGCTGTTCCGCCCGACGTGTTTCCAGGCGAGGCTGAAGGCCGTCTCCGCCTTCTCCTTGTGCAGATGGACCGGCACACCCCGGCCGCGCAGATAGTCCCGCGCCCAGGAGTGCAGACTGCGGAAGTCGACCCGGTCGGCCACCGCGGGGGCCATGGTCCTGAGGAAGGTGGCCTGGACGCGGGGCAGGTTGTTGGCGAAGGTGACGTACAGGATGCGGCCGTTGGTGCGCTGGGCGAGATAGGCCGCCCGATGCAGACCGACGACGGTCTTGCCGGTGCCGGCCGGGCCGCTGATCCTGGCGGGACCGGCCCAGTTGCGCCGTACCAGCGCGAGCTGGTCGGGGTCGAGGAAGGTCATCCACTGCTCGACGGGGGCCCGGCGCGCTTCGTCGAGGGCGGCCTCCCGCAGCCCGCCGAGGTCGAAGAGCCCGTCGCCCCCGGCAGCCGGCGGCGGGGCGGCGTCGGCCCGGGGCGACGCCGTGGCGGCCGGGGCCGGGGTGGCGGCCGGGTCCTCGTACTCGGGGAAGACCCGTGCCAGGTGGTCGGTGAGGACGCGGACCGAGTCGGCGGACAGCCGGGTGCGCTCCGACAGCAGCGCCGGGCCGATCTCGTGCTCGCCCAGCAGCCGTATCCGGCCCAGCTCCGCGTCGACCCGCTGCCCCGCGAAGGCCAGCAGCGGACGCACCGCCACCGGGGACATCCCCAGGGAGGCCACCGCGCTCTCGGCGGCCTTGGTGACCGCGAGCAGCTTGCGCCGGTGCTCGTCGCGGGAGAATCCCCCGGCCCGCAGCCGGCCGCCCGAGGGCTCCGGCGCGGCCCGCCAGTTCTTGACGTCGATGACGAAGACGCCGGCGGGGCCGATCAGCAGCATGTCCACATTGGCCGCGCGGGTGCCCGGCCAGCGCCGGTCCACCAGCAGCCGCCAGCCCCGGCCGGCCAGCATCAGCAGCTGGGCGGCGACCCGCCGCTCCCCCTCGCTCGCCGCCTCCCAGCGCTCGGCCCGCTGCCGGGCGGCCTGCCACTGTTCGCGTAACAGCCGCTCCTGCCGACGAGCCTCCTGCGCCCGCCGTGACGCCGAACCGCCGGCCGGCCCGCCCGGAGAACTCCCTGCCGCCATCGCCCGCCCCCTCACCGCTCGCCCCGTACGCACGGGGTCATGAACCATAGGCCGATGGCACATGACGCGGTACCGCGCACGGGAGGGGCACGGGGGCATGGCGCAGGGAGTCCGCCGGGCGGGCCGGCCCACCGCCTACCCCACGGCCACCCCCGCGACCGACGACCGGAAGAGGCGGGCCGCCGAGGTCCCCAGCCCGGTCGGTGCGCCCAGCCGCGCCGGCGAACCGGTCGGATGACGCAGCTCGGGCTCGATGTAGCGCAGGCAGCCCTGATGCCAGGTGAGGATGCCGGCCAGCCAGTTCTCCAGCTCGTGGACGTAGCCGTCGAGTGCCTTGCGGGCCTGTGGCGAGAGGCCGAAGTCGTCGTAGACGACGGGGAGTTCATGGGCCGCGACGTGCTGGAACTCGCGCATCCGCGAGGTCATGAGGTCATTGACGATGTGCAGCGCGGTCGGGTAGTCGCAGTCGAAGAAGGTCTGGACGACCAGGATGCCGTTGTGGACCTCGCCCTCGTACTCGATCTCCTTCTGGTAGGAGAAGACATCGTTCAGCAGACAGGCGTAGTCGGCCGCGGCGTTCTGCAGTGAGCGCAGGGTGCCGGTGCGGTAGACCTCCGGCGGAACCTGCCGGCCGTGGCCGATGCGGCTCAGGCTCATGGTGAGGTCGGAACCGAAGGTCGCGCGGCGCATCTCGATGTAGTCGACCGGGTCGGGGATGCGGTTCAGGATCTGGTTGTCGATCTCCCAGAGCCAGCTGGCCGTCATCGCGTCGACGGCTTCACGGAACGTCCGGCGCGCTTCGGGGCTCATCGGTCCCGCCGTACGCACCCACAGGTCGGCCAGCCCGCGTTCCATCGCGTTGACCGGCTCGGGCACGGCGGCCGAGGGGTCGAGCGGCATGAAGGCCGACAGCCGCTCCGTGCACACCTTGGCCGAGGCGATATCGCGGGTCCGGCCGAAGACCTGGGGGTAGTAGTCGTCGGCGTAGGTGCCCCAGGCCAGCCAGGCGGCGCCCAGGTCCAGTTGCTCCGGGGTGGCATCCGGGTGGAGGCCGGCCGCGCACAGCGCCAGGTCGTAGCGGACCATCGCGGGCTCGTCCCAGACGTCGGACAGCGGCACCCCGGGCTGCGGGCCGAGGAAGCCCATCCGGTGCGCCCATGCGACGACCCGGCGGCGGGCGCCCTCCAGGTGCGGGCTGAGGGTGGTGGTGAACGGCATATAGAGGTCGGGGATGCGCGAGGGGCCGACCTTCTGGTGCGGGACATGGGTGGAACTGCGCAAGCGGTGCGCACCGGCCGTGCCCAGCGCGGTCCGCAGATCCGTCGCCGAGGTGCCGAGGCCGCCGAAGGAGAAGGGCGACCAGGGCTGCGCGGTGCCGGCCGCGGCCCCGCCGCCGTTCATGTAGCGGCTGGAGCGCAGATGCCATTCATGGCCGCCGGACTGCCAGTCCTGGAGCCCTTTGGCGTATGCCAGCACGTCCGCGCAGGACGTGGGGTCCAGGCCCTGTTCCAGGAAGAGCACGGGGAGTTCGGCGACCACCGTGTTCTCGAACTGCTGCAGCCGCGAGGTGATCAGATCGTTGACGGCGTCCGCGGCCTCCTGCGTCGTGCAGTTGAGGAAGGTCTCCAGCACCAGGACGCCATTGCTCAGCTCGCCCTCGTCCTCCGTTTCCCGCTGGTAGGAGAAGAGGTCGTTGCGCAGATGGACGCCGTCGGAGAAGGTGTCCCGCAGCACCCGCAGCGGACGGGAGCCGGCGACGGCAGCCGGCACCTCGGCGCCGGTCGCGTACTCCACCAGGCCCGCCGACCAGGGCGCGCCACCGACCTTGCGGCGCATCTCGATGTACTCGACGGGGTTGGGCACCCGGCGGATGTTGATGTTGGACAGTTCCCAGAGCGACTCATTGAGCAGATGCTCGGTGCTCTCGGCGAACCGCTTCCGCCACGCCAGGGACATCCGCGGCACCGTGCGTGCCCACAGATCGGCAAGTCCCGCCTCGACGGGGTTGGTCGGTTCGGGCACGGCCGCGGTCAGATCCATCGGCATGAAGGCGGGCAGCCGGTCGAGGTACTCCTTGCCGCCGTCCCGGTCGAGCGTCCGCTTGAACTTCTCCAGGAAGTGGTCGTCGAAGAAGAAGACCCAGACGTACCAGTCGGTCACCAGCGAGAGCGCGTCCGCGTCGCAGTCCGGGTGGGTGTAGGAGCACAGCAGGGCGTAATCGTGGGCGTCGAGGTCCTTGTCCTCCCAGATGTGGGAGCCCTCCAGCATCCCCCTCTCGCGGGCCCACTTCTTGGAGTGCGTACGCGCCGTCTCCAGATGCGGGTTCAACCGCGCCGGGTAGGGCGTGTAGAAGTCAGGCAGTTCGAATGGCTGTGTCACCGTTGCCGGCCTCTCCCCATACGTACGGAAGGAAGGCACGGGGAACCATGCCTTCCGGACGGGGCAGCGCTACCCCAGGGGTCAGCGCCTTAGGCCTTACGGAGGAGGAGCTTCCGCCTCCGCGCCACTTCGGTTCGGTGGCCTCCGAACAGGGTTCATTTCTCGCTGACTTCTGGCATTTTTCTTTCGTCGGGGCCGAGGCTCCGGCCGCGTGCGGCCGTGCGCAGGGCGAGCTGCGCCAGCGCCTCCGGGGCGCCGGCCTGGCCACGGATACCGGGGAACGCATTGATGTCCACGATGAGCGGCGCACCGCCACCGCCATCGAGCAGGTCCACCCCGTAGACGTCCAGACCGAAGATCTCGCCGACCCGCAGCGCGGCCCCGGTCCAGCTCGCGGGCAGCTCACCGACCGGGAGCGGCAGCGTCGGCCCGCGGCCGCCCGGGGCCAGCTCCGACCGGCGCAACCCGGCGAAGAGCCGGTCGTCGACCACCCACAGCTTGTGGTCCCAGCCGCTGTTCACGGTGAACTCCTGGACCACCACCGGTTCATCGGGCCAGTCGGCGGCCAGCTCCCGCAGCCGTACGGCGCTGTCGGCACGGGCCACCAGGTCATGGCGCCGGCTGAACCGGCTCTTGATCACCAGCGGGACCCCCGGCTCGCCGGCCGCTGCCAGCTGCCCGAGCGTGGCCACGGAGGTGGTGCCCGCGAACGGCAGCCCCGCCGCGCGGGCCACCGCGGCCATGCCGACCCGGTCCTGGCAGCGCGCGGTCGCCGCCGCCGAGTTGAGCACCGGGGCGCCGTGCTCCTCCAGGCGGGCGGCCAGCGCCAGCGCCCGGGGCGTACGTGCCTTGAGGAGGTAGACATCCGCGGGCGAGGTGAGGTCCGGGCCCGGCGCCCCGCTGCCCGGGTCCAGCCACTCGACCCGATGCGCCGGAGTCAGCAGCTCGGTGACCGCGGCCAGCAGCGGATGCCCGGGATCCGCGGTGACCAGCCCGATCCTCATCGGCCACCACCGATCGAGGCCGCGGGCCGGTCGGCGCGCGGGGCGGGCGGAGCGGTGAACGGGGATGCCGTGGGAGCCGTCGCGGGCATCGCCCTCGGCTGCCCGGCCGCGAGGCGGCAGGCGGCCGGCCCGGCCGCCTGCCCCGTCGTCCCGTTACGGGCGAGGTCCAGCACGGCGGCGGACACCCGGGCGACCGCGTCCGGCACCTGACGGAAGCTCGGGAAGTCATTGATGTCGACGACCACCGGGCCGTCGGGTCCGAGCAGAATGTCGACCCCGTAGAGATCGAGGCCGAACACCGTGCCGATCTCGGCGGTGATCCGGGCGATTTCCGGGGTGAGCGGCACCTGACGTTCGCGTGCGGCGTGCGCGGGATGCAGCGGAGAGCACCGCTCGGTCGCGTACAGCTCGCCGGCGACGCTGTACACCTTCAGATCCGTACCGGAGTTGGGCACATAGGGCTGGGCGATGAGCAGCCCACCGGCCGTCCCGCCCGGCTCTCCCGTGGCGTCCGGCCCCGCGGGATCCAGCAGCCGGTCCGGCGTCGCCACCAGCCGCACGGCGCGCCCCGAACTGCCGTCGGCGGGCTTCACCACGAGGGGGAACTCCGCCTCGGGGATCTGCGCGAACTCCTCGGGACGGGCCGCCGCATACGTCGCGGGGACCGGCAGCCCGCTGCTGCGGGCGATCACTGCGGCCAGCGCCTTGTCGCGTACGCCGCGGATCGCCCGGACATCGTTCACCGTCGTCAGCCCGACGGAAGCGGCGGCTTCCAGAAGCGTCAGCCCCGGGCCGCCGGAGACGGTCTTGAGGACCCAGGCATCATGGCTGCCCGCCTGAATCGCCTCGGATATGGGGATCAGCGAGCGGCCGGGCCACACCACGTCCACCTGGTGTCCCCAGGCGCCGAGTTGGCGGATCACGTCCAGCGGCATGCCGTCATGGCGGTACTGCTCCTCCACCAGGAAGCAGAGTCTCATCGGTGCACCCTCGTCATCGCCGCACGTCCACCGTCCGTCCGGCAGATCCATGACACACCAGGATCCCATGCGGGCTCCGGCGGGCACCGTGGACCCACGCACCGGGCTCCGGCCCCTATTTCGGCGAGGTTACGCCACCTCCTGCGCCCGACCCCTCGCCCATGACCAGGAGTTTGCCGGACCCCGGCGAGACTTCCGCCACCCTCCCCGCGCCGTCGATGAATCCCGCATGCCGGAACCCTTGTTCCAATTCTGGGCCGGCCCTAAGGTCAGGCCACCCCGGGGACAGCTCAGCGAGCAGGACATACACGTACCGAAGTGCGGAAAGCAGGCGAGCGGGTTGGCGAACGAGCAGCAGGACCACGGCGTCCCCCCGGGCGAACGGCCGGACTCAGGACCCGGGATGAGCAGATTCCGACGACGGAGGTTTCTGGTCGGCATGGGCCTGACCGGCGCGGGCGGGCTCCTCGGCGGGCCGGGCATCGGAGGTACGGAAGCGGCCGCGGCCGACAGCCCCCACGGCAAGGCCGCCCCGCGGCCCGAACAGTTCCACGGCAGACAACAACTGCTGGTGCCCGAGTTGCTGCTGTTGCCGGACGGGCCGGTGCGCCATCAGGCCGTCCTCGTCCGCGACGGAAAGTTCCGCACGATCGGACCGGCCGAACAGCTCATCGCCGCGCACCGCGACGTACCACCGGTGCGGCTGGACGGCCACTTGCTCATGCCCGGGTTCGTGGACGCGCACCACCATCTGACCCAGAGCTTCGGCAAGGCCCAGTCCTTCGGCCAGCCCTCGGAGATCTTCAAGACCATATGGGAGCCGCTGGAACATGCGCTGGACGAGGAGAGCGCCTACGTCTCGGCGAAGCTGGCCGCGCTGGAGGCCCTTCGCGGCGGCTTCACCACGGTCGCCGACGCCGGGACCCGTGCCCCCGTGGACGTCCGGGTGGTGGCGCAGGCCACGGAGGAAGCCGGTGTCCGGTGCGTACTGTCCAAGATCGTCTCCACCGGCGAGGGCGGGCCGGCGCATCTGGGGCGGTGGGACGGCCATCCGCTGATCCATCCCTCGCTGGCCATCGCCGTCCCCGAGGACGCACCCGGCGAGGTCATCAAGAAGACCGCCGACCTGTGCGCCGAGGCCGGTGCGGTGCTGCAGATCCATGTGAACGAGCATCTCGCCTCCGTGGAACGCTCATTGAAGAGCGTCGGCCGCCGCCCGGTGGAACATCTGCACCACATCGGCGCGCTCGGCCCGCACACGCTGGGCGCGCACGCCACCCTCCTCACCCCTTCGGAGATGCGGCTGCTGGCCGACTCCGGCGCGGCGATCAGCTACAACCCGGTGGCCAGCGCCTGGAAGGGCAACGGCGTCGCGCACGCAACCCTGCTCGCCGCGATGGGCGTGCGCTTCGGCATGGGCACCGACGGCACCCGCGGTGACGGCTTCCGGCTGATCGACGCCGCGGAGACGGCACAACGGCTGGCGTACGGCATGGCCTCGGGCGACTCGTCCTGCGGCGCCGGCCGGATGTGGCTGGAGCACGCCACCTCGCGCAGCGCCGATGCGCTCGGACTGGGCAGGGTGACCGGCGAGATCGCGGTCGGCAAGGCCGCCGACTTCCTCGTCGTGGACCTCGATGTCCCCGAACTCACGCCCTCCTACGACCTGCGCTGGGAACTCGTCCGCCTCGCGCACCGCGACCAGATCGCCGCAGTCGTCGTAGGCGGCACGCTACGCCTGTGGCACGGCTGGCCACCGGACTGGGACGGCCACGCCCTGGTGTCCCGGGCCGCGCAGCTGGGCCCGGAGGTCGTCCGCCGGGCGGGGCTGCGCCGCGTGGAGCCGGCCTGAACCCGCAGCGTCAGTCGGTGTGACCGGTGGCCGGGCCGCTCGTCGGGGCCGGAAAAACCTTTGACGCCCACGGTGTCCGGGGATCGGATGACACCCCATGAGCACAGGGCAGATGGATCCGGGCCTGCAACCCCTCGACGACGACCTGGTACGGCGGCTGATCGCCGGGCAACTCCCGCAGTGGGCGGGGCTTTCGGTGGAGCGGCTGCCGTCCGGCGGCACGGTCAACGCCGTGTACCGGCTGGGCGACGGCATGGTCGTGCGGCTGCCGCTGGTGAAGGGTGGCGCCCAGGACGTATCGATGGAGCAGGAGTGGCTGCCCCGCCTCGCGTCCCGGCTGCCCACGGCCATCCCCGAGGTGCTCGGGGCCGGGGAACCCGCCGAGGGGTATCCGTGGCCGTGGTCGGTGTACGGGTGGCTGGCGGGGGAGCACCCGGAGGCGGGGGCGCTGAGCGAGCCCGTGCTGCTGGCCAAGGATCTGGCCGGGTTCGTGACGGCGATGCGGAGCGTCACCCTGCCGGGGGCGCCGCAGGCCTACCGCGGCGGGCCGGTCGCCTCGCTCGACGCGTCGACCCGGGCGGCGATCGAGGAGCTGCGCGGGATCCCGGAGGAGGGCATCGACTGCGATGCCGTGGCCGCCGTATGGGAGGAATCGCTGCGGGCCCCGGTCTGGGAGGGGCCGCCGGTGTGGCTGCATGCCGATCTGATGCCGGGCAACCTGCTGGTGGACGGCGGCAGGCTGACCTCGGTGATCGACTTCGGGTGCATGGGGGTGGGCGATCCGGCCTGCGATCTGTTCCCGGCGTGGAATCTGCTGCCTGCCGATGCAAGGGAGGTCTTCCGCGAGGCGCTCGGCGTGGACGACGCGACCTGGAACCGCGGCCGGGGGCGGACGCTCTCGCAGGCGCTGATCGCGCTGCCGGACCACCGCAGGACGAACCCGGCGATGGCGCACAACGCCCGGCACGTGATCCGGGCGGTGCTGGGAGAGGGCTGAGTCCTTCCCCCGAGGCGTCGCCGACGCGCCGGGCCCGCCCTGGCCGACCGCCGTGACTGCGACTGCGGTCCGAGGCCCCCCGGCCGCCACACCCGGCCGGGCCCTCCCGGCCCCACTCCCCGCCCGCCCGCGGTATCGCTACCGTGAGGCGACCGCGACGGAGATGTACCGGTAGGAACCGGGAAGAATCGGGAGGCCCAGTGACCAACAAGGCCGCGCCCTTCGACGACCTCGACCGCAAGATCGTTGCGGCGTTGATCGACAACGGCCGGGCGAGCTTTGCGGAGATCGGTGCGGCGGTCGGGCTGTCGTCCACCGCGGTGAAGCGGCGGGTGGACCGGATGCGGGAGAACAACGTGATCACGGGGTTCACCGCCACCGTCCGGCCGGCCGCCCTGGGCTGGCTGACCGAGGCGTATGTCGAGGTGTACTGCGACAGTGCGGCGCCGCCCCGGCGGCTCGCGGAGGTCGTGCGCAACCATCCGGAGATCGCCGCGGCGATGACCGTGACCGGTGGCGCCGATGCGCTGCTGCACGTACGGGCGACCGATGTCGAGCACTTCGAGGAGGTGCTCGAACGCATCAGGGCCGAGCCGTTCATCCGCAAGACGATCAGTTACATGGTGCTGTCCCATCTCCTGCCGGACAGCCCGGAGGCGGGCGCGAGCCCGTCCTCGGGAGGAACCCCCCACTGAAGCGGGGCGGCAGCGCGGCCCCCACCGGAGCGGCGACGACCGGCCGGCTCCCAGCCGGAGCGAGGGCGACGGGACGGAAACCCTCCCCTCCTGCGCAGCAATCCATCGTCCCCCGTCATTTCTCCGCAGCATTCCTGCGCTGATGAGCAGCATTTGTTGCTTGTGGCCCGAATCCTTCGCTCCTTACCTTGGAAGCAACCCGGGTGACCCTCAGTGACAACCGGGCGACCCGCAAGCCCGTAGGAAGCGAAGGGATCGTCCCGTGCCGATGAGTCGTGTATCGCGCCCCCGGCGCTATCTGGTCTGCGAGCCCAGACACTTCGATGTGCGCTACGCGATCAATCCGTGGATGAGCGCGGACGCAGCGGTGGATACCGCCCTCGCGGGGCGCCAGTGGGAGGCGCTGATGGGCGCCTACCGCGACCACGGGCACACGGTGGAGACCGTGCCCCCGGTGGCCACGCTCCCCGACATGGTGTTCGCGGCGAACTCCGCGCTCGTCGTGGGCGGCCGGGTCTTCGGCTCGTACTTCCACGCACCGCAGCGGCGGCCGGAGACCACGGAGTACGAGACCTGGTTCAAGGCGGCCGGGTACGACGTCTACCGGCCCGAGTCGCTGTGCGAGGGCGAGGGCGACCTCGTACCGGCCGGCCGCTACATCCTGGCGGGCACGGGCTTTCGCACCACACCGGCGGCACACCGCGAGGTGCAGGAGTTCTTCGGCGTCCCGACGATCGGCCTGCAGCTGGTGGACCCGTACTTCTACCACCTGGACACCGCGCTGTTCGTCCTGGAGGAGACGGCGGAGACGGGCGAGGCGAACATCGCCTACTACCCCGGGGCGTTCTCGACCGGCAGCCGTGAAGTGCTGCGGCGGCTGTTCCCCGAGGCGGTGCTCGCCACCCGGGACGACGCCATGGCCTTCGGCCTCAATTCCGTCTCCGACGGCCGCCACGTCTTCATCGCACCGCAGGCGACCGGCCTCATCGGCCGGCTCAGCGCGCACGGCTATGTCCCCGTCCCCGTCGACCTCTCCGAGTTCCACAAGGCCGGCGGCGGCATCAAGTGCTGCACCCAGGAGATTCGCTCATGACCGCTCCCACCCGTACCGTCCCCGCGCAGGCTGCTCCCCGTTCGTCCGCGGAGCTGATCCAGGCCGAGGGCCCGGTCCTCGCGCACAACTACCACCCGCTGCCCGTGGTGGTCGCGCGCGCCGAAGGGGTGTGGGTCGAGGACGTCGAGGGGCGCCGCTACCTCGACATGCTGGCCGGCTACTCGGCGCTCAACTTCGGCCATCGTCACCCGGCCCTGATCGAGGCCGCGCACCGCCAGCTCGACCAGCTCACCCTCACCTCCCGTGCCTTCCACAACGACCGTCTCGCCGGTTTCGCCGAAGGCCTCGCCGAGCTGACCGGGCTGGACATGGTCCTGCCGATGAACACCGGCGCCGAGGCGGTGGAGAGCGGCATCAAGGTCGCCCGCAAGTGGGCGTACGACGTCAAGGGCGTCCCGGCGGACCGGGCGACGATCGTGGTGGCCGGCGGCAACTTCCACGGCCGGACGACCACCATCGTCGGCTTCTCCGACGACGACACGGCCCGCATCGGCTTCGGCCCCTTCGCCCCCGGCTTCCGCACCGTCCCCTACAACGATCTCGCCGCGCTCGAAGCGGCCGTGGACGAGACGACGGCCGCCGTACTGATCGAGCCCATCCAGGGCGAGGCGGGCGTCGTCATCCCCGACGACGGCTATCTCACCGGCGTACGCGAACTGACCCGGCGGGCCGGGTGCCTGTTCATCGCCGACGAGATCCAGTCCGGGCTGGGCCGCACCGGCACGACCCTGGCGGTCGAGCACGAGTCCGTGGTGCCGGACGTCCTGCTGCTCGGCAAGGCGCTCGGCGGCGGCATCGTCCCGGTCTCCGCGGTCGTCGCCCGCCGCGAGGTGCTCGGTGTGCTGGGCCCCGGCCAGCACGGCTCGACCTTCGGCGGCAACCCCCTTGCCGCCGCGGTCGGTTCGGCGGTCGTGAAGTTGCTCGCCACCGGAGAGTTCCAGCGCCGCGCCGCCGAGCTGGGCGAACAGCTGCGTACCGGGCTGGCGGCGCTGACCGGCAAGGGTGTGACCGGCTTCCGCGCCCGCGGCCTGTGGGCCGGCGTCGACATCGACCCCGCGCTCGGCACCGGCCGGGAGATCAGCGAACGCCTGCTGAAGGAGGGTGTCCTGGTCAAGGACACCCATGGCTCGACGATCCGGCTCGCCCCGCCGCTGACCATCACCGCGGAGGAACTGCAGTCGGCGCTGGGCTGCCTGGAGCGGTCGCTGATCCGGTGACCTGACGCGGGACCGCAGTACCGGCGCGGCGTTGCACCACCGGCGCGGCATTGCACCACCGGCGCGGCATTGCCGCCCGGCAAGGACGGCGCAGACCGAGCGGGCGCACCGCCCCCACCAGAAAGAACGGCCCTCGACCGGGTAACCCCGGGTCGGGGGCCGCTCCCATTGGCGCCCCGCGGCGGGCGGCAGCGCACGAGGAACGCCGCTCAGGCCTCGCGCGTCTTCGCGTAGTGGCGTGAGGCCTTCGCCCGGTTGCCGCAGGCTGCCATCGAGCACCAGCGGCGGGTGCCGTTCCGCGAGATGTCGAAGAAGTGCAGAATGCACGCGTCGTGCGCACAGCGCCGGATCCGGCCGGGGGCGGCGCGCAGCAGGTCCAGGTAGTCGCGGGCCGCCGTCCAGGCCGCGCCCCAGGACGGATCCTCGAACTCCGCCTCCTCGCCAGGGCCTTCGGCGGTCAGGGTGGCGCGGATCCGGCCGTGGTCGAGTACGGCGTTGACGCGCTCGATACCGGCCCTGTCGCCGGGGCTGTCGACGGCGGCGGCGAGCGCCTCGCGGGCGAGCAGCACATGCTCCCGTGCGGCGGCACCGGCCGGAAAGCGGCGGTCGAGACCGTTGCTCGCGAGCCAGATGCGCAGCCCGTCGGGGTCGGCGAGCAGATCCTGGCGCCCGCCCTCGGACATCCAGCGAGTGTTCAGCAGATCCAGCGAGACGGGCTCCCCGGTCAGGGGCCGCGGGTCGGTCGCGGGCTCGGTCGCAGACATCCCTGCCTCCTTCTCGTGTCCGTACCCCTGTGGGCTAACCACTCAAGCGTACGTGATTGGTTGACCACTCCATTTCTAACCTCTAAAGTCAATTACAACAGTTAGATCGGGGGGACCGATCCAACGGAAAGGTGTCCGCCATGACGGCGACCAGCACACTGCGGCCCGGCCATACCGGGCTCAACGTCACCGACCTCGACCGCTCGCTCGGCTTCTACGCCGAGGTGCTCGGGTTCGACGTGCTCGGGGAGGGCGACGCGGACGGCCGGCGCTTCGCCTTCCTGGGGCAGGACGGCGAGCTCACGCTCACCCTGTGGCAGCAGGCGGACGGCGCGTACGCCCCCCGACTGGCCGGGCTGCACCACCTGGCGTGGCAGGCCGGGACGATCGACGAGGTGAAGGCCTTCGAGGCCCGGCTCCGCGAGCGGGACGTCGACTTCGCGTACGACGGGGTCGTCGCCCACGGCGAGGGCGCAGCCTCCGGCGGGATCTTCTTCCGCGACCCCGACGGCACCCGTCTGGAGATCTCCGTACCCACCGGCGCACTCGGCGCACCCGCCCCGGCGGCCACCGCACCGACCTGCGGATTCTTCTGAGGAGCTGAGGACCGTGGACCCGTACCACGAAGGCTCGCGCGCCGTGCAGGACCGCCTCGGTGTCCGCACGGCGGCCGACCACATCGGCCGCTCCATCGGGCCGGGCATCCGCGAGGTGGCCGCGGCCTTCCTCGGTCTGCAGCCGATGCTGGTGGTCGGCGCGGCGGACCGGGCCGGCCGGATGTGGGGCTCACTGCTCACCGGCGCGCCCGGTTTTGTACGGGCCACGGGCCCCGACCGGATCGCGGTCACGGGCGGCCTGCCCGACCGCGACCCGCTCGCCGCGGCGCTCACGACCGAGGGGACCGAGGTCGGCACCATCGCCCTGGACCCGCGCACCCGCCGCCGCATGCGCCTCAACGGCACGGCCGCACCGACGGCCCGCGGGTTCGTGGTGGCGGCCGAGCAGGTCTTCTCCAACTGCCCGAAGTATCTGCAGAGGCGGCAACTCCAGGCGCCCGCCCCCACCCGGCCCGGCGCCGTACGCCGGGGCCGGGAACTCACCCCCGACCAGCTCACGCTCGTCCGCTCCGCCGACACCTTCTTCATCGCCACGGCGGCGGCCGACGGCGCCGACGCCAGCCACCGCGGCGGCGACCCCGGATTCGTCCAGGTGACCTCACCCACCGAACTGACCTGGCAGGACTACCCCGGCAACTCGATGTACCTGACCCTGGGCAACCTCGAGAACGACCCGCGCGCCGGGCTGCTGTTCCTCGACTGGAGCACCGGCACCACGCTCCAGTTCACCGGCACCGCGCACACCACGTTCGCCACCCACGGCCGCACCACCCGCTTCACGATCGCCGAGTCCGTGGAGACCCCGCACGCCAGCCCTCTGCGCTGGTCCGCCCCCGAGTACTCGCCCGCCAACCCGCCCCTGCGGGACAGCGCATGAACCTGCCGGTGACGAACGGCCGGTGTCGCGGCGGTGCGATACGTCCCGACCAGGTCAGGCTGGGCGGGGAAGCACCGGCAAACAGCAGGGAGAACGGCCGACCGTCCTCCCGCCACCGAGAGAGGGAGAACGTCATGGCCGCACGCCCACCGTTCCCGCCGTTCGACGAGTCGAGCGCGCTGCAGAAAGTACAGGCGGCCGAGGACGCCTGGAACACCCGCGACCCGGAGCGGGTCGCCCTCGCCTACACCGAGGACTCGGTCTGGCGGAACCGCGACACCTTCCTCACCGGCCGCGACGAGATCGTCGCCTTCCTGCGCCAGAAGTGGACCCGCGAACTGGACTACGCGCTGCGCAAGGAGCTCTGGTCGTACAGCGGCAACCGCATCGCGGTGCGCTTCCAGTACGAGTGCCATGACGCGACCGGCGAGTGGTGGCGCAGCTACGGCAACGAGCTGTGGGAGTTCGACGAGGAGGGACTGATGCGACGCCGGGAGGCGGGCATCCACGATGTCGCGATCATCGGCGACGAACGGCGCATCTTCGGGCCCCGCCCGGAGGAGGAGCGGGGCCGCCCGCTTCCGTTCCGCTGATCAGCCGGAGCCGGGCAGCTCCCCGTCCTTGAGGGCGGCGACGAAGCACGACCACGCGGGTATCCCGATGAGGAGGGCCGGGCCGTGGGGGGTCTTGGAGTCACGGACGGGGATGCCGGAGGGGTGGGTGTCCAGGATCTCTACGCAGCTGGCGCCTTCACTGTCGCTGTATGACGACTTGCGCCAGCCGCTCGGAGTCGCGGCTTCCAGGATGGCGTGTTCAACCATGGTGTCCGTATCCCTTCGCTGTCGCCCTCATCAGGGCAAGTGACTCCGTCAGCGGCAATGCGTCGCTCAAAGCGAGATCGTAGGCGCCCAGCGACCCGCATGACCGCACGCGCGTAGCTCTTCGTTTGGAAGATCCCGGGCACGAGGGTGGGCGCGAACTCCCTGATCATCGTGGCCTGTTGCTCAAGCTTCAGCGCATCCGCGAAGCGATCGGCAACCGTCGTGTCGTCCTGCGGAAGAAAGCTACTGAGCACATTCCCCGTGTTCAAAGCCATGTCCAACCGCCGCGCATCCTCCTTGGAAGGAACTCGCCGCCCCGCCTCGATATGCGCGATGTGCGTGCGGGTCATCACCGCCGCGTCGGCCAACTGCTGTTGCGTCAGCCCCGCCGCTTCTCGCTGTTGCCTGAGCCAATCGCCGTAGGTGCTGCCCATGTCGTCAACCCCCATGTGACCGAAAATTCGTCACCCTCCGTGCACTGGCGAGGCTACTCGCCGTTACACAACGCTAGGGGCGAAAGCAGCCAAGGCGCCCAGGAGTTGACGACGTGACCGACCAGAGCAACCCGGACGACACCCGGTGTCCCGGGCCAGGACTGCGCCTGTTGCCTGGGAGACCCCCGCGGGCAACCCGTGCTACCTGAGCACCGACGACAGCGGCGGCTATCTCTCCCGTAAGGCCGACGAGATGGAGGCGGAGCAGATGCGCGACGGCGCGCTCGTATTCGCCGAAGCGGAAGAGGTGTTGGACGATCCGACGGCCGGGCCGCTCACGCTCCGGGTGACGCTGAAGCAGACCACCCGGGCGCTCGGCGATGTGCTGCGCATTGCGGCTAGCAGGGGTGGGCGACTACCCGTACCGGACGACCTGGATGCCGAGGGTGACCGCACCGACCGTGGGCAAGCATGTGCGAATGTTTCCCTTCCCCGCATCATGGGAAAAAAGGCGATAACCGAACTACTGGGCTGCCCATCCCTCCTCGGGGATGGGCAGCCCGCCGCGTTGTTGTGGCGCGTGGTCTGTGGTTGTGGTGCCCCGGAGCGGGATCCGGACGGCCCCCACCGAAGGGGTCCGCATGAGTACAACTCTTCAGTCGCCGCTGCAGGAGCTGCTGCAGACAGCCGCGCTGCCCGCCCAGGCGGAGCAGGTGAGCCGGGCGGCGGTCCCGGCGCACCTCTTCCTGGCCGTCACGTCGATCCCCGTCGGCAACAACCCGGTCGGGCTGGCGATCGCCCCCAGCGGCGACCTCTACGTCGCCAACTCCGGGTCGGCCAATGTGTCGGCGATCAACACCACCACGGACACCGTCATCGGCGGCACGATCGGCGTCGGCGGTACGCCGGTCTGGCTGACGGTCGCCCCCAACGGCAACGCCTACGTCCCCAACAGCGGGTCGAACACCGTGTCGGTGATCAACACCACCACCAACACCGTCATCGGCGTCCCGATCGCCGTCGGCAACCAGCCGGCCGTGGTGGCGGTCGTCCCCGGCGGCAGGGTCTACGTCACCAACTTCGCCGCGAACACCGTGACGGTGATCGACACCACCACCAACCTGGTCGTCGGCGCCCCGATCGCCGTCGGCGCCCAGCCGGTCGGGATCGCGGTCGCCCCCAACGGCAACGCCTACGTCACCAACCGGGGATCGAACACCGTGACGGTGATCGACACCGCCACCAACGCCGTCATCGGCGCCCCGATCCCCGTCGGCGCCCAGCCGAACTTCGTGGCGATCGCGCCCAACGGCAACGCCTATGTCGCCAACATCGGGTCGAACACCGTGACGGTGATCAACACCATCAGCAACACCGTCGTCGGCGCCCCGATCGCCGTCGGCAACCAGCCGTGGGGAATCGCGGTCGGCGCCGACGGGATCGCCTACACGGCCAACCGGGCGGCGAACAGCGTGACGGTGTTCGACACCGCCACCAACCTGGTCGTCGGCGCCCCGATCCCCGTCGGCGCCGGACCGATCGCCGTGACGGTCGCCGGCAACAACAAGGTCTACGTCAGCAACATCAACGGGAACAACGTCAGCGTCATCCAGCTCGACCCGACGCTGACCAGCATCAACCCCACCCAAGGGCCCATCGCGGGCGGCACGGTCGTGACGATCAACGGCACCAACCTGACCGGGGCAAGTGTCGACTTCGGCGGCATCCCCGCCACCGGGGTGAGCGTCAACGCCACCGGCACGCAGCTCACCGCCACCACTCCGCCCGGGGCGGCGGCCGGTCCCGTGACCGTCACCGTCACCACCCCTGGTGGCAGTGCCAGTCTGGTGAACGGCTTCACCTACCTGCTGCCCGTCCACGCCACCTCGCTGGTCGCGACCCCGGCGCTGTCGAAGCTGTTCCCGCCGCACGTGTACTTCCCGTTCCTGACCGCCACGCTGACCGATCAGGTCACCGGGCTGCCCGTGCCCGGCCAGACCATCGTCTTCAAGATCGGCAGCAACCTCCTGGGCATCGCCACCACCGACGCCCAAGGCGTCGCCCGGTTCAACGAGACGCTCGTCCTGACGCTCATCCTCGCCAACGGCGGCTATGACGCCGAGTTCGCCGGCGGCTCCACCGGGTCGGCCATCCTGCCGCCGTCCAGCGACCACGCGGGAGTCATCGAACCCTGATCCCCGCCGGGTCACCAGCCGACCCCGGCGGCACCGGCAGCACCGGCGGGCACCACCCAACTACCGCGCCACGCCGCGCCAGAGCAGCCGCCGGGTCACCCGGACGACACCCCACCATTCCGTGCGCTCCGAGAGGAGGAGCGCACGGAATGGTCTGCTGCCCAGGGTGGCGCGCAGCCCCCGTCACCCACCGGCCAACACCTCACCGATGACGGCCACGCCCTCCGTGATCTCGCCCGGTGTGCGGGCGGCATAGCCGAGCACCAGGCCCGGCGGGTACGGGCGTTGGCTGTGCCAGGACAGCGGATGGACCGTGACGCCTCGGGCGAGGGCGGCCGCGGCCAGGTCCGTGTCGGAACCACGGAAGCCGTCCGGCGCGAAGCTGATCGTCAGATGCAGGCCCGCCGCGGCGCCGTGCACGGTCGCGCCCGGCAGACGGGCCCGGATCGCCGCGATCATGGCGTCCCGGCGCTGCCGATGGCGTCGGCGCAGCAGCCGCAGCCGGCGTTCCAGCTCGCCCGATTCCATCAGCCGCGCCAGCACCAGCTGCGGGAGTGCGGCGTTGCCGAGGTCCGCGAACCGTTTGGCGTCGACCAGCGCCTTCCGGTACCGCGGCGGCGCCAGCAGCCAGCCCACCCGCAGGGCGGGCGCGAGCAGTTTGGAGACGCTTCCGGCGTAGCAGACCTGCTCGGGGAGGAGTGAGTGCAGCGCGGGGACCGGTGCGCGGTCGTAGCGGTGCTCGGCGTCGTAGTCGTCCTCGACGATCAGTCCGCCGTCGGCCGCCCAGCGCATCAGCTCACGGCGCCGGCCGCCGCCGAGCACCACGCCGGTGGGGAACTGGTGCGCCGGGGTGAGCAGTACGGCCCGCGCGCCGCTCGCCCGCAGCGCATCGACGCGTATCCCCTCGTCGTCGACCGGCACCGGCGGCGTCGCAGGCTGCCAGTGGCGCAGATGCTGCCGCGCTCCGAGGGATCCGGGGTCCTCGACCGCGATCTCCCGGATGCCGTCACGGTGCAGCACCTGGGCGATCAGGCCGAGTGCCTGCGCGGTACCGGCGACGATCAGCACCTCGTCCGGGTCCGCCCTGATCCCGCGGTTGCGGGCCAGCCAGTTGGCGACGGCCAGCCGTAGCGCCGGAGCGCCGCGGGGGTCCCCGTAGCCGAGCGCGGTGGACGCGAGGTCGGCGAGCACCGCGCGTTCGGCGCGGAGCCAGGCCGTGCGGGGGAAGGCGGACAGGTCGGGCACGCCGGGGGAGAGATCGATCCGCGCGGGCGCGGCGCGCAGCTCGTCGAAGATCTCCGGACCGGGCGGCGCGGCGAACGGAGCGGCGGTCCGGTGCGCGTACGGCGTCGAACCCGCGCCCTCCGCCGCAGTGGGTACGGGCGCGGCGACGACCACGGTCCCGCCTCTCCCCCGTCCGGCGAGCTGCCCGTCCTCGGTCAGCCGCCGATACGCCTCGGTGATCACACCCCGCGATACGCGCAGATCAGCGGCGAGTACCCGGGTCGCGGGCAGCCTGCTCCCCACCGGCAGCCGGCCGTCCGCGATCGCGCGCCGCAACTCCCGGGCGAGCCAGGCCGACCGGCCGCCCGCGGGCGCGTCCTCGATGTTCAGCTGCAGGAAGTCGGAGGAACCGGCAGCGGCCGAACGGGGCGAGGAGGCCGGGGGCGAGGGAGTTATGGACCGATGGATGGGCCCTTCTTTGGACCTGTTCACCGATCCATTGTCCCGGCACGGTGAAGCCATGAACACGCACACGGCATACGTCCACGGCTACTCACCCGGGGAGGCCCGGCGCCTCGGCGATCAGGCGGACACCTTGGCCACCTTGCTGCATGCCGGTACGGCGTACCCCGTCGGCAGCCGGGTCCTGGAGGTCGGCTGCGGGGTGGGCGCGCAGACCGTACATCTGGTCAGGAACAGCCCGGGGGCGCGGATCGTCGCGGTCGACCGGTCCGAGGATTCGCTGGCGCAGGCCCGCGCGTACCTGGCGGCGCAGGAGCCCGGAGCCGACGTGACGTGGCGGAAGGCCGATCTGTTCCACCTCCCTTTCCCGGACAACACGTTCGACCATCTCTTCGCCTGCTTCGTGCTGGAACATCTCCGCGACCCCGGCCGGGCGCTGGCCGGGCTGCGCCGGGTCCTGCGGCCCGGCGGGACCCTCACCGTGATCGAGGGCGACCACGGCTCGGTGGTCTTCCATCCGGACAGCCGTCACGCCCACGACGTGATCGGACACCAGGTGCGTCTGCAGGCCGCGGCCGGTGGAAATGCGCTTCTGGGACGGGAGTTGCAGCCGATGCTCACCCGTGCCGGATTCCGCGAGATGGTCATCCGGCCGCGTACGGTCTACGCCGACCGGACCCGGCCCTCGCTGGTCGACGGCTTCACCAGGAAGACCTTCATCGCCATGGTGGAATCGGTCCGGGACGATGCACTGGGCGCCGGGCTGACCACCGCCGCCGACTGGGACCGGGGGATCGCCGATCTGCGGCTGGCCGCGGACGGCGACGGGACCTTCCACTACACCTTCTTCAAGGCCGTGGCGGTCAATCCGGTGTCGTAGGGCGGCCTACGGGGCGCCCGGCGGAGCGACGGCGGATTCCTCGGGAGCCGCGCCCGCCGCGCACCGCTGCAGCGCGGGCAGCTTCTCCGTCGTCGCGGCGTCGGCCGGCAGACACGCGAACAGCTTGACACCGGGGGCGTCCAGCGCCGCCAGCTTCACATAGTCGAAGGTCAGCGCCCCGACCCGGGGGTGGCAAAACCTTCTGCGCGTGGTGCCGAACTCCGCGATGTCGTGCGCCTCCCACCAGGTCCGGAACTCCGCACTCGCCTCCCGCAGCCCGCCGGTGAGCTGTTCGTAGCGCGGGTCCCCCGAGCGCTGCCGGGCATCGGCCCGGAACTGGGCGATCAGATCCCGCGCCTGCCCCTCCCAGTCCACCAGCAGGGAGCGAATCGCCGGATCCGTGAACACCAGCCACAGCAGATTGCGTTCGGCCGGCTCCAGCTGCCAGGGATCACCGATCAGTCCCGCCTCGGCGCGGTTCCAGCCCACCAGGTCCCAGTTGGCGTCGAGGAGGTATGCGGGGTGCGGTTCGAGCGCATCGAGCAGCCGCTGCAGGGCGGGGCCGGGGCCGCGGCCCGGGGGCCGCTCCGGCAACGGCACCCCGGCCAGCGCGAACAGATGCCGGCGCTCGGCCGAACTGAGCATCAGCGCACGCGCCAGGCTCCTGAGGACCTGTCTGCTGACGGTGATGTCGCGCGCCTGCTCCAGCCAGGTGTACCAGGTCACGCTGACCCCGGAGAGCTGCGCGACCTCTTCGCGCCGCAGCCCCGGGGTGCGCCGCCGCGGGCCCGCGATGATGCCCGCCTCCTGGGGCGTGAGCCGCTCCCGGCGCGAGCGGAGGAACTCCGCGAGACTCCGCCGCCGTTGCAGGTCAGCCATCGATGCTCCCGTTCCGCCGCGGGTCGCGGGGTGCCGACCGCGGGTGCCGGCCAGGGGTATGGACCGCCGTGGGTGCGTCCTGGCCCGGCCCGGACAGCGGTGTGGTGAGGGGTAGTTGGGGGTGGTGGGGACACCAGCATAATCGGTCTCTGTATGTCCGGCCTGGGCCGACGGACGCTTGCCGCATGACCCAGACCCCCACCTCAGGTACCGGCGGGCGGCAGGCCGCGCCGGTGCGGACGACCGCGCCGGAGGCCGGTCAGCGGGCCGGTCGGCACGCCGGTCGCCGGGCCCGTTCGCAGGCCGGCCTTCCGACTCGTCCGCAGCCCCGTCCGCAGACAGCCACGGCCGGCGGCGCAGCGCCGTGGCGGGCCCTGGCCCTCGTGCTGGTCGGGGCGTTCATGGCCGTGCTCGACACCTTCATCGTGCTGGTCGCCGCCCCCGCCATCCAGACCGATCTGCACTCCTCCGCCGCCGATGTCCAACTGATCCTGGCGGGCTACCAGCTCACCTACGCCATGGCCCTGATCACCGGCGCACGCCTCGGCGACCGCTTCGGCCGCAAGCGGCTGTTCATGACCGGGATGGCGCTGTTCACCCTGTCCTCCGTGGGCTGTGCGCTCGCACCCGGGTCCGGCAGTCTGATCGCCGCGCGACTGGTCCAGGGCCTCAGCGCTGCCGCGATGTTTCCGCAGGTCTTCGCGGTGATCCAGGTGCTGGTCCCGGCCGGCGAGCGCCCGAAGGCGTTCGGCGCGCTCGGCGCGGTCATCGGCATGGCCACCATGTCCGGCCAGTTGATCGGGGGTGTGCTGATCTCCGCCGATCTCTTCGGCTCCTCGTGGCGACCGGTGTTCTGGGTCAATGTGCCCGTCGGTGTCGTGACGCTGCTGCTCGCCGGGGTGTTCCTGCCCGAGACGCGGGCACCGGAGGCCCGGCGGCTCGATCTGCCCGGTGCGGTGGTGCTGACCGTGGCGCTCTTTCTGCTCGTGGTGCCGCTGGTCGAGGGCCGCTCGTACGGCTGGCCGCTGTGGACCTGGCTCTGTCTGGCCGGCAGCGTGCCGGCGTTCGCGGGGTTCTGCCTGGTGGAGCGGCGGGTGGCGGCCGCGGGCGGCACTCCGCTCGTCCGGCTGGGGCTGCTGGCCGAGCGACCGTTCGCGGTCGGGACGGCCCTGGTCGTCCTCACCTATGCGGGCATCAACTCCTTGTTCCTCGTCCTGTCGCTGACCTTGCAGGACGGTCTGGGGAGGGACGCGCTCGGCGCCGGCCTGGTCTACACACCGTTCGCCGTCGCTTTCTTCGCCGCCAGTCTCATCGCCGGCCGGCTGGCCCGTTACGGCCGCCACGTGCTGCAGCTCGGCGCCGTGACCGGCGCCGTGGGCTTCGTCGGAACCATCGCGCTGATCCTCGACGCCGGTGCCACGCTGACCGCCTGGGAGCTGGTGCCGACCCTGCTGTTGGTGGGCGCGGGCAACGGTCTGCTGGTCACCCCGCTGCTGAACGCGGTGCTCGGCAACGTCGGCCCCGAGGAAGTGGGCATGGCCTCCGGGGTGCTGTCCACCGGTCAGCAGATCGGCGGTGCGGTCGGTGTGGCCCTCGTCGGCATCCTCTATTACGGCGCGCTCGACGGTGCCGCGCAGCACGACACCGGCGCGTACGGGCAGGCGCTGGCGGCCGCGTTGGTCCTCAACGTCGTGCTGGCCGCTGCGATCTCGGCGCTGCTGCCGTTCCTTCCGAAGGCCGCCGGACGCCGCACATAGGCACCGGCGGAGGCCGCCTTTCTGCACGGGCGATTTCCCGCACCCTCGACGCGATACGGAGGGGCCGGCTCCGGAAGCTGTCCCCAGCCGGTATCCCCAACTCCTTGACAGGGAAGGCGACTCGGAGCATCTTGGAATAACCGTTCCAAGATGCGGGGCGGACGATGCGGGGCGGCTGATCCGACTCCCGCACCGCCCGGCCGCGTATCGCACGTGACAGCGAGACGAGCAGGCCGGCCATGCCCGACATCAAGCACTTCAACCCCGACATCGTGCTGGACGACGCCCTCCAGATCTTCTGGCGCCAGGGCCTGCCCACGACCGGCATCCAGGCGCTGGTGACCGCGACCGGAGTGAGCCGCTCCAGCCTCTATGCGACCTTCGGCAGCAAGGACGGTCTCTACGCCGCGGCGCTGGGCCGCTATATAGCGCAGCACTCGACGCCGGCCTTCGCCCAGCTGTCGTCGTCCGCCTCGGGGCTGACCTCGATCGAGGAGTTCTTCGCCGGGCTGATCGAGGTGCGCTGCTCCGGTCCGGTCGCCGGCTGGGGCTGCATGGTCACCAATGCCTACGCCGGGCCGGAATGCACCGACCCCGGCATCCGCACCCTGCTCGAAGAGCACCACACCACGCTGGAAGCGGCCATGCGAGCGGCCCTTGCCACCGCTGAGGAGCTGGGACAGCTCCAGCCGGCCAACGATCTCGACGCCTCCGCCGCGGTGCTGGCGACACTCGCGTACGGCGTCAATCTGCGCTCCCGTGCGGGCGCCGATGCCCGGACGCTCACCGACACGGTGACCGCCGCCCTCGCGCCATTGCGCGCCCACCACTCACCTCAGGAGCACCCACCGCTATGAGCCTCCACGACGAGCTCAATGCCTTCTTCCACGCCCGCTACCCGCAGATCCCGGCCGCCGCCCGCGAGGTGATGGAGCGCGCCGGCCGCGACCTCGCCGCATCCGGCCAGGCCGAGCGGGCCCTGCAGGCCGGAGACACGGCGCCCCGCTTCAGCCTCCCCAGCGCGACCGGCGACACCGTCACCCTGGACGCCCTGTTGTCCGCCGGTCCGGTCGTGCTCACCTTCTACCGCGGCGCCTGGTGCCCCTACTGCAACCTCGCGCTGCGCGCCCTTCAGCAGCACCACGCCGACATCACCGCCCGCGGCGCCCGGCTGGTGGCCGTATCACCGCAGATCCCCGACGAGTCCCTCCTCCTCACCGAGAAGCACGCGCTCGCCTTCGACGTCCTCAGCGACCTCGGCTCGGACACCGCCAAGCAGTACGGCCTCAGCTTCGACCTGCCCGACGACCTGGCCGCCGTGTACGACTCTTTCGGCTTCGACCTGCAGCGCGTCAACGGCGGCCATCCGCGCACCCTGCCGCTGCCCGCCACCTACGTCATCGACCGCGACGCCACCATCCGCTGGGCCTTCGTCGACACCGACTACACCGCACGCGCCGAACCGTCCGACATCCTCGCCGCCCTCGACGCATTGACCCCGACACGCTGAATTCCGCACGGCACCTCTGCCCCGCACCCACGAACGGATTTACGCCCGGCATTCGCGGATGTCTTAACGGGAAATTGACCACCGCGGCCCGTTGTCCCAACTCGCCGCCGACCCCCCATAGGCCGCCGCGCGCCGGAGCGCTATGGTCGGATTTCCAGGAACGTAACGGGGGAAGGCAGCCGCCAATGGCGCAGGACGATGCCGTGATCGGCTGTACGGGAGTGCTGCTGATCGGCACGCGTGGGCCTGCCGGTCCCGGTGAGGTCCTGGTACGGATCAGAGGCGGCACGGAGGCTTTTCTTGCCTGGTCCGCCGAGCCCCTTCCGGTAGGGGCGACCGTGCTCGTGATCGAGTCCCGTGGCAGTCGCCAGGTCGACGTCATGGAGTGGGCCGATCCAATGGACGCGTTGTCCGGCAATGCCGGCGACGCCGGTTGAGGAGACAAAGGATGTTCGGTTACCGCGTTCCTGCCCCCGATCAAGCCATGCTGATCTCGGGAGGCAGGCGTGGACAGGGGGGCGCACCATTCCGAGTGGTCACCGGGCACGGCAAGTTCGTGCTGCCGGTCTTCCGCAAGGTCCGCTTTCTGACGCTGGCGATGTGCGAGGCGGAGGTCGCCGAGACCTGCGTGACCCGGCAGGGCATTGCGCTGACGGTGCGCGCCGTCATCGCGTTCAAGGTCGGCAACGACACCGAGAGCGTGGTCAACGCCGGTCAGCGATTCCTGTCCGACCAGGATCAGATGTCGGTGCTGACCGGCCGGATCTTCGCCGGTCATCTGCGCTCCATCATCGGTTCGATGACGGTCGAGGAGATCGTCACGGAGCGGCAGAAGCTGGCCACCGAGGTCCTGGAGACGTCCAAGACCGAAATGGCGAAGATCGGTCTGATCGTCGACTCGCTGCAGATCCAGTCGATCGACGACGGCGAGACCGGCTATATCGAAGCGATGTCCGCCCCGCACAAGGCGGCCATCCAGCAGCAGGCGCAGATCGCCCAGGCCCACGCCACCCAGGCTTCGGTCGAGGCGCAGCAGGAGGCCGCGCGTAATCAGGCCGAATACTCCCGGCAGACCGCCGTGGTCCAGGCCGAGTACTCCGCCGAGGTGGACCGCGCCCAGGCCCGCGCCGCCCAGGCCGGCCCGCTCGCACAGGCCCATGCACAGCAGGAAGTCCTCGCCGCCCAGACCGAACTCGCCGAGCGCGCGGCTCAGTTGCGTCAGCAGGAGCTGGTGGCCGAGGTCGTCAAGCCCGCCGAGGCGGAGGCGGAGCGCATCCGGGTGGTGGCCGTTGCCGAGGCCGAGCGGATGAAGATCCAGGCCGAGGCCGCCGCGTCGCACGACCGTGTGGCCCTGGACCGGATGCTGATCGACCAGCTCCCGCAGATCGTCAAGGAAGCCTCCGCGGGCCTGGCCAACGCCAATGTCAATGTCCTCAACGGCACCGACGGCCTGGGCGAGATCGCCGCGGGCCTGGTCGGCCAGGGCCTGACCATCCTCGACTCGGTCCGCCGCAACCTCGGCTCCACCGAGGGCCAGGACGGCAAGGCCGACAAGAACGGCGGCTCCACCGCGAACCAGGGCCACAGCGGCCGGGTCGAGATCGAGTAGTGACACCGGACGGGGTGGGGCCTCGCCCCACCCCGCTCACTCCCCCCGCCCCCGCGGTCGCTCTTCCGCTGTGTGCTTGCGGCGGGCGTAGGCCACCAGATGGTTGAGCACGGCGACGGTGGTGGCGATATCGGCGTCGTCGAAGTCGGCGAGAGCCTCGTGGAGACCGGCTTGGCTGGTGTGCTGGAGGCGGTTGAGGACGGCCTTGCCGTGGGGTGTGATCACTACCTGCCGGGCGCGGCGGTCGAGGGAGTCCGGGGTCCGTTCGACCAGATCCTGGGCTTCCAACTGGCTGATCTGACGCGTGACATGAGGCGGCTCGACCATCAGCAGCGCGGCCAGATCACCGACCCTGCTGACGCCTCCGCTGTCCTCCAGGGCCATCAGCAGCCAGAGATCGGAGCGGGCCGCCGTGACGCCCGCCTGGGCCGCCTGGCGTTCGTGCGCCCGGGAGCGGGTGAGCAGGTAGGACAGCGTGGCCAGCACTCTTTGCAGTGCGGCGGTGGGGTCCTGGTCTCTTCCGGGGTCCGGCATGCAGGCACTTTAACGGCCCTTGGGATGCCGCGGTTCCCGGTCCGGCACGCCGATACAGGGACGAGGGCGCGCTCGGTTTGAGCCAACCTCGCAGTCGCCTTGATCTCCCCTTCCCTCCCCTGTTCACGGTGAGTTAACGTGGCGAGAACTTAGTTGCTTAAGTTAGGTAACTAGTAATCGGTCGCCGTGACCCCGCTGGTCAGGGCGGCTGCCGAGCTGGTTACCGAGTTCGCAGAACCCGTCAAGGAGAGGCGCAACCCGCACCGTTCGCCACGGCAGTGCCGTGTCCCGATCGTGGAAGGACCAGCCGCATGACGACTGCAGAACATACCGAGGCGGAACACGACACCGGCCCGGGTGAGGGCCTCGCCCCCCTCGCCGTCCCGGCCACGCGGGCCGCCGGGTGCCCCTTCGATCCCGCGCCCGGCGTCGAACGGGCCCGCCGGGAGGAACCCGTCACCCGGGCCACGCTGTGGGACGGGTCCTCCTGTTGGCTGGTGACCCGGCACCAGGACGTACGGGAGGTGCTCGGCGACCCGCGCTTCAGCGCCGATGCGACCCGCCAGGGCTTCCCCTTCCTCACCGCCGGCGGTCGGGAACTCGTCACCTCCAAACCGACCTTCATCCGCCAGGACGACCCCGAGCATGCGCGGCTGCGCCGGATGCTCACCGCCGACTTCATGGTGAAGAAGGTGGAGGCGATGCGCCCCGAGGTGCAGCGCCTCACCGACGGCCTGCTGGACCGGATGACCGCGGGGCGCAACGCGGCGGATCTGGTGGCCGAATTCGCGCTGCCGCTGCCGTCCCTGGTGATCTGTCTGCTGCTCGGCGTCCCGTATGACGACCATGAGTTCTTCCAGGACCGCAGCCGCTTCCTGCTCAGCCTCCGGTCGACAGCCGAGGAGGTGCGCACCGCGCAGGACGATCTGCAGCGCTATCTGAGCCGGCTCGCCGCGGCCAAACGGCGCGAGCCGGACGACGGCATCGTCAGCCGGCTGGTCGCCCGCGGCGATCTCGACTCCGAGGAAGTCGCCTCCATGGGGCGGCTGTTGCTGATCGCGGGCCATGAGACCACCGCCAACATGACCGCGCTGTCCACCCTCGCCCTGCTGCGCAACCCCGGCCAGCTGGCGCGGCTGCGCGCGGACCCCTCGTTGATCAAGGGGGCCGTCGAGGAGCTGCTGCGCTATCTGACGATCATCCACAACGGTCTTCCGCGGGTCGCCACCGAGGACGTCACCCTCGGCGGCCGCACCATCCGCGCCGGCGAGGGCGTGCTGTGCACCCTCAACTCCGCCAACCGTGACGAGGACGTCTTCCCCGGGGGCGAGGCACTCGATGTCGGGCGCGATGCCCGCCGTCATGTCGCCTTCGGCTTCGGCGTCCACCAGTGTCTGGGCCAGCCGCTCGCCCGAGTGGAACTGCAGATCGCCATCGAGACGCTGCTGCGCCGGCTGCCGGACCTGCGGCTCGACATCCCCTTCGAGGACGTCCCGTTCCGTCACGACATGGCGATCTACGGGGTCCACGCGCTGCCGGTGGCGTGGTGAGCGCCCCGTACCGGCACCGATACCCCGACCCCTTCCGTCATCCCGTTCCAGCCCGTCCGTCACCGGCTCTCCGAAGCCGGGCGGCCCATCGTGGGGAGAGCCATGCGCGTGCACATTGACCAGGAGAAGTGCTGCGGCGCCGGCAGCTGTGTGCTGTCCGCGCCGGAGGTGTTCGACCAGCGCGAGGAGGACGGCATCGTCGTCCTGCTCGACGCCGAACCGCCGGCCGCGCTCCATGAAGCGGTCCATGAGGCAGTGGCCATCTGCCCGGCCGCAGCGATCTCGGTGGAGCAGATGGAGCGGGTGGAGCGGGTCTGAGGCCGGTCCCCCCAACCGCCGGACCGGCCTCGGCGGACCCACAGGGCGGACCGGCCCCACCGGGTTCGGCTCGACAGGGGTGCACAAGCGTTTACCCTGGGGTGAACGCTTGTGCACCCCTGTCCGCCGTTCCGCCGCGCCCTACGGAGACCCATGCCCGCAGCGATACCCGAGCCCGTGGACACCGCCGAACCCGCCCAGGCCCACCCCCGCGCACTCGTCGGTGTCCTTGCCTTCTGCGGTGTCGTCGTGGCCGTCATGCAGACCCTCGTCGTACCGCTGCTGCCGCACATCCCGCAGCTCACCGGCGCCACCCCGGCCACGGCGAGCTGGCTGGTCACCATCACCCTCCTCACCGGCGCGATCTGCACCCCCGTCCTCGGCAGGGTCGGCGACATGTACGGCAAGCGCCGGGTGCTGCTGGCCTCTCTCGGTGTCCTGGTGCTCGGCTCCGTACTGTGCGCCGTCAGCTCACAGATCGGGGTGCTCATCGCGGGACGTGCCCTGCAGGGCGCGGCGCTCGCGGTGGTACCGCTCGGCATCAGCATCATGCGCGACGAGCTGCCGCCGGTGCGGGTGCTGTCCTCGGTCGCGCTGATGAGCTCCACCCTGGGCATCGGCGGCGCGGTCGGGCTGCCGATCGCCGCGCTGGTCATCGAGCACTCCGACTGGCACACCATGTTCTGGGTCTCGGCGGCCCTCGGGCTGCTGGACATCGCGCTGGTGCTGGGCTGGGTGCCCGAATCGCCGCTGCGCTCGCGCGGCCGCTTCGACGTCCTGGGCACGCTCGGCCTGACCGTCGCCCTGAGCTGCCTGCTGCTCGCCGTGACCCAGGGCGCCGGCTGGGGCTGGGCCTCGGCGCGCACCGTCGGGCTGCTCGTCACGGCCGTGCTGACCGGCCTGGCGTGGGGCGCGTACGAGCTGCGCTGTGCGTCGCCGATGGTCGATCTGCGGGTCTCGGCCCGGCCCGCGGTGCTGCTGACGAACCTCGCCGCGCTGCTGATCGGCTTCGCCTTCTACGCCAACTCGCTGGCCACCGCGCAGATGGTGCAGGAGCCCCGCAGCACCGGATACGGGCTGGGCGCGTCCCTCGTGGTCAGCGGGCTGTGCCTGCTGCCGGGCGGTCTGTCGATGGTGGCGCTGTCGCCGCTGTCCGCGCGGATCTCGGCGAGGCACGGGCCGAAGGTCACCCTGGCGCTGGCCGCAGCGCTGATGGCGGTGGGGTATGTGGTGCGGTTCTTCACCAGCCACCAGCTGTGGATGATCATCGCCGGTGCCACGGTGGTGGCCGCCGGCACCGCGATCGGCTACTCCGCGCTGCCCGCGCTCGTGATGCGCGCGGTGCCGGCCGGTGAGACCGGAGCGGCCAACGGCCTGAACACCCTGATGCGTTCGGTGGGTCAGGCGTTCTGCAGCGCGGCGGTCGCCGCCGTACTGGCCAATGTCACCTTCCGCGCGGGCGGCCGGACCGCGCCGACCCTGCATGCGTATCTGCTGGTCTTCCTCATCGCGGGCGGCGCCGCGCTGCTCGCCCTCGCCGTCACGCTGTGCCTGCCGGGCCACGAGACGGAGCCGCCGGCCGGTACCGTCGGGCAGGTCCGGCGACCGGCCCCGCCGGTGCGGACGGCGCTCACCCAGGAGGACGCATGACCGCTCAGGCCGAGGCCGACGCCGACGCGTCGGCAGGCACGGGACACCCGGAACCGGCGCCCGGCCCGACGCCCGCACCCGACACCGGGACGACCCCCGCAACCGCCCCCGGTACGGGCACCGGCCCCACGACCGACCCCGGCACCGGCCGGGCCGCCATCCTGCGCGCCGCCCGGCGGGCCTTCGCCCTGCGCCCGTACGCCGAGGTCACCCTGCGCGGCATCGCCGCCGAAGCGGGGGTGAGCGCCTCGCTGATCGTCAAGCGGTTCGGCGGCAAGGAGCAGCTCTTCGCCGCCGTGGCCGACTTCGGCCCGGCGGCCGACGCGCTGTTCGGCGCACCGCTCCCGGAACTCGGCCGGCACATGGTGCGCACCCTCGTCGGCCAACGCCGCGCCCAGCAGGGCGATCCGCTGCTCCGCGTCGTCTTCTCCCTGGGCATCAGCGATGAACGCTCGCTGCTGCGCGACCGGTTCCAGGAGCAGATCACCGACCGGCTCGCCGCCCTGCTCACCGGCCCCGACGCCGCCCTCCGGGCCGAGCTGATCGCGGCACAGCTGATCGGTCTGGGCGCCACCCTCAGCATCCACCGCACCGGCGCCGCCGCCGAGGCCCCGCCCGAACGGCTCGCCGACCTCTACGCGCCCGCCCTCCAACGGCTCCTCGAAGGCTGACCGCCCCGGCCCGAGCTGCCTACGGCTGCGGCACCAGCCCGTCCTCGACCAGCCCGGACAGCACCGCCTCCCCCAGCGCCTGCACCGCGGACTGCGGCCGCACCATCACCGTGAACTCCTTGATCCGGCCCGCCTCGTCGAACTGCAGCAGATCGATGCCGTGGATCTGCTTGCCGTTCACGGTGGCCCGGAAGATCAGGATCGTCGAGTCGGCTGAGCCGCCGTCCGCCCCCGCCGCCGTCTCCGCGCTGCCCGCCAGTTCGCCGACGTAATGGAAGTCCTGGAAGGTACGCAGCAGTACCCCGAAGAGCCCGAGCACCATCGGCCGCCCCTCGAAGGGTGTGAACTTCACCGGGCTGTACAGGCGCACGTCCTCGGTGAACAGCTCTTCCACCGCGCTCAGTTCCTGTGCTTCCACCGCCGCCTTGAAGCGGTCCGCCGTCGTCCCCATGACTCCTCCTCGTCTCGACCGAGCGACAGCTCGACCCGGCTGCCTTAGTCGCGACTATGATTAGTCATATTCTTGAGTATGGGAAGGGGTGGCCGGGACATGGCTCTCAAGCACGCGGTGCTGGCGGCGCTACTGGACGGCGAGTACAGCGGCTATCAGCTGGCCAAGGCGTTCGACGCCGGTGTCGCCAACTTCTGGCACGCACTGCCGCAGCAGCTCTACACGGAGCTGGCCAAGCTGGAGGCGGACGGGCTGATCGCGGGCCGCCAGGTGGTCCAGGAGACCCGGCCCAACAAACGGCTGTTCCATGTCACCGACGAGGGGCTGGCCGAGCTGGAGCGGTTTGCGGCAGCCGCGTCCAAATCCTCGTTCATCCGCGACGATCTGCTGGTCAAGGTGCAGGCCGTGGACCGGATCGACGCGACACCGGTGATCGAGCAGCTGGCGGAGCGGGCGCGGGTCGCCGCCGCCAAGGCCGAGATCTTCGTCCAGCTGCTGGCGCGGCTGCGCGGCGGGCTGGACGAGGCGGAGTTCCTGGCCCGCGGCGCGCGGCTCGGCCCCTACCTGACCTGCCTGCGTGGTCTCGGCTTCGAGCGCGAGACCCACGACTGGTGCGAGCGGGTCGCCGGCGTGCTGCGGGAGCGGAGCGAGGTGCACCCACGCCCCTAGGGCGGGGCGGCGCGCGACAAGACCCATAGCGCGGCGCGCCCTTCGGCGTCGCGCCAGAACTCCTTCGTGTGACGGCGGACATCACCGGGCGTATGCCAGGGAAGTAGACATTCCGCATAGAAACGGAAGGAAAGGAATATCCCCATGCGTCTTCGCTCTACCGTCGTCACCGCCGTCGGCGCGCTCGCGCTCGCCCTGGCCCTGCCCACCGCCTCGGCCGGCGCGGCCACCGGCCCCTTCACCTACGTGTACACCGACTCGACCGGCACCCCGCACGTGGGCCTGCTCGCCGACCCGCCCAGCCGGGCGTGCCTCGCCCTGCCCGAGGTGTCCGACCCATCCGTCCAGCCCGCCCACACCCCGCGGAACTACACCTCATCCGTCGCGACGGTCTTCGCGGGCGCCGACTGCACGGGCGACTCCTTCACCCTCCGGCCGAACGGCGGTCACGCCTCGGATCAGCTGAAGGTCCGTTCGGTGATCTTCTCCTGATCCGACGCCAGCAGCCGGAGCGCCTCGGCCGACCGCGACCCCGGTTCAGCGTGGTAGGTGATCACCTGCTGGTCGGGGTCGGCGGGCAGCGTCAGGGTCTCGTACGCCAAGACCAGCCGGCCGGCCAGCGGATGGTGCAGGACCTTGCCGCCGAAGCCCTTGTCCTGCACGTCATGGGCGGCCCACAGCTGCCGGAACTCGCGGCTGTTGAGGGAGAGTTGGCCGATCAGCGAAGCCATGTCGGGATCATCCGGATTGCGGCCCGCATCGCGCCGCAGATAGCCGACCACATCGGCGGCCTTGGCGTCCCAGTCCTCGTACAGCTCGCGCGCGGCCGGATCCAGGAACACCTGCCAGGCCAGATTGCGGCGCTCGGGCGGCAGCGCGGCGAAGTCGCCGAGCAGGGCGCGGGCGAGCCCGTTCCAGGCGATGATGTCCAGCCGTCGCCCGATGACATAGGCGGGGACGCTCTCCATCGTGTCGATCAGCTGCTGCAGTGCGGGGCGCACCCGTTGCGGGCGGCCGGCCGGGCGCACCCGGCGCGAGACCGGGCGGGCGAGATGGGTGAGGTGATCGCGCTCGGCGGGGGTCAGCCGCAGCGCGTTGCCGATGGCGTCCAGTACCGCGGACGAGACATTGCGGCCACGGCCCTGTTCAAGGCGGATGTAGTACGCCACGCTCACTCCGGCCAGCTGCGCCAGCTCCTCCCGGCGCAGCCCCGGCACCCGGCGCCGCCCGCCGTACTCCGGCAGCCCGACGTCCTGCGGCCGCAGCCGGGCCCGCCGGGAGCGCAGGAACTCGCTCAATTCCGTTCGCTGGTCCATGACCGCAGTCTGCGGCCGCGCAGCGGACCGGAGGGTGGTTCCGTCAGTAGTAGGCACGCCATGCATAGGTTCAAGGGTGCACTGGTTAGGACAAGCGGAACGCCGCATTCTCGGTGGCATGACCCACACCTCTGTCTCCGCGTACGCCGCACCCGCCCCGAAAGCACCGCTGGAGCGGATCACGATTCCGCGCCGCGAGCTGGGTGCCCACGACATCCTGATCGACATCAAGTACGCCGGCATCTGCCACTCCGACATCCACACCGTGCGCGCCGAGTGGGGCGACGGCGGGGCCTTCCCGATCGTCCCCGGCCATGAGATCGCCGGCGTGGTCGCCGAGGTCGGCGCCGAGGTCACCCGCTACCGGGCGGGCGACCGGGTCGGCGTCGGCTGCTTCGTCGACTCCTGCCGGGAGTGCGAGAACTGCCGGGCCGGCCTGCAGCAGTACTGCACCGGCGAGCTCGGCAACGTCGGCACGTACAACGCGACCGGCCGGGACGGCGGGACCACCTACGGCGGCTACTCCACCCACCTCGTCGTCGACGAGAACTACGCGCTGCGCATCCCCGAGAGCATCCCGCTGGACGCCGCGGCCCCGCTGCTGTGCGCCGGGATCACCCTCTACTCGCCGCTGGCCCACTGGCAGGCCGGCCCCGGCAAGAAGGTCGCCATCGTCGGCCTGGGCGGCCTCGGCCACATGGGCGTGAAGATCGCGCACGCGATGGGCGCGGAGGTCACCGTGCTGAGCCAGTCGCTGCGCAAGAAGGACGACGGCCTGCGGCTGGGCGCTGACCACTACCACGCGACCTCCGACCCGGCCACGTTCGAGGAACTGGCGGACACCTTCGACCTGATCGTCAACACCGTCTCCGCCAACCTGGACCTGAACGCCTACCTCGGGCTGCTGCGCACCGACGGCACCCTGGTCCAGGTCGGCGCCCCGGAGAACCCGCTGCCGGTCGCGCCGTTCGCGCTGATCCCGCGGCGCAGGTCACTCGCCGGCTCGATGATCGGCGGCATCCCGGAGACGCAGGAGATGCTCGACTTCTGCGGCGAGCACGGGCTGGCCTCGGACATCGAGGTGATCAGCGCGGAGCAGATCAACGAGGCGTACGAGCGGGTGCTGGCGAGCGATGTCCGCTACCGCTTCGTGATCGACACCTCGACGATCTGATCCGCGGCCCGGTTTCCCGCCCGCTTTCCCGCCCGGCTTCCTGACGCGATCACGCCCGGGGCCGCCTGACGCAGGCCGCCCCGGGCGTGCGCGTGCCATGAGAGTCAATTGAAAACGGTATCCATTTTCAGATAGCCTCCCGACGGCGCCCGCCACCGGTGAACCGCTCCGGCTCGCCCGCCGCCCCCGAAGGAGGCCCCGCCCCATGGCCGTACCCAAGCGCAAGCTCTCCCGCAGCAATACCCGCCATCGCCGCGCCCAGTGGAAGGCCACCGTTCCTCCGCTGGTGCCCGTCACCGTCGACGGCTCCGTCCACCTGGTCCCGCGCCGCCTCGCGAAGGCGTACCGGCTCGGCCTGATCGACCCGAAGGGCTGACCGGCCATGGCACACTCCCGGCTGCCCGTCACCGTGCTCTCCGGTTTCCTCGGCGCGGGCAAGACCACCCTGCTCCACCACATCCTGGGCAACCGGGAGGGCCTGCGCGTCGCCGTCATCGTCAATGACATGAGCGAGGTCAACATCGACGCCGCCCTGGTGCGCGGCGGCGCCGCGGCGCTGTCCCGCACCGAGGAACGGCTCGTCGAGATGACCAACGGGTGCATCTGCTGCACCCTGCGCGAGGACCTGCTGGAGGAGGTCGGCCGGCTGGCCCGCGAGGGCCGCTTCGACTGTCTGCTGATCGAGTCCAGCGGTATCTCCGAGCCGATGCCGGTCGCCGCGACCTTTGCCTTTCCGCGCGACGACGGCGCCACGCTCGACGATCTGGCGCGCCTGGACACCATGGTCACCGTCGTCGACGCCGCCGGCTTCCTGCCCGAACTCACCGGCGGCGACGGCCTCGCCGAACGCGGCCTCGACCAGTACGAGGACGACGAACGCACGGTCAGCGATCTCCTCATGGACCAGATCGAATTCGCCGACGTCCTCGTGCTCAACAAGAACGACCTGGTCGACAGCGCGACCGCCGTACGTCTGCGGGCGACGCTGACCCGGCTCAATCCCGCCGCCCGCATCCTCCCGGCGCAGCACGGCAGGGTGGCGCTCGAAGAGGTACTGGACACCGGCCGCTTCGATCTGGAGCGCGCCCAGCAGGCGCCCGGCTGGGTCAGGGAACTCAACGGCGACCATGTCCCGGAGACCGAGGAGTACGGCATCTCCAGCACCGTCTTCCGCGCCGGCCGGCCCTTCCACCCCGCCCGCCTCTGGCACTTCGTCACCGAAGGCCTGGACAGCGGTGCTTATGGCGACATCCTCCGCTCCAAGGGCTTCTTCCGCCTCGCCACCCGCCCCGGCGTGGCCGGCCTGTGGTCCCAGGCCGGCGCGGTCGCCCGCTTCGAGCCGTCGGGCCTGGACACCGGGCCCACGGAGCACACTCCGGCAGACGGTCCGGACCAGGCCCCCGCCCAAGCCGTCCAGGAGCTGGTCTTCATCGGCACCGGACTGCGGCCCGAGCCCCTGCACGCCGCCCTCACCTCCTGCCTCCTCGCCCCTGACGAATCCACCCCCGTGACGGCCGACGACCCGTTCCCGGCCTGGGAGGTCCACGGGACCGGGAACCGCTGCGAGCAGGAGACGGAGGAAGCCGACGGAGAAGCCAACTCCGCCGCTCAGGCGGCCGGTTGAGGTAGGAGTGACCGGCGCCCGCCCCTTCCCGCAGCGCCCTCCCCCGGGCCTGTCCGGCCCTGACCCCTCGGACAGGCCCGTCGAAGCGCTCCCTCAGCCCTGCGCCCGCCGCATCGTCCGGGACGGCCACCAGCTCGCCCGGCCCAGGAGGATCAGTGCCGCCGGCAGGATCACCACGCGGATGACGAAGGCGTCCAGCAGGACGGCCACCGCGAGGCTGAAGCCGATCTGCTTCATCTCGGCGAGGTGCAGGAACATATAGCTGGCGAAGACCGTCACCATGACCACGGCCGCGCTGGTGACGACCTTGGCGGAGGCGCCGACCCCGTGCAGCACCGCCTCCCGGGTCGGTACGCCGCGCAGTGCCGCCTCCCGTATGCGGCTGACGACGAAGACCTGGTAGTCCATCGACAGGCCGAAGAGGATCACGAACAGGAACAGCGGGACGCGGGACCCGATGGCGCTGGTCGCCGCGGTGTCGAAGCCGAAAAGCGTGCTGGCCAGGCCGTGTTGGAAGAAGATCACGACCAGGCCGAACGCGGCGGCCGCCGACAGCAGGTTGAGCGCGACACCGATCAGACCGATCACCACGGAGCGGAAGACCAGGGCCGTCATGAGGAAGGTCAGCAGCAAGAGCGCCCCGACGACCAGGGGCAGTTTCTCGTTCTGGTGGGCGAGGTAGTCGGTGTCGTGCGCGACATCCCCGCTCACCGCGAACTCCGCGCCGGGCACCTTGCCCACGGTGGCCGGCAGATAGTCCTTACGGAGGCGGTCCAGGGAGGTGATCGCCTCCGGGGAGCTGACCTTGTGGGGTGTCGACACCTCCATGGTGGTGGTGCGGCGGTCCCGCGAGGTGCGCAGCGGCGGGGTGACGTCCTTGGCGTAGAGGGGATCGGACTGGGCTCGCGCGCCCAACTCGCGCAGCGCCGAGGCGACTTCGGGTGCCTGTGCGGCGGCGGCACGGACCACGATCTGATGCTGGACCTGCAGGTCGGGGAAGGCCGCGGTCAGCCGGTCATAGGTCTGCAGGGCAGGGATCTCGCGTGAGTGGCTGTCCTTGTTGAGGACCCGCAGCTGCATGCCCAGGGCGGGCGCCGCGAGGCCGAGCATCAGCAGGACGGACAGGCACAGCGCGCGGACCGGGTGGGTGCTCGCCGGGCGCAGCAGCGCGCGCCAGAGGCGGCCGGCACCGTCCGAACGGTCCCGCGGAGCCGACCGGTGTCCCTTCCGCAGCTCGCGGCGTACCGCGCGGCGTTCGGCGCGCTGGGCGATCTTGACCAGGAGTGCGGGCAGCGCCGTCAGCGAGCTCAGGACCGCGGCCAGTACGACGATGACGGTGCTGGTCGCGAGCGAGGAGAAGACCACGTCCGTGGCCAGATAGAGGGTGGCCGTGGAGACGATGACCGCGAGGCCGGAGACGATGATCGCCCGGCCGGAGGTGGCGGCGGCCAGTTCCACCAGCGCCTCGGGCCCGAGGCGGCCGCCCGCGCGGGCCCGTTCCTCACGTTCTCGCTTGAGGTAGAAGAGCGTGTAGTCGACGCCGACCGCCATGCCGATCAGCAGGATGACATTGGTGCCCACCCCGGCGTCCGGCAGTACGTGGGAGACCACCATCGACAGACCCACGGCGGCCGCGATCGAGGTCAGCGCGAGCAGCAGCGGCACCGCCACCATCAGTGCGGACCCGAAGACGGCCAGCAGGGTCAGCAGCGTGACGGGCAGGGTGATCGCTTCGGAGAGCGCCAGGTCCTGGCCACGCTGGGTATCGACGCCGACGCTGACCGACGGGCTGCCGGTCTCCGCCACCCGCAGCTGCGGGTGGCTGCGCTGGACCGCCGCGGTCCGCTCGGCGAGCGGCGCGACATGGTCATCGGCGTCCGCATCCGCGCCCTTCATCACCACGGCGACCCGTAGCGCGCCGCCGTCGGCCGAGCGGACCGGGGGCGCGACCCGCGCCACCTCGGGCAGCTTCCGCATCCGGGCGGTGATGTCCCGGGCGGCCGCATCGGCCGCCGCCCCGTCGAGTGGGCCGGACCGGGCGGAGATCAGTACCTGCTCGACCGGCTCATGGCCCAGACGGGCCTCGGCGGCCAGGGTCTCGGCGCGGCCGGCCTCCCCGACGCGGTAGTCCGCCGCGGTGGCCTGGTGGGTGCCGACGGAGCTGCCCACCCCCAGGCACAGCACCACGAACGCCAGCCATCCGGCCAGCGCACGCCACGGATGCCGCGCGCTCCAGGTCGCCCACCGCACCGTGACCGGCCGTTTTTCCTTCGGCCGGTGCTCCGTCGGCCGCATTCGTACCGCCACGTTCATCTGCCTGGCCCCTTCGCCATCGCGTCGCGCCCCCCACTGGTACGCATGTAAGTCGAGAATTACAGGTGTCGCCATGGAGCGTCAACCGTAAGATTGCGGTGCGGAGGGCGGCGGACGTGTTTGACAGTCCGTCGCGTCATACGAAAACCTCCGCTGACCGGCGTCCGGAACGGCAAGAAGGTGGGCCATGAACAGCGAGGAGCTGCTGGCCCTGTTGTCCGCCGTGGGCCATGCGCAGCGGCTGCGGGTGATCGCCGAACTTGCCGGTGGCCGGCTCTACGTCAGCGAACTGGCCCGCCGGCTGGAGATGTCCCGGCCGCTGCTCTACATGCATCTGGACCGCCTGGAGAAGGCCGGTCTGGTGGCGGGCCGGCTGGAGCTGTCCGAGGACGGCAAGGCGCTCAAGTACTTCGAACTGACGCCGTTCGAGCTGAAGCTGAACCTGGCCACCGTCCTCGCGGCCCTCCAGGAGGACCGGTCCGGGGCGGCGGCACAGCAGGAGACCGGGGACGCGGACGGCGCGGTGGAGCCGTCGGCAGCGGAGGGACCGAACGACCCTAGGGGGACCCGTACATGAACGGCAGCACCATCATCCCGATTACCGTCCTGGCGATCATCTTCGCCTCGATCACCACGATCGTGGCGTCGTACTTCAAGCTGCAACGGCATCGCGCGGATGCCGCCGCGCTGGCCGAGTACCGCAAGCTCGCGGAACGAGTCACCGTCCAACAGGAGACGATGAGCGCCCAGTTGGCGGAGCTGGGCGACCGGGTCAAGGCCGTGGAGAAATTGCTGCACAGCGTGGGCTGAGGACGGCCGGCGGGCGGGCGCGGGGACCGCGGAAGATTTTCCGCACCGCCCGGCAACCCCCGTCCCCGCCGCACGTCGTCACGGGTGAGGGCGCCAACAGGCGCCGCCCCGTCGAAGAACGTGGAGCAGCCGACCGTGAAGTTCCCCCGTACCCCCCGCACCTCCGCCGGTTTCCGGCCGTACGCCACCCGCCCCCGTCTGCGCGGCGCGGCCGGCGCCGGGCTGGTCACCGCCCTCGCCCTGGCCGCGCTGTCCACGGCCGGCACCGCACACGCCGATGACCGGGCACCGCAGCCGCAGCGTCCGCACACCGGCCGTGCGACCCCGTCGCCCGCCCCACGGCCGGCCGGCGGCAGCGCCCGGCCCACGCCCGAACCGGCCACCAGCGTCCCGCCGGCATCGACCTCCCGGCCCACCGTGCCCGGCACGCCCCGGCCCAGCGCCTCCCCCAGCCGCCCGGGACCGCAGCCGACCAGCGCCGAACCCCGGCCCAGTGCCTCGCCGGCCTCCCCCGGCAAGGGTGGTGACGGCCCCTCGCCGAGCGCCCGGCCCGCCCCCGCCAAGGGCTCCGGGAGCGAGAAGGAACTCGCCCGCACCGGGGCCTCCTCCACGACCACCGTGGCGCTCGGCGGCAGCGCCGCGGCCCTGATCGCCGCGGGTGGCGGCGCCGTCTACGCGGTCCGCCGCCGGCGCGGCTGAGCCACCGCGCGCCAGGCCGCCCGCCCCAGCCCGAGGAATCGATGGAGTACTCCGCCGGCCCGCAGCACGCCCCGGTACGGTTCGCCCTGCCGGGGCCCCGGCCTGCCCTGTGGCGGTGGCTGCTGCGCACCGCCCGCCCGGCGGCCGCCCACCGCGAATCACCGCGCCCCGGCCACCCGCCCCAGCACTCCGCGTACGGCCAACCGGCAGGTGCCGGGGCCCGGTTGCCGGACGGCGGCTCCCCCGCGCCTCCGGAGCCACGCCCGACGATCAGCGAGCTCTACCACGCGCACCGGCTGAACATGGTCCGGCTGGCCGTCCTGCTCGTCGACGACCGCGCCACCGCCGAGGACGTCGTCCAGGACGCGTTCGCCGCGCTCTACAAGCGGCACGGCGAACGGCTCGGCGAGGTCGACAATGCGCTCGCCTATCTGCGCACCGCGGTCGTCAACGCCGCCCGCTCGGTGCTGCGGCGCCGGCGTACCGCACGCGACTACACCCCGCCGTACGAGGCGGATGCGCCGTCCGCCGAGGAGCGGATCGTGCTGGACGAGGAGCACCGGGAGGTGTTCGCCGCGCTGAGCGGGCTGACCGCCCGCCGCCGGGAGGTGCTCGTCCTGCGCTACTGGGGCGATCTGACGGAAGCGCAGATCGCGACGACGCTGGGCATCAGCCGCGGCTCGGTGAAGTCGATCGCCAGCCGCGCACTGAACTCGCTGGAGAAGATCTTGGAGGAGCGGTCATGAGCGGCCCCGGCACGGGTAGCGGTCGCGCCGCAGGCGGGCCTGGCGACGGCGCGGGCGGCATCGGCGCCATGGGCCCTGGAGGCGGCGGCAGCGGCACGGGCCCCGGCGGCGCCGCGTCCGGGCGGCCCGTGGAAGACCGGCTGCGCCGGGCCTTCGCCGCGCGCGCCGAGAGCATCGCCGTCCGGGACCTGCGGCCCGCCGCACCCCCTGGACCGCACACCCGCCGCGGCCGGCCGGCCGGTCCGCATCGGCCCTGGCCGCGCCGTTTCGGACTGCCGCTGGCCGCGGCCGCCGCGACCGCAGCCGTCGTGATCGGCTATCTGGCGACCGCCCCCGGCACCCCGCCGGATCGGCCCGTGCCCGCGACACCACCGAGCCCCGTCGCCCCCACGCCGACCCCGACCCGTACGGGACCGACCCCCGACCCGTCACCGAGCCGCCCGTCGGCAGACCCCGACCGCACCGCCGGCTCGCGGGCGCCCGGCACCGACCCGGCCCGGCCGCCGCACCACTCCCGTTCGGATACCTCCACCCCCCGGCCGACGGATCAGCCGGACGGCCGTCCCTCCGCCACCGCCCTGCCGCCCTCCACCACCCCGTCGCACGCCCCCACCCCGCAGGGCAGCGCCGGGACGGGTGACGGCGGCAACTCCCCGTCACCGACGCACAGTTGAGAGCCTCGTTGGCGGTCACCCACAAAGCCGCGGCGGCCGGAGGGCCCAACACCACCCGCCTGCGTTAGCCGTGCGTTAGCGGATCACCAGCACCCGCGCCGAAGGTCGTGTACACGCCACCGTCCCGGGGGAGCTCCCTATGCCGTTCACCGCCACCACCCGCCGGGTCGCCGCCGGTCTCCTCGTCGCCGCCGCGCTGACCCTGACCGCCGCCTGCCACGGCGTCCCCGGCAACAGGGCCGGCAACCCCGTCACGGCCGTATCACCGGCCCCCACCCCGTCCTCCCCGGACGACGGCGACAACCCCCCGGGCCCCGACGGCCGGGTCGCCTGCACCCCCGAGATGCTCAGATTCCACGCCGGGGCGCTGCCCCGGCGGGACCGTCGCATGCTGCTGACGGTCACCAACTCCTCCGGCCGGACCTGCGACTTCGCCGCCCAGCCCTACCCCCTGCTGCGGTTCGGCGACGACCGGCACGCCGCCCTCCCCGCGATCGAGACGAGCCGCCCGGCCACCGTGGTCTCACTGGCGCCCGACGACACCGCATACGCCACGATCACCACCTCCGCCACCGGCAGGCCGGGCGGCAACGGCCACCGGGGCCGGAAGATCTCCCAGTTCGGCGTCGCGCTGACCCGCCGCGCCGCCCCCACCCAGGTCGGCCTGGACGGCCGCTCTCCCATCCATGTCGACCCGCACACCGCCACGGTCACGTACTGGCAGCCGAATCTGACGGCCGCCCGGAAGTGGTGACGACCCAGGGCCGGACCGTGGCGAAAGGCACCCCTGACCCTCGGGACGCACCGCCACCCCGGCCGTGATCCCTCGGTCAGTCCCTAGGCCGTTCGGGTCGCATCCGGCCATATCCTCCGGCCCGCCCCTCCCCAATGATCCAAATTTGCCGTCAATGATCCTTTTGCGTTGCTGCGGCATGGCTGCGCCCGGTGCCGCTCGCCCGGTAGGCTTTCCGTGTGATCTTCAAGCGCATCGGAAATGGGCGGCCGTACCCGGACCACGGCCGGGAGAGCACCCGCCAGTGGGCGGACGTCGCCCCGCGCCCGGTACGCCTAGACCAGTTGGTGACGACCAAGCAGCAGCTCGACCTCGAAACGCTGCTCGCCGAGGACTCGACGTTCTACGGCGACCTCTTCGCGCATGTCGTGAAGTGGGAGGGCGACCTCTATCTGGAGGACGGGCTGCACCGCGCGGTACGCGCGGCTCTTCAGCAGCGCCAGGTGCTGCACGCCCGCGTGCTCGAACTGGGCTGACGCGCAGCCTCCCTGGCCAACTGACCGGAAATCCCCTCTTACCGCCCGGCGCCACCCAACCCGCCCTGTCCGTATTGACCCTTATGGGTTGGGTCTCGCGCGACGCGTTGATCATCTAGTAGGCACGGCCTGTCTCCCGCACTACGCTGCGCCCATGAGCATGCTGACGCCCCCAGGGATGGGCGGTAAGAAGTACCGCATCACGGGCGACAGGTATCCGCGGATGCGCCGCCCCCGCCACCGTCGCCGGATCGTCCTCACCCTCGTCGTCACGGCCTGCGCCCTCGGCCTGGCCGGCTGGGGGACCCTGCAGCTCATCGACGTCTTCGGTGGCCGTGGCAGTACCGCCCAGGCCTCCCCGGACAAACAGCGCTGCCGGGACAGCGGCAAGGCCGACGCGGCGCAGGCCAGGACCGCCGCACGGAAACCGCCCGCGCCCGGCACGCTGACCGTCAACGTCTTCAACGCCACCCCGCGCTCCGGACTCGCCAAGCGCACCGCCGACGAGCTCCAGAAGCGCGGCTTCAAGATCGGCAAGGTGGGCAACGCCCCTGCCGCCTACGACAAGAAGGTCAAGGGCGCCGGGATACTGCTCGGCCCCAAGGCGGCCGACGCCCCGCTGAAGGTACTGGCCACCCAGCTCACCGGCGCTCAGCAGAAGACCGACGACCGCAAGGGCGCCGAGCTCGACCTGATCATCGGTGACACCTTCAAGGACCTGACCACCCAGCAGAACGCCGCGAAGTCCCTGGCCCTGCTGACCCACCCGTCCCCGGTCCCCGCCACCGACGACAAGTGCTGACCGCATGCGGACGGGCCCTGCACCAACCCGTGGTGCAGGGCCCGGACCATGATCAGGCGGGAAGGCGGCGGCTCGTTCAGCCGGCCGTGCCGTACATCCGGTCCCCCGCGTCGCCGAGGCCCGGCACGATGTAGCGGGCCTCGTTCAGCCGCTCGTCGACCGCCGCGGTGACCACCGTCACCGGCGTGCCGGCCAGCTCCTTCTCCATGACCGCCACCCCCTCCGGCGCGGCCAGCAGACAGATCGCGGTGACATCGTCCGCACCGCGCTTGATCAGCTCACGGATCGCCGCGACCAGCGTGCCGCCCGTGGCGAGCATCGGGTCGACGACGTACACCTGACGGCCCGAAAGGTCATCGGGCATCCGCGTGGCGTAGGTGTGCGCCTCGTACGTCTCCTCGTTGCGGACCATGCCCATGAAGCCGACCTCGGCGGTGGGCAGCAGTCGCACCATGCCGTCCAGCATGCCCAGACCGGCCCGCAGGATCGGTACGACCAAGGGGCGCGGGTGCGACAGCCGCACACCGGTGGTGGGCGTCACGGGGGTCTCGATGTCGACCTGTTCGGTGCGCACATCACGGGTGGCCTCGTAGGCGAGCAGGGTGACCAGCTCGTCGGCGAGCCGCCGGAAGGTGGGGGAGTCGGTGCGCTTGTCGCGCAGTGTGGTGAGTTTGTGCGCCACCAGCGGGTGGTCGACGACGTGGATCCGCATGGCATCGACACTAACCGAGCCGGAAGGCCGCGGCGCCCGCCGTGCAGCACCCGGCAGCCGCTCACGGCGGCGCGGTGTGATCGGCATCAATCCACCGAAAGGAGGGAAAGGGGGCACGTACGCCCGATCGGCCGTCCTGCCGTCGGGCGAAGACCCCGCCCGAGGTGGTGTGCGTGTGCCCGACCGTAAGCGGACCCATGACACGAACGACGCCGTCTCCGCCGACGAGGGCGCGCCCCTCGACGCCGAAGCGGAAGCGGCGCGCCGACGGCGCCGCGCACAATTTCTGCGGGAACTGCACGAGGCCAAGGAGCTGCGGAACCGCGTCCAGCCCCGTCGCGCACGTGCCGAGCGGATGCGCCAGGCCCTGCGGATGCGCACATTCCGCTGGTAGCGGAGCCCGTTCCGCTGGTAGCGAACCCCCCTCGCGCCCCGCCTGCGCTGCGGCACGTGAGCGACATCTCGCACAACCTCCGCACGACGCAGCGCCGAAGACCCCGCGCGAACGCGTTGTTTCTGCCACGATTCCGAAGGGGCGGGACCAACGGCGTGCAGCGCCGCCCCGCCCGGCCCGGCACGCCTATGACCAGTGGGAGAGTCACGGTGTACTTCGCCGCACTGCTCGCGCGCACCGAAGACGGGTGGGAAGCGAGCGATACGGAGCTCGACGATGTGGAGACGCTGACCGATCTGGCCGATCTGGCCCGAGAGGCGGCGGTCGACGACGACACGGTGGTGGCCTTCATCGAGCAGGAGGGCGCCTGGTTCGGCGTCGTCCGGGTGGACGGAGAGGACGACCCGCGGGTCTTCCTCTCCAACGCCGCCGCCGCCGCCAAAAGCTCGTACGGCGCGATGCTGACCGACGAGCTGCTCGGCCGCGATGAGGACGATGCGGCCGATGACCTCGACAGCCTCGACCTGGACGGCACGGAGGACGGCGAACCCGAATCGGACAACAACGTTCATGACGACGACGACAACGACCCCCTGGACGCGGTGAACGGCTCGGACGGCCCACCGCACGGCCCGCTCGGCGATGCCGCCCTGCTGACCGACCTGGGCGTCAGCGAGAAGGAGCTGCTGGCCCTCGACGGTGATGCGCTGAGCACCATCGCCGACTCGCTGGGCTGCACGGAGGTCCTCGAAGCCGTGCGCTGAGCCGGCCATGCCGGGCCCGTGCCCTCAGGGCCTGGGCCCCGCCCCCGGTCACGTCCCCGACACTGGGGACATGACCGTCCCCCCATCCGCCTCTCACCCCTCCCCCGCGCCCGACCCGCTGCGCGATCCGTGGATCGCACCCATGCGGCAGGCGCTGGGCGAGGCCGCCCGCGCCCCCGGGACCGGTGACGTCCCGGTGGGCGCCGTCGTGCTGTCCGCGGACGGCACGGTCCTCGGCACCGGCCACAACGAACGTGAGGCCACCGGCGATCCGACCGCCCACGCCGAGATCCTCGCGCTGCGGGCAGCGGCCCGGACCCTGCGGGAGAAGGCACCGGCCCCTGGTTCCCCCCGGACGGGTCCCGGTGAAGATGCCGCCCCGGGTGCCGGCGGGCGACGGGCGGGCGAGTGGCGGCTGACCGACTGCACCCTCGTCGTCACCCTGGAACCGTGCACGATGTGCGCCGGCGCGATCGTGCTCTCCCGCGTCGACCGCGTCGTCTACGGCGCCCGCGACGCCAAGGCCGGCGCGGCCGGCTCCCTCTGGGACGTCATCCGTGACCGCCGTCTCAACCACCGCCCCGAGGTCATCACCGGCGTCCTCGAAGCCGACTGCGCGGCCCTGCTGACCGACTTCTTCCGCGACCGCTGACGGGCGGCCCCACCCCGCACCGGCTCCTCCCCGGAATCCGATTTCGGCGCACGGCCACCCGTGGGCTAAGCTCTCTCTCGGTAGCGTGTCCGAGCGGCCGAAGGAGCGCGCCTCGAAAGCGCGTGAGGGGGCAACTCCTCCGTGGGTTCAAATCCCACCGCTACCGCTCAGAGGACGAGGGCCCCGATCTTTACGGATCGGGGCCCTCGTCGTGTCCGGGGGCTTCGTCGTATCCGGGGCCCTCGTCGTGTCCGGGGGCTTCGTCGTATGGGGGCTCGGCGCGACCGGCAGCGAGGTGCGGGTTCCCGCACAACCCGGCGGGGTACCGGTGACCGGGAGCCCGCCTGCCCCGTCCACCGGGACGACCGGGCCGGCCGGGAGCCGTTGAAGAGGCCGCACAGCAAAGAGCGGCGCGCCCGCCGGGACGGACGCGCCGCGGGGCCGGGACGGCCCGTAGGACATGACTAGTCGTTGTGCCGGTTGCGCGCCGCGCGGCGGAAGAAGCGCACGATCAGCCAGATCACCAGGGTCACGACGATGAGGAAGAGGACGAACAGCACGACCAGGAAGATGCCGAGCTTCTTGAAGAAGCCGCCCTTCTTCTTCGCCTTCGACTTCCACTTCGACTTCTTGGACTTGAAGACCGACTTGAGCGGAGCCGAGTGGTGCGCGCTGTGGTGGCGGTAGCCGGCGGACTGCGCGGGGGCGGCGGCGAGCCGGGAGGCATCGGCGCTCCGGCTCGGCGCGCTCGCGGTGGCCGCCGCCCGTGCACCGTCCACCGCGCCGCGGCTCGCCGCCGTAGCCGGTGCGACGGCCGCGGCCAGCAGGCCGACCAGCAGCGCCAGCACGACGGCCGGCCGCCGCCGCGTCAGGGGCGACCGGAGTCCTCCCTGGGCCGGCCGGGCCGCCGCGTACGACGAATCGGGCTCGCGCGGTTCGGAGTTCATGGGCATTCTTCGTTTCCCCCTTGGATCGAGCGTTCAGCCATTATGGGCGGTGGCGGGCACTCCGGCCGAGGTCTCGACCTCCATCAGAGAGGCGCTGCGCCGCTCCTCGTCGAAGGCCGCGCGGCCGCCCCGCAGCCCGAAGAGCCGCTTGGTGAGCGCGATGTAGAGCACCGCAAGGATGTTGACCACAAGCGTGGCGATCTTGAGCCAGCTGATCTTCTCGGTCAGCTCGTAGATCTCCAGCGGCAGGAAGGCCGCCGTCGCCACCACCGTCAGATACTCCGCCCACCGCTTGGCGCGCCACAGGCCCACGCCCTCGATGATCTCCACCAGGGCGTACACCAGCAGCAGCGCGGCCACCAGCAGCAGGGTGGAGTGGCGGTAGCCGAAGGTCTTCTGGATGGTGCCGACGACCGGTGAGTGGTCCAGGTCGTAATGGAAGTGCCGGGCCACCGGGCGGAGCACGGCGATGTACTCGTCGAAGAACTGGCGGACCGCGTCCTTGCGGTTGCTGAACTGCCAAACGCCGACGGCGGCCAGCACGATGAACACTCCGCGCACCGCCCGCTCGACGGCCAGGAACCGCAGGATGAACAGATCGCGCAGGACCTTGCCGCGCGGGACCAGCGGGGCGTCGGCGGCCGGGCCCGAGCCGTGCGGGTCGCCGAGGGCGAAGTCGCCGCAGCGCAGACAGCGCCAGGCCTCGCCGAGCGCGGTGTCCGCGCGCAGCCTGTTCCGGAGGTGCTCCTCCTGCGGGAGGTAGGTGATGTGCCCGCGGCGCGCGCAGGTACGCCGGTCCCAGTCGATCTTCATCGTTGGAGCCTGTGTTCCTTTCGTCGTCCCACGCGGCCGCACGCCGCGGCGCGGCGCGCTTCCGCGCTCCGTTGCTGTCGCGTACATGATGCATGCCGGGCGTGCCGACCAGGTGCTTCGAGACCTACGACGTACGGGTGCGCCCGAGTCGTACGAGGTGGGAGACGCGGGGGCCCTCCGCGTGGTTGCAGACGCGCGGCCGCGGGCCCACAGCGGCAACCCGTGGCGGGGAACCGGCGGTCGCGGACACCGTAACCCCGTACGGCGCGCACCCGGCCACCGCGCACGACGGAGCCCCGCCGCCGGGCCGTGTCCTGGGACCCCCCGTGGCATCCAGGGGCGGCTCGGAGGCGGAGCTCCTGTTCGGTCGGGAGCGGTGTCAGGAGACGGCCGCTCCCCCCGATGCGGACCGAGCCCCCCGGTCCACGCCGCCGTCACGGGGACGATCACGGCGCGGACCCCGCAGCGGGGCCCTGGTCCCGGGCCCGCGGATTCCTGCCAGATCCACCGGGCCACTTCACTCATGGTGCCTGGGGAGACCCGCCCCAACAGGCGGGCGAAGGGCCCCCTTTGGCGGGCCTTTGGTCCATAAAGTCCGTATCAGTACTGGGAAGTCCGGATCAGCGCCGGTGCGGACCGCACGGCCGGCGGGCGGTCGCGGACGACCCGTGGGCTCGACTCCCGCGATCGAACACGTGTGGTTACACTCGCCCGACTGCAACCGGGAGGTGCAGGTACTGCCGTAGGGGACTGCGTAGGGGAGACGGGACTGATGGCGCAGGCGAAGAAGATCGCGTTGTACATGGTCATCGTCTTCGTGCTGTACACGATCATCACCTCCCCGCAGCGGGCCGCCGAAATGGTCCAGATAGGCTTCGAGGGCATCTCGACCGCCGCGCAGGGCGTCGGCGAGTTCATGACGTCGCTGATCAAGTAGGGACCGCCCGATCCGGCCGGCGGACCTCAGGGGCCGCCCGAGGGACGGCTCGGCCCGCGATCGGCCGGCGCCCCAGCCCCGGCCAGTCGGCCCACCGGCCCGGCTGCGCCCCGTCCGCCGCACGGAGGCCCCCAGTGATCCGCCACCTGGTCCTGTTCAAGCTCAACGATGGTGTCTCCCGCGACGAGGAGCGGGTGCAGGCCGGCGTCCGCGCATTCGCGGCGCTGGAGGGCGAGATTCCGGAGCTGACGTTCTGGGAGTACGCCTGGAACATCACCGACCGCCCGATCGCCTACGACTTCGCGATCAACTCCGCCGTGGCCGACACGGACGCCCTCAAGCGCTATATCGAGCACCCGGCCCACCAGGCGGCCGCAGCTCAGTGGCGCGAATTCGCCACCTGGGTGATCGCCGACTACGAATTCTGAGCCGAGGCACTCCCGCACCTCTCCTCGCCGAGCCCCTCGCCCCCCGTGGGCGGGGGGCTTCGCCGTACCCCCGGGCGCCCACCGCCGCCCACCCGCCCCCCGACGGCCCCGCACCCACCCAACTCTCTGTTCAACACGGCGTTATGGGGTGCTTGCACACAGTGCACATGTCTTGTGATGCTATGACCGCTTTTGCCGGATACATGCACTGTGAAGGGTGGCGTGACCGTGACGGCCCGTACTGCGCCCAAGGCTCCATCCCGCGAGAGCCGAAGCGCGGACACGCGGGCGCTCACGCAGGTGCTGTTCGCGGAGTTGACGGACCTCAAGCCCGGCACCCCCGAGCACACCCGGGTCCGTGCCGCACTGATCGAAGCCAACCTGCCGCTGGTCCGCTATGCCGCGGCGCGCTTCCGTAGCCGCAATGAACCGATGGAGGACGTCATCCAGGTCGGCACCATCGGCCTGATCAATGCGATCGACCGGTTCGATCCGGACCGGGGTGTCCAGTTCCCCACCTTCGCCATGCCCACCGTCGTCGGCGAGATCAAACGCTACTTTCGAGACAATGTCCGTACGGTCCATGTGCCGCGCCGTCTCCACGAGCTCTGGGTGCAGGTCAATGGCGCGACCGAGGACCTGACGGTGCTGCACGGACGTTCCCCCACCACCGCCGAGATCGCCGAGCGGCTGAAGATCGGCGAGGACGAGGTCCTGGCCTGCCTGGAGGCCGGCCGCTCGTATCACGCCACCTCGCTGGAGGCCGCCCAGGAAGGCGACGGCCTGCCCGGACTGCTCGACCGCCTCGGATACGAGGACCCGGAGCTGGCCGGCGTCGAGCACCGCGACCTCGTACGGCACCTTCTCGTCCAGCTGCCCGAGCGGGAGCAGCGGATCCTTCTGCTGCGTTACTACAGCAATCTGACGCAGTCACAGATCAGTGCGGAGCTGGGGGTGTCGCAGATGCATGTCTCGCGGCTACTGTCGCGGAGCTTCGCCCGACTGCGATCCGCAAACAGGATCGACGCGTAGCCGGGATGAGCGACCCGTTCCTGCACAGATATGTCGACAAGGCGCTACAGCGTGTTGCCGACATGTGACATTCTGCAGGAACCGCGTTTGCCGTAGCGCTGCCTCCGGTATTCAGGTGGAGGTATCACTCCTCGGTCCGCCCCGGCCCGAGGACGCCGCAGCGACCCGACCGCGACCTCAAGGGGGTGGCATGTCCGTAGAACTGGGCAGCTCGAAGGTGCTTGCCGCGATTCCCGCGCCCGCACCACACGTGCATGACGACAACGCCATCAACACCCGCACGCTCTCCCGCTCCCTGTTCCTGCGGCTGGCCTCGCTCGACAAGGACTGCGCGGAACGTACCTACGTCCGTGACACGCTCATCGAACTGAACCTCCCTCTGGTGCGCTACGCGGCCGCCCGCTTCCGCAGCCGCAACGAACCGATGGAGGACATCGTCCAGGTCGGCACCATCGGCCTGATCAAGGCGATCGACCGTTTCGACTGCGAACGCGGCGTGGAATTCCCGACGTTCGCGATGCCGACCGTGGTCGGCGAGATCAAGCGCTTCTTCCGCGACACGTCATGGTCGGTACGCGTCCCGCGCCGGCTCCAGGAGCTCCGGCTCGCCCTCACCAAGGCCAGCGACGAGCTCTCCCAGAAGCTGGACCGCTCCCCGACCGTCCCCGAACTGGCCCTGTGCCTGGGGGTGTCGGAGGAGGACGTCGTCGACGGCCTGGCCGTCGGCAACGCGTACACCGCCTCCTCGCTCGACTCCCCCTCCCCCGAGGACGACGGCGGCGAGGGCTCCCTCGCGGACCGCCTCGGCTACGAGGACAGCGCCCTGGAAGGCGTGGAGTACCGCGAGTCCCTCAAGCCCCTGCTGGCCAAACTCCCGGCCCGCGAGCGCCAGATCATCATGCTGCGCTTCTTCGCCAACATGACGCAGTCCCAGATCGGCGAGGAGGTCGGCATCTCCCAGATGCACGTCTCCCGCCTGCTCACCCGCACCCTGGCGCAGCTGCGCGAGGGCCTCATCTCCGACTGAGGAACGGTCCGCCGAGGGGCCGCAAGGCGCTCCGTGCCGCTCGGCGGACAGTTACAGAGGCGCAGGGAGGAATGCGGGGGCGTGGCGCGAAAAGCGCGCGCCCGGCCGCATGAGGGGCCGGACGAGGGCTCGTGACCCCGTTTGCGCACCGTGTTTCGTGCCATTCCGCTGGTGCGTCCTCCGACGCCCTCAGGAATCTCCGAACGCAGCCCGTCGAGCAGGGACTTGGTACGGGCCAAAGCCACCCGCCCGTCGTCCGTGAGTATCAGCCGGCCGACGTCGTCAGCGGTGAGCCCACCACGGTGGAGCAGGCACCTTCGCCATTCCCCGTCCTGCGGATCGATGCCGGAAGCTCAGCCAAAGCTGAGGCCACGTGTTTCCGGCCGCGCGAGAGCCACGATCCGGCCAGACTTCAGCAACTCGACCGACCTCTGTACACCTGACGTACCGTCAGTAACACTGGCCCGATGCGACGGACGACGACTGTGGCCGCCGCCTCTGCGGCCGTGCTGGGTCTGGGTGTTCTGCTCACCGGCTGCGGAAGCTCGGCCGACCAGGGCTATGTCGCGGTGGGCGCGGCAGGCCCCACCGATGATCACGCGCCGGCACGGGCCGTACCGCCGGAGGGCGGCGTCGAGCTGACCCCGCTGGACGGCGACGGAGGCCGCAGCGGCGGTAGCGGAGACGGCAACAGCGGCAGTGCGGGTACCGGCCGGTCCGGACCGGGGTCTCCCGCCGGATCCCGTAAGGGTGACATGGCCGACGGCACGGGAGCCCCCGGCGCATCCGGCGCCCCGCCCGGCTCCTCCGCACCACCCGCGGGCGCGCACACCGGCCACGGCGACGGCGCCACGTCCCCGTCCTCGCCGGGCGCACCCAACTCCCCCACCCGCCCCGGAGGTTCCACGCCGCCGCACGGCTCTCCCGCTCCCGTACCGCCCTCCCCCACCATCCCGGCCGGGCCGGACGCGCCCGACGGCCTGCTGATAGGCAAGCCCGCTCTCGCCGGCACCGACGTCCGCTGGTGCCAGAAGGTCGGTCACGCTCGACTTCCTCAACAACGGCGACCGGCCCGTCACCGCCGGCACCGTCACCTTCGGCACCCACATCATCGGCGCCCTCGGCGTCGACTGGGCCACCCGCACCTCCACCCACGCCCTTCCGCTGCCGCTCGCCGTGGGCAGGAAGCAGACCGGCACCTGGCGGGTGTGCGTGGACAGCTGGCGGGTGCCGCTGGGCATGCACCTCGACACGCAGGACGTGACCTTCAGCTGGAAGTGAGGGGACGCGCGGCGGCCGTCCCTCTCCCGGGCCGTGCTTACCGCCGCCCTGCCGCCGCACCCGTTGCCGACCTGGCCGAAACTCGACCCTGAGGGGCGCGTCGAATGGCTTCCCTGAAGAGCGATGAGTTCCGACCGGTGCGACGGTCTGAAGAGGCACAGACGCAGCCACCGGCAGCGACCCGTCCCAGGGAGAAGACCATGCCCCAGATCACCCCCAACCTCTGGTTCGACACCCAGGGCAAGGAAGCCGCGGAGTTCTACTGCTCGGTTTTCCCGAACTCGAAGATCAAGACCGTCACCCATTACAACGAGGCAGGTCCGCGCCCCGCGGGGACCGTACTGACGGTCGAGTTCGAGCTCGACGGCCAGGCGTACATCGCGATCAACGGCGGCCCCGAGTTCACCTTCGACGAGGCGATCTCCCTGATGGTCAACTGCGCCGACCAGGAGGAGATCGACTATTACTGGGCCAAGCTCTCCGAGGGCGGCGAGGAGGGCCCCTGTGGCTGGGTGAAGGACAAGTACGGCCTGTCCTGGCAGATCGCACCCGGCGGTATGGCGGAGCTGCTGAACGACCCGGACCAGGGGCGCGCGACCCGCGCCATGAAGGCCATGCTCGGCATGAAGAAGATCGACATCGCCGCCCTCCACGGGGCGGCCGATCAGGCGTAGGGCAGCACCCGGGCGCCCCGGCCCTCGGTGACGCGCCGCGGGAGCCCCGGGCCGGCCACGGTCCGGGGCTCGCCGATGCGCCGGGAGCGGCCGTCGTCCGGGGCTCGCCGGGAACGGCCGCCATCCGGAACGCGCCGGGAGCGGCCGTCGCCCGTGACGCCCCGCTGCACCCCGGGCCGCCGTCACCTCAGGACCGGCTGGGATTCCGCCCCGTCCGTATCGGGCGCGGTACGGGGCGGCGGTGTACGCCCACCTCGCGCAGCGCACGGGCGGCAGCGTTCACGGCCGTGGGGGACGCCTCGGCGAAGACCGCCTCATGGGCGTCGGCATTGGCGCGGACGGCGCGCTCGGCGGTGCGCACCCCGTCCGGCGTAAGCCGGATCATGGTGCTGCGGCCGTCGTCCGGCGAGGGCTCGCGGAGCACGAGTGCGCGGCCGGCGAGGTGGTTGACGACGTTGCTGATGCCACCGGAGGACAGCAGCAGGGCCCGGACCAGTTCGTTCGGCTTCATCCGGTACGGCTCGCCGGCCCTGCGCAGGGCAACCAGGATGTCGAACTCGGCGACGGTCAGGCCGAGTTCGGGCAGCACAACACGGGTGGCCGCGTCCAGGGCGCCGGCCAGCTGAGCTATCCGCTTCGACAGTTCCGTCGTCGGGCGGAGCACATCCGGCAGCTCGGTGCGCCAGGCGCCCAGCAGCGCATCGACGGGGTCGGGGCCTGGCCCGGGTGCTGCGGTCACCTCTGCAGGATAGTTCACCATCATGATAGCTTTCTATAAAGCTTTCTTCCGAATGTGTAGAGGGTGACTTGCCATGGGAATCGAGCGCCACCACACACCGCGACTGCTCCTGCGCGGCGGCCTGGTCATCGACACCGCCCCCCACCCCGTCGTCCACCCGCACACCGACGTCCTCATCGAGGACGGCCGGATCGCCGCCCTGGGCCCCGGTCTGCCGCTCGATGACACCGATGCCGGCCTGGAGGTGATCGACGCCCGCACGATGATCGTGCTGCCCGGCTTCGTCGACGCCCACCGGCATCTGTGGCAGGGAGTGCTGCGGTCCGCGGCGGTCGACGAGAGCCTCGACAGCTACTTCAGCCGGATCCTCGGCGACCTCGCCGCCCGGTTCACGCCCGCCGATGTGTACACCGGCAACCTCCTCGGCGCGCTGGAGTGCCTGGACTCGGGGGTCACCACCGTCCAGGACTTCTCGCACGTCCAGTACACGCCGGAGCACACCGCGGCCGCCGTCGAGGCGCTGAAGGAGGCGGGAATCCGCGCCCTCTTCGGCTACGGCTACCCCGTCTTCGACGACTCCGCCCGGCAGTCCGACTGGGTGCGCAAGGCCCGCACCGAGCACTTCCCGTCGCGCGATGCGCTGGTCACGATGGCCCTGGCGCCCGTCGGCCCCTCCTTCGCGCCGGCGGAGGCGGTACGGGAGGACTGGCTGCTCGCCCGCGAGCTGGGGCTGCCCGTCGCCGTCCACGTGAGCGCCGGGCCGGTGGCACAGCGGCCGGTCGCCGCCCTCCAGGAACAGGGCCTGCTCACCGCCGGCACCCTGTACGTACACGGCAATTCGCTGCCCGACTCCGAGCTGCGGCTGATCGCCGAGTCCGGCGGGGCGGTGGCGATCACGCCGGCGATCGAGGCCTCGATGCGGTTCGGCGCACCGATGGCGGGACGGCTGCGCCGGGCGGGCGTCACCACGGGGCTGGGCGCGGACGCGGTCACCTCCGCACCGGGCGACATGTTCTCGCAGATGCGCGCGGCGCTGATGAGCAGCCACTTCGACGAGGACGACACCGCCGGGACGCCCACGGTCAAGGCCGCCGATGTGCTGCGCATGGCCACCGCCGAGGGGGCCGCGGCGCTCGGCCTGGGCGATGAGGTGGGGTCACTGGGGGTCGGCAAGCGCGCCGATCTCGTCCTGCTGCGCGCCGACGCGCTCAACCTCGCCCCGGTCGCGCACGATCCGATCGGTGCGGTGGTGACCGCCGCACACCCCGGGAACGTCGACACGGTCCTGGTGGACGGGCGCCCGGTCAAGCGCCACGGGCAGCTGTTGTACGGGAACCTCGGCGGCGTACTGACCGAGGCCCACCGTGCGGCCGAACGCCTCGGGGCGTCGAGGTCCTAGAGGGCTCGCAACGGGCTCGCAACGGGGTCCGGTACGAGGCAGCGAGGATGCCTGGAGCCGTATCGCGCGGCTCGGTGGGCGACTCGTCCGCCTTGCTCAATCTGCCGTGTTTTCCTCCGGAACCGCCTGGTCAGCGCCCCTCCTGCGCAGTCCTGTCCGCCTCTCGTACGGTGCTCCGGTACGGCTGCACTGGTCATGCACAGGACCGATGCAGAGAAGTTCGAACGCAATTGGGGGGGGACCCGTGGGTGACATACGGGTGGACACGGCGAAGGTGCGCGGCACCGGCGATGACATGAAGGCGTTGTCGAGCGACACTCAGCGGCGGCTGTCACATGTCCTCGACAGCTCTCAAGAGGTCTACTACGACGCCATGTTCTGGAAGTCCGGAAACGCCGTCATGTCGTGCCGCACCGCCTGGCAGGATCACATGATCGCGCTCGCCAAGAAAATGGGCGAACTGGGGCAGCGGTTGCAGGACTCGGCCGACGGCTACGACGCCGCGGACCAGGAAGCCGTCTCCAGGCTGCGGGCCGGCATGCGGGACCTGGGGAGGCACTGACCGTGGTCACGTATTCGGAACTCATCAGCGCCCACCCCCGGAAGTGGAAAGAGGCCGCGGACGACTGGGCGGCGCTGGCGAAGTACGCCCTGAACGCCGCGAACGACGTACGCGAGCAGGGCGCCAAGCCCCTCGCCGACCACTGGGCGGACGAAGTCGGCAGTGCGGCGGCCGGCGACTTCGTGAAGCTGGCGAATCAACTGGAGTCGGCCTACGACCTGTTGCTCAGCGTCAAAATGGTCATGGAAGGCATGCACACCAGCCTGGATACGGCGATGAGCACCGCATGCCAGATCACCGATCTCTCACGGGCTCACGACCTTCCCCTTGGCGATGACGGCATGCCGCTGGAATGCCCCGCCCCGAACGCGGGCGCGGACCAGCAGCAGGCCTACAACGACATCGTCGCCCTGCGCGAACAGGCACTGCGGCAGGCGACGGAAGCGGACGAAAAGACGTCGGCCGAGCTGTACCGCCTGGCGGGCACGGTCGGCATCAGCGACCCGGACAAGGCCCTCAAGGAGCAGAACCGCGCCTCGCATGTCGAGATGGACATGCTCGCCGCCGACATCCCGAAGCCGAACACCGACCCGGCCGCGGTACGCGCCTGGTGGAACGGCCTGAGCGAGAAGCAGCAGTACGACATGGCGCGGGCCGAGCCGGTGAAACTCGCGCACCTCGACGGAATTCCCGAGAGCACGAAGCGCGAAATGCGCGGCACGGACGGGAAGTTCGACCGGGTGAAGATGGTCCAGTATGCCCTCGACAACTGGAACAAGAAGGACCCCATCCACTTCGACAACAACTGCACCAACTTCGTCTCCCAGGCGCTCGACCACGCGGGCATGCAGAAGAAGATCGACCCTTGGTCAGGGGCCCGGGGCGACGACACCTGGGGAAATACCGGCGGCATCGGCATCGACTCGATCGACGCGAGCATGTACTACTCCAAGACCTGGGCCGGAGCGGAGAACCAGCAGAACTTCATGCTCAAGCACGGTGGGGAGGAAGTCCCCCAGTCCCAGGCGCGGCCCGGCGACATCGTCTACTACGAGCAGCAGGGGCCCGACGCCGAAAGCGAGCGTGGCAACACCCACCACGCCGCCGTCGTCACGGCCGTGATGCCGGACGGCGAGGTCAAGTACACCCAACACCAGGACTCTTACCAGAACGCGAGTCTGCAGGGACGGCTCCCGGCAACGGAGAAGGCCGAAGGTCAGCAGAGAATCCGTATCGTTCGCCCGCACCCGGATTGGTACTGACAGTGACGACCGAAGCGAGCCCACAACCCGCGACGCCGGCACCTCGCCCCTCGGGGCGCTGGCAGATGATGATCCTCTCCGTGCCATTGCTCTCGGCGGCGGCAATCATCGGCTTTTTTGCGTCGGTCTCGCTCTCCAACGGGCACCACGCATTCCAGTCGGCGGCGTGCCGGTACACGCTGCTGCCGTGGACGAACTTCGCCGTCGCCTACGGCGGCCTGGCAGCGGCCGTCCTCGCGGTGGCCGTCCACCTGCTGATGTTCCGGTCCGCACGACGCGCCGGGCAGGACCCCAATCGTGGCTGGCAGAGCCTGCTTTCGACGCTCTTCTTCGTCATCGCGTGCCTCATGGTCCTGCTGACGGCCGGCATGGCGGTCGTGGCCCATATGGACGCCGCCGAGGCAGCCGCGAATATCGGAAAGACGCTGTGTGAGGGCTAGGGCCTGAGGCGCCCTTGGTGCCGCCACTCACGACGGTGGCGGCCCGGGGTGGCCTTCCGTTGCGGCTCAGGAAGCCGCGAGGGCCCGCGTCAGGCGTCCGGCCGCCGCTCAGTCACGAAGGAGCCCATGCCAGGGGTAGTGACGATGAGCCCTTCCTCCCGGAGGGCGGCGGTGACCTTACGGATGGTCACGCGCGCGACACCGAACTCCTGCTCCATCCGCACCTCGGAGATGAGCTGGCGTGGAGGGTATGTGCCGTCCGCGATCCGCGCTCGGATCACGTCGGCAATCTGCTTCCACTTGGGCAACGTCGGGTCGAACTCCATTGCGTCACGGACCGTCGGAGGACCGGGCCGCCTCTTTGAGGATTTCTGTGGCGTTCCGTGAGACGAACGAGCCCATGCCGGGTTCGGTGTAGATCAGCCCCTCGGAACGCAGCCCGCGGTGCACCTTCTGGCCCGTGGTCGTGGCGATGCCGAACTCCTCCAGCATCTCGACCACTGAGGGGACGCGAGTGCCGGGCTGGTAGGTGCCGTCTGCGATGCGCTGCCGGATCACGTCGGCGACCTGTCGCCATCGGGGCCGGTCCGGTGCAAATTCGATCACTTGACCAAGGTAGGCACGCCACCGCATGGCAGGCGAGAGGTACTAAGGGGTGCCATGGCGTAGCAGACCGCACTAGACTCAAGCCCACACAGACCCCGGCGGGTGCGCCAACACCCCCGGGGCACGGCCCACGCTGCCCAAGGAGCGTCGACATGCAAAACCTTATGCGCGGCCTTCTCGCCCGGTTAAGGAAGCGCCGGACTCGCCCCGCCCCCGCCGTCACGTACCGGCCACAGCGGCCGGCGCACCGGCCTCTCCTCCGCCGTCGACCCGAATCTCCCCTCGATGGCGACGCCGCCCTCCTCGTACGCCCCTGCCTCCTCGCGCACGAGCGCCAAGAGGCGTGGCGCGAGGGGGCGTTCCTACGTGAGATGGCGGTCAGCTCATGAGCGGCGGGATGCGGCTGCTGCCCTGGGGCGGGCCGGACGGGCAGCGCTGCTACCTCTCCACCGATGAGGCCGGCGGGTATCTGTCCCAGCTCGCCGACGGCATGGAAGAGGCTCAACTCGGCACCGGCGAGGAGCTGCTCCGGCACGCGGCCGAGCTGTTGAACGGGCCGGCGGAGGCGACCGCCCGGGAACTGCGCTTCTGTGTCCACAGGCTGTGTGAAGCGCTGCGGGACGCGCTGCGGATCGCGGAGAGCAGGGACGGGCGCGTGACGTAACCGGCAGGCAGAAAGATCAAGGGCCCGGCATCGCGATGCCGGGCCCCGTACGCGTGAAGACGGCTGCAGAGCGACCGGTTACGACAGCGCCAGCCACGCCGCGCCCGCGATGACCAGGATCGCGACGATCACGCCGACGATGACGCCCACACGGGGGCCGGCCGACTGCTGCGGGGCCGGTGCGCGGCGACTGCCGGCCTCCGGGGTGCCGCCCTCGTCCACGAAGGCCCGGAACATCTGCGTGCTGCCCGCCGGGTCGTAGTTGCCGCCGGCCTGGTTCTGCGGGTTGGTCGCCATGGGGAAGGACCCTAGCGAACCGGGGGCGGAGGGGCACCCCTGGGGCGCGTATGCGGCTCCCGCGAAGGCGCCTACGGAGCGGGGTCGGGCCGCGTACGGCGCGTGGACGAGAGCGCGGGCGGGACGTCTGGGGGTGTCCCCCTACCGACCGTTATCGGCCAGGGCCTGCGGCCGTGCCGCCGACCTGCACCTTTGCGTGTCACGTCGCGCTCATTGACCAATCCCCGGCGCAGACTTTTCGTTCCCTTTACTTCAACCCTGGACGATTCGTTTGCCTTCAGCAACCAACCTTGCTTATGGTTGCCCCAAGCAACAAAAGATGTTGATGCGATGTGCGATGGATGCGTGGAGGAGCCGTGGCCGCCCACAGTCAGTACGAGGAACTGGCCAGGCAACTCAGCGCCATCGGTGCCGTCAAGCGCGAAATGGGGCGGATGCTGCCCCAGGAGTGCCCGCCCGCCTCGGCCGGGGTGCTCACCCTTCTCGACCGGCACGGCGAGATGCGGATGAGTCAGCTCGCCGAGCTGCTCGCCATCGACATGTCGGTGACCAGCCGGCATGTCGCCCACGCCGCCGAGCGCGGCTGGATCGAGCGGAAGCCCGATCCGGCGGACAAGCGGTCGCGGCTGCTGCGCCTGACCCCGAGCGGCACGGAGCTCCTGGAGGAGCTCGCCGAGCGCTACACCGCAACGCTCGCCCGGTACCTGGACGACTGGACCGACACCGACGTCGGACACCTCACCGAACTGCTCGCCAGGCTCCGCACGAGCTTCGGCGACTGCCGGACCCGGGCGCATCACGACTCCACCACCCGTACACCCGCAGGATGAAAAGGAACTACATGGCTACGACCACACCAGCCGGTGTGCGGGGCGGCCACGCCAAACACGGAGGCGGACACCACGCCTCCGACGGGGCCCCAATGACGCACCGTCAGATCATGGAGGCGCTGTCCGGGCTACTGCTCGGCATGTTCGTCGCCATTCTGTCGTCGACGATCGTCTCCAACGCGCTGCCCGAGATCATTCATGACCTCGACGGCGGGCAGAGCGCCTACACCTGGGTCGTCACCGCCTCGCTGCTCGCGATGACCGCGACCACCCCACTGTGGGGCAAGCTCTCCGACCTGTTCAGCAAGAAGCTGCTGGTGCAGTTCGCGCTGATCATCTATGTCGCGGGCTCGGTCGTGGCCGGTCTCTCGCAGAACACCGGCATGCTGATCGCCTGTCGTGTGGTGCAGGGCATAGGCGTGGGCGGCCTGTCCGCCCTGGCCCAGATCGTGATGGCCGCGATGATCTCGCCGCGGGAGCGCGGTCGTTACAGCGGCTACCTCGGCGCCACCTTCGCCGTCGCCACCGTCGGCGGCCCGCTGCTCGGCGGTGTCATCACCGACACCGACTGGCTCGGCTGGCGCTGGTGCTTCTACGTCGGTGTGCCGTTCGCGGTCATCGCGCTGATCGTGCTGCAGAAGACCCTGAAGCTGCCGGTCGTCAAGCGGGTAGGTGTCAAGGTCGACTGGGCGGGCGCCTTCTTCATCAGCGCGGCGGTCTCACTGCTGCTGGTGTGGGTGACGCTGGCCGGCGACAAGTACGACTGGTGGTCGTGGCAGACCGCGGCGATGGTCGGCGGCTCGGTGCTGCTCGGCTTGATCTTCGTCTTCGTCGAGTCCAAGGCCAAGGAACCGATCATCCCGTTGCGGCTGTTCCGCAACAAGACGATCACCCTGGCCTCGCTGGCCTCGCTCTTCGTCGGTGTCGCGATGTTCTCCGGCACCGTCTTCTTCAGCCAGTACTTCCAGCTGGCGCGCGACAAGTCGCCGACGATGTCCGGTGTGATGACGATCCCGATGATCGGCGGGCTGTTCATCTCCTCGACCGTCTCGGGCCAGATCATCACCAAGACCGGCCGCTGGAAGGCCTGGCTGGTCGCCGGTGGTGTGCTGTTGACCGCGGGTCTCGGCCTGCTGGGCACCATCCGCTACGACACCGAGTACTGGCACATCGCGATCTTCATGGCCCTGATGGGTCTGGGCATCGGCATGATGATGCAGAACCTGGTGCTCGCCACGCAGAACCAGGTGGCGCCCGAGGACCTCGGTTCCGCCTCGTCCGTCGTGACCTTCTTCCGCTCCCTCGGTGGTGCGGTGGGCGTCTCGGCCCTCGGTGCGGTGCTCGCCAACCGCGTCACCCACTACGTCAAGGACGGACTGGCCGACCTCGGCCCGAAGGCCGCCAAGGCCGCCGCCCACGGAGCCGGCAAAAGCGGCGGCATCCCGGACCTGGACGCCCTCCCGGCGCCGCTGCGCACCGTCATGGAGAGCGCCTACGGCCACGGAGTCGGCGATGTGTTCCTCTACGCGGCGCCCTGCGCGCTGCTCGCCTTCCTCTTCACCCTGTTCATCAAGGAGGTCGCGTTGAAGACGCGTGGCGGACTGTCCCAGAGCGCGGAGGCCGCGGCCACCCCGTCGGCCACCCCGTCGGAGGTCGTCCCGGACCTCGCCGCCGCCCCGGCGCCGGTCGAGGAGCGGGAGCCCGCCCTGGTGGGCGCCCCGTCGGTGGCCAACGACGACGACATGCACACGCCCTCGTGGGCGCAGCCGGCCGCGGCGACGCTCACCCAGCCGCTGGCGGCGTACGCCTCGGCCGGCGGCGGTGACGCCGGCCCGACCGGTTCCGCGATCCACGGCTTCGTCCGCAATGCGGAAGGCAGCCCCGTACCGCGCTCCGCGGTGACGCTGATCTCGCTCAGCGGGCGTCAGCTGGGCCGCGCGGTCGCCCATGCCAACGGCTCGTATGTGCTCGACGCCCCCGGCGCCGGCTCGTACGTGCTGATCGCCGCGGCCGACGGCCACCAGCCGCAGGCGTCCACGGTCGTCGTCGGCGACCAGCCGTACGGCTACGACATCCTGCTCAGCGGCACCAGCGGCCTCGGCGGCCAGGTCCGCAGCGCGGCCACCGGCGCGCCGGTCGACGGTGCGATGGTCGTCGTCACCGACGTCCGCGGAGAGGTGCTGGCCACCGGAAAGACCGGCGCCGAGGGCCACTTCGCCTTCGACGAGCTGGCTCCCGGGACCTTCACCGTCGCCGTGAACGCCGCGAACCACCGCCCGGCCGCACTGCCGGTCGAGATAGGCGGCCAGGGCACGACCCGGATCGAGATCGAGCTGCTGTCCGGCGCACGGGTGCAGGGCATCGTGCGGGCCGGCGGTCCGCACGGACCCCGCCCGCTGCCCGACGCACGGGTCACCCTGGTGGACGCGGCGGGCAATGTCGTGGCCACCTCGACGACCGGGGAGGACGGCGCGTACGCCTTCACCGACCTGGACGCCGGCGACTACACGGTCATCGCGAGCGGCTACCCGCCGGTCGCCACCGGCCTTGCGGTCGGTGCCCACGGGGTCGACGGCTACGACGTCGAGCTCGCCCACCCCGGGGACTGAAACACCCCGGGCCCGGGGATCCACCCCGGGAGCAATACCCCGGACCGGGGCGCGCGTTGAGCGGAGACGCGCCCCGGGCCGGACCCCAGGGCTCCGGCGGCGGCGCTGCGCACAGGCAGGGGACGGCCTGCACGCCGCCGTCCGGAGCCCGACACTCCCCAAGCTCTCGGCATCGCCGGAGCAGGGGGGACCCCACCAGGCAGGAAACAGGAGAGGCAATGACTTCGACGGGCGCGGGAGCTGCGGGACTGAGGGCCCAGGTCCGCACACGGGACGGCTGGGCGGTCCAGCACGCCGTACTGACCGTCACCGATATGACGGGCGCGCAGGTGCTGCGCGCGGCGGCGGACGACGAGGGCACCATCCGCAGCGCGGAGCCGCTGCCCGCCGGCCCGTACACGGTCATCGTGACGGCGGTCGGCTACGCACCGGTCGCCTCCAGCTCGATCGTGACGGCGAGCGGCCGGATGGACGTCGGCAGTGTCGTCCTGGCGCGGCAGGGCGGGGCCGAGCTGCCGCCGCCCGGTGTCTGGACCATCGACCCGATGCACTCGACGGTGGCCGCGGTCGCCCAGCACCTGGGGATCTCCAGCGTGCACGGCCGGTTCACCGAGTTCAGCGGCCGGATCGAGATCGCCGAGGACCTCGGCGCTTCACGGGTCGAGGCGGCCATCAAGGCCACGTCCATCGACACCGGCAACGGTATGCGCGACGGACATCTGCGCTCCGAGGACTTCCTGAACGTGGAGGAGTTCCCGGAGATCACCTACCGCAGCTCGGGCCTGTCGCCGGCCGGCCCCGACCGCTGGACGGTGCACGGCGAGCTGTCGCTGCACGGTGTCGTACGCCCGGTGGACCTTGATCTGAGCTACCTCGGCACCGGCCCCGACCCCTGGGGCGGGGTGCGGGCCGCGTTCCGCGCCACCGCGGAGCTGCGCCGCGAGGAGTTCAAGATGAACTACAACCAGGTCGTGGCGGCCGGTATCGCGGCGATCGGCACCACCCTGAAGGTCGAACTGGACATCCAGGCGGTGCAGGGGGACAGCCTGCCGATGGGGTGACGGCCCCGGCACACCCAGGTATGCGGGAGAAGGCCCCGGGCTGCGAGCCCGGGGCCTTCTCCCGTCAGCCCTCCGGCCGGTCCCGCATCGCCTCGATCCCCGCGATCTGCAGATCGAGGGCGAACGCGAAGTCCCGGTCCAGCATTTCCACGGCGCTGCGGCCCTGGCGGACGTGGTCGGCCCGGGTGGACGGCTCCAGCATCTCGGCGAACTCCGGGCGGTCCGAGAGCGCGGCGACGACCTGCTCGAAGTAGTCGTCGAGACTCATGCCCACGGCCCGGCAGCGGGCCTCGTGCGTGGCCCGGATCGTCGAGAAGCCGTAGACGAAGTGGAAGAGGGACGCCAGCGCGCCGGACGTGGTGTCAGCGGCCAGGCCGCTGCGTCGCATCACCCGCTGGGTGGCGTTGGAGAAGGCCGTCGAATGCGGGCCGATGTTGAGGAACTCACCCAGCAGCCGGGCCGCCCAGGAGTGGCTCAACAGCATGTCGCGGTAGCCGACGGCGAGCGTGCGCAGCTGGTCGCGCCAGTCGCCGCCGGTGTCCGACTCGTCGGGCAGGGTCATCTCGCCGGCCACCGCGTCGACGGCCAGTTCCAGCAGGTCGTCCTTGGTGTCGACGTACCAGTAGACGGACATCGCGGTGACGCCGAGCTCGGCGGCGAGCCTGCGCATCGAGAACTTCGACAGGCCCTCGGCGTCCAGCAGCCGGACCGTCGCCGCGACGATCTTGTCGAGGTCGAGCCCGGCCGGCTGCTCCGCCTTCCGTTTGAGCGGGGGCCGTTCGGTCAGCCAGACGCTGTTCGGCCGCTTCCCGGCGCGGTCGTCCGTCGCTGCCATGGCGCCCCTCCCTGTCCTGAGCGTCTTCGACGTCGTGGGTGCCGTCGTCGAGGTCGGCGTCGGTGTCGTCATCGGTGACGGCACGTACGGGGTGTCATACGTGCCGCCGGTACGCGCCGTTCACGATCACGTACCGAGCCGATGCTATTCCGCCGCGGCGGCGGCCGGTTGCGCACCGGAAGGTGACGCGAGCTGCTCCGCGTCCCGTCCGGTACGCTCCGCCCGGCGCAGCAGCACGGCGGCGAGCAGCCCGCCGAGGAACACGGCGGCCGCGCCGACCAGCTGGCTGGTGCCGATGCCGGCGGCGAAGGCGTCGTGGACGGCGGTCCGTTCGGCGCCCGTACGGGTCCGGGCGAGCGCCGCGGGCAGCGACCCGGCGCCCGCGGCGACCAGCGGAAGCAGCGCCACGAAGCGGGAGTTGAGGACCGCGCCGAGGACGGCGACGCCGAGCCCCTGGCCGAATTCCATCAGGGTGCCGTTGACGCCGGCACCCACTCCGGCCTTGGCCGGCGGGATCGCGGACATGATGGCGTTGGCCATCGTCGGCATGGCGAACGCGATGCCGACGCCCATCACGACCAGGCCGCCCAGCATGCCGCCGTAGCCGGCGCCGCTCAGCAGAGAGATCGCGGCGAGGCCCGCCGCGAGCAGCGACATCCCCGAAACGATCATTCCGGGGGTGCCGAACCGGGGGATCAGACGGGCACCCAGACCGGTGAAGTTGATCAGGATGACCGTGACGGCGAGCGGCGCCATCCGCAGCCCCGCGTCCAACGGGCCGTAACCGAGGACCAGTTGGAGATGCTGGGTGAGCAGGAACATCGAGCCGCCCATCCCGAAGGCGACGAGGATGCCGCCCGAGACGGCGCCGATGAACCGGCGGTTGCGGAAGAAGTGCATGTCCAGCATCGGATACGGGACGCGCAGCTCCCACAGCGCGAAGACGGCGAGCCCGACGGCACCGACGGCCGCGGAGATCAGCACCCGGCCGGACAGCCAGCCGTACATGGGCCCGGAGATGATCGCGAAGACCACTCCGACCATGCCGATCATGGACAGCAGGGCACCCAGCAGGTCCGGCCGTTCACCGCCGCGGCTCCTGGACTCGGGGACGAGGACGACGACGGCCGCCAGCGCCATGGCGGCGACGGGGAGGTTGACCAGGAACAGCGAGCCCCACCAGAAGTGGTCGAGCAGCGAGCCGCCGATCAGCGGGCCGGCGGCGAAGCCGAGGGAGTTGACCGAGCTCCAGATGCCGATGGCCCGGGGGCGCTCCTCGTCGTCGAAGATCTGCATGACGACGGCGAGGGTGGTGGTCACCAGCAGGGCCCCGCCGATGCCCATGCCGGCGCGTGCGGCGATGAGCCGGCCCGGTGACTGGGCCAGGGCGGCGCCGAGCGAGGCGACGCCGAACAGTGCCAGCCCGACGACCAGCATCTTCTTGCGTCCGTACCGGTCGGCGGAGTTGCCCGCGGTGAGCAGCAGACCGGACTGGACCAGCGAATACGCGTTGATCATCCACTGGACGTCGGCGGTGGTCGCGCCCAGCTCCTCGGTGAGGGAGGGGATGGCGACGTTCAGGACGGTGTTGTCGAGGATGACCGTCAGCTGGGCGAGGCAGATGACGGCGAGGATCAGCCAGCGGGCGGCGGGCCGGCCCGGCGGCTGGAGAGGGGCGGCGGTGGCGTCGGAGGCCACGGAGGACATACAGGCTCCCTGTACGGTGCGAGCGGTGACTTACACCGTACAGGGAGTGCTATACGCCGTACATTTCGTTTTCGGCCGTACGGGGGGAGCCGGATGACGTGGCCCGGGGAGCGGGGCGTGGGCCGGGGAGCGGGGCATGAGCCCGGGAGCGGGCCGCTGCTGCGGCCGGGCCGCCCGGGGCAGGCCTTCCGACTCATGCCCTCGGAGTCAGCTCCCGGGTCACGCCTTCCGGGTCCCGGTCGGGCCTTCCGGGTCCCGGTCAGGCCTTCCGGGTCAGGTCGTAGAAGGTGGCACTGCCGACGGTGACCTTCCGGAAGGTTTTCTCCACCCAGGAAGTGATCTTCGACGAGCCGCCGCCCCGGCCGCCGCCAGGGCCGCCCTTCCCACCACCGGGACCGCCCTGCCCGCCCGCGATGAAGTAGTGGATCTTTCCGTCCGCGACCTCCTTCTTGAACTGGCCGAGGGTCGGCGACGGGTCACTCCCGTTGAAGCCGCCGATCGCCATCACCGGCTTCTCGGTGGCGAGTTGGTAGCTCGCCGCATTCTGCGAGGCGATCGCCGCGGCGGCCCAGGTGTAGTCCCCTGCATCCTTCTCCAGCAGCGCCTTGGCCTGGGTGCTCACCTTGCTGCCGTTGAGCAGACCGCCCATGCCGCCCACCCGCCCGGCGCCACGCTCACCGAAGCCGCCCATGCCGCCGGGGAAGCCCCGCCGACCGCCTTGGTTCCGGCCACCGGCGCCCTGCCCCGGGAACCGGCCCGGGTTGGCGGCCTGGCTGTTGCCCTGCTTGGCGCCCTGGTTGTTGCCCTGGGGTCCGCCCTGGCCCTGGCCCGGGCCGCCCGGCATGCCGCCGTTGTTGCCACGCCACACCCCGGGCCGCCCGCCACCGGGGAAGCGGCCGCCGGGCCCGCCCATGCCGCCTCGCACCGTGGGGCCGGCGGTGATGATCGACCCGCTCTTGGGCGTGTTGACCGTTTGGAGCGTGTACGCGACCGGACCGGCCAGCGCCGTTGCCACCCCGAGCCCGGCCGCCAGCACCGCGAGGCGTCGGCCCGTCCGCAGCGGGGAGCGTTCCGGCGCTCCGCCCCGTGCCTGCTCCCCGTCCCGCGCCGCCTGCTCCTCGTTCCGCGCCGACGCTCCCGCCCGTACCGGCAGCAGCAGCCCCAGCGCCGACAGCAGACCGAGGGCCACCACCGTCCAGCGCAGCCACGGCAGCCAGTCCGGCGACCGGTTCAGCAGCACGTACGACCATCCGGCGGTCACTGCGACCGTCACGGCCGGCACGAGCGAGGCGGCCCGCCCGCCGCGCCGCCACAACAGCGTCGCGCCCATCCCGACCAGCGCCGCGATATACGGGGCCAGCGCGATGTTGTAGTACTGGTGGAAGATCCCGGACATGAAGCTGAAGGTCGTGAAGGTCATCAGCAGCGCGCCGCCCCACACCAGGAACTCCGCCCGCTGACCGGCCTGTTCGGCATCGGTCGCGCGCCGGGCCCGCCACAGCACCCACACGCTCGCGACCAGCAGGATCAGCGCCGCAGGCAGCAGCCAGGAGATCTGCCCGCCCATGTCGGACGAGAACAGCCGGGTGACCCCGGTCTCCCCCCATCCGCCACCGCCACCGCCACCGGGACGGCCACCGCCCCCGCCGACACTGCCGGTCTCATTGCCGCTGATCCGCCCGAAGCCGTTGTAGCCGAAGGTCAACTCCAGGAAGCTGTTGTGCTGCGAGCCGCCGATGTACGGGCGCGAGGACGCCGGCCACAGCTCGACGACCGCCACCCACCAGCCACCGGACACCACGATCGCCAGCCCCGCGAGCAGCAGCTGCCCGAACCGCCGGCGCAGCGCCACCGGCCCGCACCAGACATAGATCACCGCGAGCGCCGGCAGGATCAGCCACGCCTGCAGCGTCTTGGTGAGAAAGCCCAGGCCGAAGCAGACCCCGGCCAGCACCAGCCACTTCGTACGGCCGTCCTCAAGCGCCCGCAGGACGGCGGCGATCGCACAGACCATCAGGAGACACAGCAGCGCATCGGGGTTGTTGAACCGGAACATCAGCGCCGCGACCGGCGTCACGGCCAGCGCCCCGCCGGCCAGCAGCCCCGCCCCCGCACCGAACCGCCGCCGTACCGCCCCGTAGAGCACCCCGACCGTCGCCACACCCATCAGCGCCTCGGGCACCAGGATCGCCCACGAGCTGAGCCCGAAGAGCCGTACGGACAGCGCCATCGGCCACAGCGCGGCCGGCGGCTTGTCGACGGTGATGGAGTTCGCCGCGTCGGAGGAACCGAAGAAGAACGCCTTCCAGCTCTCGCTGCCGGCTTGCACCGCGGCCGAGTAGAACTGGTTGGCATAACCGGAGGAGGACAGGCTCCAGAGGTAGAGCGCGGCCGTGACCAGCAACAACGCCAGCAGCGCGGGCCGCGCCCAGCGCGGATCGGAGGCGGGCTCCGGCGCCGCCCCGGGAGCGGCGACCGATGCCGGCGCTCGTCCGCGCGAGGTGAGCGGGGGCCGATACGACGGCTGGGCCGGCGTGGCGGACGGGGGCGGGGTCATCGAACGCTCCTGGTCAGGTCGTGGTGGTCGGGCGTGGTGGGCTGCTGCGGTGCGCCGGCGTCGTCGCGCCGCTCACGGTCCGGGAAGACCCAGGCGCGGAAGAGCAGGAACCGCAGCACCGTCGCCGCGAGGTTGGCGGCCACCAGCACCGCGAGTTCGGTGCCGTGCGAGGAGTCGCCGCCGGCGGCGTCGAGGGCGGCCAGGGAGCCGCTGGTCAGCGCCAGCCCGATGGCGAAGACCACCAGCCCCTGGGCCTGGTGCCGGACCGCCCGGTCCCGGCCCCGCACCCCGAAGGTCAGCCGCCGGTTGGCCGCCGTATTGGCCAGGGCGGACACCAACAGCGCTGCCGCATTGGCGAGTTGGGGCCCCACCCCGAGCCGGAAGAGGGAGTAGAGGCCGAGATAGAGCAGGGTGCTGAGCCCGCCGACGACACAGAAGCCGACGAGCTGACGGGCCAGGCCGCCGGGCACCCCGGACAGCTCACGGTCGCGCGGGTCGTCCCCGAACGGCCGGGCGAGCCGGTCCAGCGGCAGCGCGCCGGTCGCCAGCGCCCGCCCCACCCGCCATACGCCCTTGAGGTCGTCGGTGGCCGTCCGCACCAGCTGCACGGTGCTGTCGGGGTCGTCGACCCAGTCCACCGGCACCTCGTGGATCCGCAGCCCGGCCCGCTCCGCGAGCACCAGCATCTCGGTGTCGAAGAACCATCCGGTGTCCTCGATCATCGGCAGCAGCCGCGCGGCGACATCGCCGCGGAGGGCCTTGAACCCGCACTGTGCATCGGAGAAGCGTGCGGAGAGCGAGCCGCGCAGGATGAGGTTGTACATACGCGAGATGAACTCCCGCTTCGGGCCGCGCACCACCCGCGCACTGCGGCTGAGCCGGGAGCCGATCGCCAGGTCCGAATGCCCGGAGATCAGCGGGGCGACCAGCGGCAGCAGCGCGTTGAGGTCGGTGGACAGATCGACGTCCATGTAGGCCAGCACCGGCGCCTCGGAGAGCGACCACACGGTGCGCAGCGCCCGCCCGCGCCCCTTCTGCTCCAGCCGTACCGCCGTGACCTCGTCGATCGCGTCGTCGAGCACGGCGGCGACCTCCGGCGTACGGTCCGTGCTCGCGTTGTCGGCGATGGTGATGCGGAAGCCGTACGGGAAGGTGCGGGCGAGGTGCTCGTGCAGCCGCCGCACACACGGTTCGAGATCGCGCTCCTCGTTGTAGACGGGGATCACCACATCGAGGACGGTCGCGATCTGACCGAGCCGCAGATGCTCGCGCGGTGGCAGGGAGCCCAGCGGGGTGCGGGGCGGCTGTGTCGTTGTCATGGGGACGACATTCGCCAACCGCGCTGTCATGGCCGTGTGCTGAGGCTGTGTTCTGGCTGTGAGGGGAGTACCTGCGGTCCCGCGGCCGGTCCGTAGCGTCCCTTGGGCGGTGCCTGGCCCCTCCCGTGGGCGGTACCTGGCCTCCTCCCTTGGGCGGTGCCTAGCCTCCAGGCGCCGGTGCCTGAGAGGCGGCCACCGCCGCCGTCGGCAGGGTCACCGTGAAGACCGTCCGCCCCGGCACACTGCCGACCCCGACCGTGCCACCGTGCGCGGCAACCACCGCCTGCACGATGGCGAGGCCGAGCCCCGTGCTCCCGGCGGCACGCGAACGCGAGGCGTCACCCCGCGCGAACCGCTCGAAGACATGCGGGAGGAGAGCGGCCGGAATGCCGGGCCCGTCGTCCTCCACCTCCAACTGGACGACGTCGCGACGCCCGGCAGTACGGCCGGCAGTGCGCACCCGCGCGGTCACCGTGGTCCCCTCGGGCGTATGCGTACGGGCATTGGCCAGCAGATTCACCAAGATCTGGTGCAGCCGCCCGCCGTCGCCGCACACCAATGCCGGCTCATCGGGCAGCTCCAGCCGCCACCGGTGACCGGGCCCCGCCACTCGCGCATCGCTCACCGCATCCACCACCAGCGGCGACAGATCCGTGCTCTCGTACGAGAGCGGGCGCCCGGAATCGAGCCGGGCGAGCAGCAACAGGTCCTCCACCAGCCCCGTCATCCGCTCCGCCTCCGACTCGATCCGCCCCAGGGCGTGCCGGGTCTCCGGCCCTGGCTGCTCCCGTCCACGCCGGGTCAGCTCGGCATAGCCCCGGATCGAGGCGAGCGGCGTCCGCAGCTCATGGCTGGCGTCGGCGACAAACCGCCGCACCCGCATCTCGCTCTCCTGACGGGCCGAGAGCGCCGAGCCGACATGCCCCAGCATCCGGTTCAGCGCCGCACCGACCTGCCCCACTTCCGTACGGCCGTCCGACTCGGACACCGGCACCCGGACATGCAGCGCCACCTCGCCCTGGTGCAGCGGGAGTTCGGAGACCCGGGTGGCGGTGGCGGCGACCCGGCGCAGGGGCCGCAGGGCGATGCCGACCATGGTGGAACCGGCGATGCCGGCCGCGATCAGCCCGGCGACCGTCACACACTCCTCGATGACCACCAGTTGGCTGACCGTGTCCTGCACCTTGCCGAGCGGCAGACCGAGCGCCAGCGAGCCGTCCCTGGCGGACATCACCCGGTAGTCACCGAGCCCCGGCAGGTCGGCGGTGTGCGGGTTGCCGTCCCGCGGCACCGTGTTCAGCGCCGCGACCTGCACCTCGGACAGCGGCGCCAGCCGATCCCCGGGCAGCCGGTTGGTCGAGTTGTTCAGCCTGGCGCCGTCCTTGGCCATGCCGTCGGGTCCGAACAGCGCCCCCACCGTCTCCAGGGGCTGACCGCCCATCGCCACGAAGTCCAGGGTCCGCGTACGCCGGGGATCATGCGGCCGCGGGCCGCCCTGGGCATGGTTCACGGAATCCCGCAGCTGGTGGTCCAGCTGCCCTTGCAGATAGGAGTGCAGCGCAATGGTCGTCACCGTGCCGATCACGGCCCCGACGACAGCGATCAGCGCAACCGCCGACACGACGAGCCGGGTCCGGAGCGACCAGCGGCGGCGGGGAGTGGGGGTTGGAGTGGCGGGGCCTGTGGGGGGTGTCGAGGGTACGGGGGGTGCCGGGGCGGATGCCGGGGCTGCGGTGGCCGGGCCTGCGGGAGTGGCCTGGGTGGCCGGGGTGGCCGGGGTACCAGGACCGGCCGGTCCGGTGGCCGAGGTGCGAGGCACCGGCCTACCCACCCGGCTTGATGAGGTAGCCCGCGCCGCGCCGGGTGTGAATCATCGGCGCCCGCCCCGCGTCGATCTTCCGCCGCAGATACGAGATATACAGCTCCACGACGTTGGCCTGGCCGCCGAAGTCATAGCTCCAGACCCGGTCGAGGATCTGGGTCTTGCTCAGCACCCGCCGCGGGTTGCGCATCAGATAGCGCAGCAACTCGAACTCGGTGGCGGTCAGATGGATCTCCTGGCCGTCCCGCCAGACCTCATGGCTGTCCTCGTCGAGCACCAGATCGCCCACGGTCAGCCGCGACTCGCTCCGCGCGGCGGCCGCCCCCGCCCGGCGCAGCAGCCCCCGCAGCCTGGCCACCACCTCTTCCAGGCTGAACGGCTTGGTGACATAGTCGTCGCCGCCCGCCGTCAGCCCGGCGATCCGGTCCTCGACCGCGTCCTTGGCGGTCAGGAACAGCACCGGCACATCCGGCAGTTCCCGCCGCAACCGTCCGAGCACCGTCAGCCCGTCCATGTCCGGCAGCATCACATCGAGCAGCACCGCATCGGGCCGCCAACTACGGGCGCAGCGCAGCGCTCCCGCGCCGTCCCCTTCCGCGCGGATGTCCCACCCTTCGTAGCGCAGGGCGAGCGACAGCAGATCCGCGAGCGAGGACTCGTCGTCCACGACCAGCACCCGCACGGGGCTGCCGTCGGGCCGCAACAGCTCCGGCTGCTTTCCGGGCGCGCCCCTGGAGGACGAGGCCGAAGCCGGCATACGAAACGACGCTGAGGACGACGAAGTCACGGTCATGCCCGTGATCCTGACCCGCCCCCCTGAGAGCTCCCTTGCGCCTTCCTGTGAATCTCCTGAGAATTCCCCGTGCTTGGTCCCGCGCCCGGGGGCCGCGGCCTCCCCTCGCGGGCTTCGCCCCCCTCCCCCGGGCCCCCTGCCCACCCCCTCACCCCACCCCTCACCGGCCGCCGTTGGCCCCCGCCAACCCCCTGCCGGCCCCCGTTCGAGCCCCACCCGGCCCCGGCTCCCCGGCCCTTGACCGACCTGGGCCGCCCCCCGCGCGGTCCAGGTCGATCACCACTCCTTAAGCATCGCACCTGCCACTGACAATCGCTCTGACCAGCACTTTCACCGCCATACGGAAAGCCCGCGGGGTGCTCCGGCAACCGGCCGCCGCGCCCCTCTCCTCCCTCCGCCCGCACCGCCCCATCCCGTGCGGCGTACCGCGTATACCGTCACCCCATGAGACTCCTCGCCCTCTCCGGCAGTCTGCGTGCGCGCTCCTCCAACGGCGCGGTGCTGCGCTCCGCTCTCGCCTTCTGGGACGGCCCGACCGCCACCGCGGACATCGGCACGCTCCCGCACTTCAACCCCGACCTGGACGGCGAGGACGCCACACCCCCCGCCCCGGTAGCCGCCCTGCGCACCGCGGTCGCGACGGCCGACGCCCTGCTCGTCGTCAGCCCCGAGTACGCGCACGGTGTCCCCGGTGTCCTGAAGAACGCCCTCGACTGGCTGGTCAGCAGCGGCGAATGCGTCACCAAGCCGATCGCGGTGATCACCGCATCGCCGTTCCCGACCGGCGGCGACCACGCCAACGCCCAGCTCCGCGAGACCCTGCGCATGATGACCGGCGAGGTCGTCACGGCCGCCTGCCGCGAAATCCCCGCCATCGGCCCGAAGATCGATCCCACTACGGATCGCGTGACGGACGAGGCCACCCTGTCCGATCTGCGCGCGGCCCTGTCTCATCTGGCCGCAGCCGCCGCCCCCCTCACGTCCGAACGGCCCTGAACGCGCTGAACCTCTGAACTGCGCGCCCCACGCCCGGACGGCCCTGACCGCGCCGAACTGCGCCCCACTCACGCCCAGAAGGCCCTCAGCACCCAGCACTCCGCCGCTTACCTCCCCTGGACGAAGCGGCCGCCGGCCCCGCCCCGACTCGCGGCTCACACCCCGAACAACCGCGCCGCATTCCCGTAACAGACCCCCCGCAACCACTCCTCGCCCAGCTCCAGGCGGGCAACCGCCTCCAGCGCATGCGCGTACCCATACGGGATGTTGGGGAAGTCGCTGCCGAACAGCACCCGGTCGCCGAGGTCCGTGAGCCGGCCGCGTTCCGCCCGCGGGAAGGGCGCGGTCCGCTCGGAGAAGTCCGTGAAGGCCATCGTCGTATCGAGGTGCACGCCCGGATAGCGCTGCGCAAGGTCCAGGAAGTCGACGTACTCCGGCATCCCCATGTGCGCGATGATCAGTCGCAGCCGGGGATGGCGGGCCAGCAGCCGCCCGATCGGCTCGGGCCCGGTGTGTTTGCCCGGCGCCGGACCCGACCCGCAGTGGATGACCACCGGCGCCCCCGCCTCCGCGAGGGCACCCCACACGGGGTCGAGCAGCGCATCGGCCGGGTCGTACCCGCCCACCTGCACATGCGCCTTGAAGACCCGTGCCCCGCCCTCCAGTTCGGCACGCACGTATGCCGCAGCGCCGTCCTCCGGGAAGAATGTCGCGGTCCGCAGACAGTCGGGCGTCCGGGAGGCGAAGTCGGCCGCCCAGCCGTTCAGCCACTGCGCCATCCCCGACTTGTGCGGATAGACCATCGACGTGAAGGCCCGCACGCCGAAGCCACGCAGCACCGCCAGCCGCTCGTCCTCCTCGAACCGGTACGCGATCGGCCACGCCCGCCCCACCAGCGGCCCGGCCGCGTCGAAGTACGCCCAGACCTTCGCCATCACCCGCTCGGGCATGAAGTGCGTATGCACATCGATCAGCCCCGGCAGCCCCAACTCCCGCCAGAATGCGCCGACCCGCTCATCACCATCCGCCACGCCAGGCCCTCTCCTTACGTCCTTTACATCCCTTACGTCCCTTACGGCTCCGACCAATCCGGTACCGCTCACCACGACCGCATCCGCGACGCCCTACCCTGCGCAAGCCGACACAACGCGCTCAGCCGCCACCACGCACTCAGCCAGCGCAACGCACTCAGCCACCGCACCGTGCTCAGCCCACCGGACCCGCGATCTACCTGCACATGGCATCTAAACGCCCCGACCCGGCCCGGAACAACCCCCTCAACCGCTTCCCCGGCGAGCCCCGCAAGCCCCACCCGCCACCGGGCCCGCGCCCTCTCCCCCCACGAGCCCACTCGATCCGGACCCCGCCCCCAGCCGAACTACCCCTCTCAGAACAACCCTTCCTGGCGCCCCTTCTCCCTCTCCTCCCCCGCCCGCTCCCCCGCCCCCGGCACCGCGTCCCGCACCGGCACCGTCGTCACCCGCCCCACAGCCGCCCCCAGCACCCACCCGGACAACACCCGCGCATCCATCACCACAACCACCCCACCGGACCCGCCCGTCCCACCGGCTCGGCCCTTCCCAGCAGCGGCCCCGGCCGCTCCTCCCCCTTCCCCGCCCCCCGCCAACCGCAGATACACATCGGACCCCACCCCGGTCAGCACCTCCCCCACGATCTCCGCCCCGGACGTCATCCCGCCCAGCTCAGCCACCGCCCCCGGAATACGGTCGAGCCCGAACAGCTCCGTATGGTCCGCACAGGCGAACTCCACCGGCCGCAACGCCTCCGGCCAGCCCGGCAACTCCCGGGCCGCCGCATGTAGTTGAGCCAGCTCCGCGGCCCGGTCCGGCACCGGGGGCAGCGCCCCACGAGCCGTCCGTTTCGCCGCCTTCGCCAACCGGTCGGGTACCGCCAGCGCGCTCCCCAGCAGCGCCTCCGCCCGCCGCGCCGCCATCAAGGGCCCGCGCCCCAGCCATGCGTACGCCACCGCCCCCTGCTCCACCAGCCGGGCCGGGCCGCGCTCGACGGCCGTGATCCCCACCTTGAGCAGGCCGGGGCCGAAGTACGCGAGGTAGACGCCGTACGGGCGCGGATCATCGGCCATGGTGTCCGCAGCCACCGAACGCGACCGGTCCAGCTGGGCGCACCGCGCGCACTGGTCCTTGGCACTCGCACCGTCGAGCTCCGCACCGTACGGACACACGATCCAGCGGCCGGCCCGCCGCACGCCCAGACAGCGCCGCTCCCCCTGCGCGGCGAACGCCAGCACCTTGCCCGCGGGGAGCATGCTCACCCGCTCCTCGCCCCGCTCGGCGCAGTACCAGCCGAGCCGCTGCCCGAACCGCCCCGCCGGCTCCGGCCCGCCGCCTGACCAGCGCGGTCCCATACATCGCCACACACCGCCAGCGTACGACCACCCACTGACAACGCCGCCCGCACGCAAGTCCCCGTCCGGCCTCGGACCGACGCCCCCCACAACGCCCCGCAGCACCCCCCAGCGCCCACCGCCCAGCAGCACCTCGGCACCCCGGCACCCCACACGCACCGTCCCCACCCCCGCACCCAGCCCCCGGCCTCACCCCGCACCAGACCTCACGCCACCAGCCCGCCGTCACCCCCACTCCCCGGCCCCCGGAACGTGCTCCGATAGGCCCGCGGCGACACCCCCAGCGCCGACTGCAGATGCATCCGCAGCGAGGCCGCCGTCCCGAAGCCCGCCTCCGCCGCGATCCGGTCCACCGTCAGCTCCGTCTCCTCCAGCAACTGCCGGGCGCGCTCGATCCGTTGCTGCGTCAGCCACTGCAGCGGCGAGATCCCGACCTCCTCCCGGAACCGCCGGGTGAAGGTCCGTACGCTCATCGACTCCCGCGCCGCCAGCTCCCGCAGGCTGAGCGGCCGGTCCAGATGTTCCAGCGCCCAGGCCCTCGCCACCCCCGTGGAGGACACCTGCGGCTCCGGCACCGGCCGCCGGATGTACTGCGCCTGCCCGCCCTCCCGGTGCGGCGGCACGACCGTCCGCCGCGCCACGTCGTTGGCCACCGCCGCCCCGTGATCGCACCGGACCATGTGCAGACACAGATCGATCCCGGAGGCGACCCCCGCCGCGGTCAGCACATCGCCCTCGTCCGTGTACAACACATCCGCATCCAGCTCGACGGCCGGGTACAACAGGCGGAAGTCGTCCACCGACCGCCAGTGCGTGGTCGCCCGCCGCCCGTCCAGCAGCCCGGCCGCGGCCAGCACGAACGCCCCCGTACAGATCGACGCGATCCGGGTCCCGGGCCGTATCCGGCCCAGCGCTGCGGCCATCGCCGGATTCAGCCGCCCGGTGCCCCGCCCCTCCCCCCGTCCGTAGTCCGTCCCGGACGCCGGCACGACCACGGTGTCGGCCGCCGCCAGCGCCTCCGGCCCGTGCGCGACATTCACCGTGAAATCCGTGTCCGTACGCACCTCACCCGGCTCCAGCGCACAGGTCACCAGCTCGTACAGCCGCTCCCCGTCCGCCGACCGGGCCTCCCCGAAGATCCGGTGCACGATTCCCACCTCGATCGGCAGCATCCCGTCCCGCACCAGCACCACCACCCGGTGCGGCCGCCCGCCCCCCGGAACCGCCGGCACATGCCCACCACCACTACCGCTGCCGCTCTCCACCACACTCATGGCCCGATCCTTACACATCATGACCATCGGGCCACTCGATCTCGCCCACCGCTCCCGGGACAGTGGAGGACATGAAGGTCCTCTGGCTGTTCGCCCACCCCGACCAGCGCTCCCTGAGCGGCGCCCTCAAGGCCGAGGGACTGCGCACCCTCGACGCCCACGGCCACGAGTACCGCGTCTCCGACCTGTACGCCATGAAGTGGAACCCGGTGGTCGATGCCGCCGACTACGACCACGACCCGGCCGACCGCCTGCTCATCGGGGCGGCCTCGGAGTGCGCCTACTCGGCCGGTCACTTGGCCCCCGACATCCGCGCCGAACAGCAGAAACTCGCCTGGGCCGACACCTTGATCGTCCAGTTCCCCCTGTGGTGGTACGGCATGCCGGCCATCCTCAAGGGCTGGTTCGACCGCGTCTTCGTCAAGGGCTTCGCCTTCGGCATCACCGACCCCGCCACCGGCCGCCCCCAGCGCTACGGCGACGGCAAACTCACCGGCAAGCGCGCCATGGTCATCACCACCGCCGGCGCCCGCGCCGCCACCCTCGGCCCGCGCGGCGTCAACGGAGACCTCAACGACCTCCTCTTCCCCCTCCAGCACGGCACCCTCTGGTACACCGGGATCTCCGTCGTCCCGCCCCTCCTGATCCCCGGCGCGGACCGCACCACCCCCACCGCCTACGCGACCGCCGCCACCCGCCTGCGCGAGCGCCTGCACACCCTCCCCACCACCGAGCCGCTGCCCTTCCGCCACCAGAACGACGGTGACTACGACGACGACCTGCTCCTCCGCCCCCACCTGGCCCGCCCCCACACCGGCCCGGCCGCCCACTACACGGCCCCGCCGCCACCGGTCCACGACTGACCCGCAGGCACCCGCACGCACAAAAGCCGCAGGCCCAGTGGAATGGAATCCACTGGGCCTGCGGCTTTTCAGTAGCGGGGACAGGATTTGAACCTGCGACCTCTGGGTTATGAGCCCAGCGAGCTACCGAGCTGCTCCACCCCGCGTCGATGAACTGAACATTACGCCACTCCCCCACCAATGCCTAATCGTTTCCCTCACCGCCACCCCACACCCACACCACCCCCTCTCAACTCACCTTCACAGCCAGCCGGTTGACGCACTCCGCACCCACACCTGCCCTCCCTCGCGCAACGCTGCCGCCGAACCGACCCAGGTGACCGCCGGCCACGTCCGCAACCAACTCACCGGGCTCAAGCCGGACAATCTACCCCATATGCCCCACACCCCCTCGACGGGGACTCCGCCCCACTTCGGGCCCGACCCATGCCCTGCCCGCCAACCGGACAGACCCTCGATGGAGCCTGGAGCCGTACTCCGCATCGCCCCGGCTCGACGTCTCCCAAGGCTGCGCGAAGGTCGGGGCAACGTCCCCGGGCGGCCGGCGGCGTCAACGGCTGAGCAGCCACAACTGACGCGCGCCGTGGGCTGGTCCAGTTGGTCACGTCGGCTTCTCCGCCCCCGCAGCGACGTACGGGCGCTGCAGGAACGGGCTCCTGGGCCACACCGCACACCCGTCACTCGCCCTTGGCCGTACCCGAAGGCGGCTCGGCACAACCGGCGGCACTCACACGAGGTCCGCACAAGCCCGGACAAGCCCTCCGAAGCGAGGGGCGGTACCGGCTGACCCGGTTGCCGTACTTCACCGCTCTACAGCACGACAAAGCCCCCGCCCGGATTACCCGGCGGGGGCTTTGACCTGCTGTGCGCTCGGCAGGATTCGAACCTGCAACCTTCTGATCCGTAGTCAGATGCTCTATCCGTTAAGCTACGAGCGCTTGGCTTTCCGGCGGTTTTTCTTGCCGGTCGGCGTTGCGGGAACAACATTACATGACCTGCGGCGTGAGGCGAAATCCATTACTCGCAGCACTTCTGACCTGCGAAAACGCGCTTCTGGCGGGGTTTGGGAAGCTACTGGGGCCAGGGGGAGTCCTCGATGATCCGGACGAAGTTCGGGCGGGTGTAGTCCTCTTCGAAGCGGTCCAGGACGTCGGCCTTCACATTGCCGAAAGTGGTCTGGGGACGGTGGGCCAGGCCGGCGTGGAAGGCGCGGAGGATGCGGCGTTTGAAGTCGGGGCGTGGGTGGGCGGCGACGACGGCCTCGCGGGTTTCCGCGGGGAGGGTGTCGTAGCCGATGCCGAGGACGTCGAGTTCGACGCCGGCTGTGACGAGGGCCACTTCCGGGGCCATGTGGTGCGGGATTTCCGGGGTGGTGTGCAGGGCGATGCCCTCCCAGACCAGGCGGGCGCGGTCCGCGGGGATGCCGCGGGCGGCCAGGAAGGCGCGGGCCTCGTCGGCGCCGTCGAGCTCGAAGCGCTGCTGGGAGGTGCGGAACTTCTCGGTGAGACCGAGGTCGTGGAAGAGGGCTCCTACGTAGAGCAGCTCCGGGTCGAAGTCCAGGTCGTGCCGGTGGCCGTGGTGGGCGCCGAAGAGGTAGACGCGGCGGGAGTGGTGGTAGATCAGGTCATCGGTGACATCGCGGATCAGCTCGGTCGCCTCCCGGGCGAGTTTGCTGTCGGGGACGGGGATGCCGCCGATGGCGGAACCGGCGTCCGACGAGGGCGAGCGGTCTTGAGGTGCCATGGGTCCAGGGTGGCGTGGGCGGTCGGATTCCGCCCGGTGCGCGGGGGCCGGTTGGCCGCGGATGTGGACAGTGGACGGTGGGGAGCGGTGGTGAGGGCCACGCGGTCGGCGTGTGGTGGCGGCGGGGGAGAGAACGGGCGCGGCGGCCCGTAGGGGACGGTCATGGCGGATCCAGGACGGCCGGCGGGGGCGGGGGTCGGGCCCGGGGGGACGCAGCAGCCGTCGGGCGGCGCGACAGCAGCACCTCGGTCCGGGGGAACGCTGCGGCACCTCGGGCGGAGGACGCAGCAGCCGTCGGGCGGGGACCACAGCAGCTCGTCGGGCGGGGAACGCAGCGGCACCTCGGGCGGGAGGCGCAGCGTAGATCGCCCCGTGCGGGTAGCTCCGGCGCCGTGCACGGAAGAGACCGCCTCGCGTCCGTACAGGAGACCGCCTCGCGGCCATACGCAGGAGATCGCCTCGCGTCCGTACGGAGGGGATTGCTTTGCGGGCGTGGAGAGAAGATCGCTGCGGAGGCGGGTAAAAGCGTGCAGGCCCCGGTCGGTGAGGACCGGGGCCTGAACGAAGAAGAGCGGAGGCGGAGGGATTTGAACCCTCGATGGGGGGTAAGCCCCAAACCGCATTAGCAGTGCGGCGCCATAGACCGGACTAGGCGACGCCTCCACACACCCCACGCGCGCAGGCACGCTGTGGTGTGTCCAGATGATGGCACAGCTCCCAGGGCTGTCACCAATCGCCCCCTACGGTACTAGGCGCGCGGGCCACCCGGCAAAGACGTTCCTGCAGCGCAACGTCGGGGGCGGCGGCGCGTTAGAGGTGTCGGGGCCGTGGCGACTCGCGTCGTCGTGCGCCCCCGGCGTGTACGTACCGCGTACCGCCCCGCACTCGCCTCTCTGGAGCCTGTGATGCCGCACCGCCGGACGTCATCCCTCTTCGCCGCGGCCGCCAGCGCCGCCACCTCGGCCGTGACCCGCCTGACCGCCACCACGGCCGCCGCGGGCCGCGTCTCCACCATCGCCGCCGTGTCCGTCGTCTCCGTCACCGCGGCGCTGGCCCTGGCGGCGCCCGCCGCGTCGGCCGCGCCGATCCCGCTGCCGTACCACTGGTCCGGGGACGGCATCATCGGCGCGGGTCACCACCCGACCGCCGATCACCACGGCCTCACCGGCCACGGCACACCCGTTGATCACGGCACGCCCGTCGGTCACGGCACACCCGTCGATCACGGCACACCCGTCGGTCGCGTCACGCCCGTCGATCACGACGCACGTGTCGACCACGGCACACCGGTTCGCGACCACGCGCCTACCGATCACCTCACCGTCACCGTCCACCACTCGGGCTCGGCGGCCGCCAACGGCACCTTCGAGCTGTACTGCCACCCGGGCGGCGGCAACCACCGTCACGTCAAGCGCGCCTGCGACAAGCTGGACGGGATGACGAAGTGGGGCAAAGACCCGTTCGCTCCCGTACCGCAGGGCGTGAACTGCACGATGATGTACGGCGGCCCGGCCACCGCGCATGTCACCGGAACCTGGGCGGGGCGTCCCGTCAACGCAGATTTCCGGCGCACCAATGGGTGTGAGATCAGCCGCTGGAGCCGCTTCGAACCCCTGCTCCCATCGACCCGTTCATGACCCGGTTCGTGCCGTAGTAGCGCGCCAGGTCAGGACGAGGGGCACATGTCGGGCGTGCGGTGAGTCGCACAAGGCCGTGGCATTAGCTCCTCGTCATCCGCCTCCGCGCCTGGGGCAAGTGCCCGTAGACTCCATTCCAGCGATCCGCCACGGTGGGTCGGCAAGGTGCGGTAACAGGGAGGAAGCGTCGTCGTGAGCAGCAGGCCATCCCGAGGCGCTGCTCGCCTCGCAGCCATACTCGACGCCCTCCCCGACGCGCTGTTGCTCGTCAACTGCAACGGCACGGTCGTCAACGCCAACTCCATCGCGCTGGAGACCTTCGAAGCGCCGGGCACGGCCCTGGTGGGGCGCGGATTGCTCGATCTGCTGCCCTCCTTCGACTCCAAGCGCATTCCGGGCTCCATGCGGCGCCACGACGAGGACACCGAGGGCGGCCGGACGAAGCCGACCCGTATGGTCGCGCGGCGTACGGACGGGACCGAGCTGCTGGTCGAGGTGACCAGCGCCAACCTGGAGGACGGCCGCACTCCGTACGAGTCCGCCTTCGAGGCCGCGTACGCCGATCACCGCAACGGCTACACGGGCAATGAGCTGCTGATGCTCGTCGTCCGTGATCTGACCGGGACGCTGGACACCGAGACCGAGCTGGCCCGCCAGCAGCGACAGACCGAGATGATTCTGCGGGCCGCGGCCGAGGGCGTGGTCGGTGTCGACGGCGAGGGCAAAGTCGTCCTGGTCAATCCGTCCGCCGCGCAGATCCTGGGGTTCCGGGCGAGCGAGCTGGGCGGCAAGGAGCTGCATCCGCTGATCCACCACTCGCGGGCGGACGGCTCGGCGCTGCCGTGGGAGGACACTCCGCTGGCCGACACCCTCAAGTCCGGGCGCAAGCACCGGGTGCGCGGGCAGGCGCTGTGGGGGAAGGACGGGCGGGCGGTGCCCGTCGATCTGACCACGGCGCCGGTGCGGGACGGCGATCAGCTCGTCGGCGCGGTGATGACCTTCACCGACCGCCGTGCGTACGACTCGCTGGCCGCCCGGCACACCCAGCTGCTGGCGGTGCTCGACCAGGCGCTGCGCGGGCCGCTGGAGGAGCTGAAGGGCGAGCTGGGCACGCTCGCCTCCGACCCGGCCGGCCAGCTCTGGCCCGAGGCGAACCAGATCCTGCACCACCTCGCGGCCGGCCATGCCCGGATGACGACGCTGGTGGACAACGTCCTGAGCTATCAGCGGCTGGACTCCGGCAAGGAGAAGCTCAACCGCACGAAGGTTTCGCTGGACGGCGTGGTCGCGGCGGGCGTGGAGGGCGCGATCGAGCTGATCGGGCCGGGCCGGGCGCAGTTCGCGGTGCATGCGCCGCCGATAGAGGCGACGGTCGACGCGGAGCGGATCGCCCAGGCGCTGTCCCATCTGATCGCGGATGTCGCGGGGGTGGACTCGACGGGCCGGATGCCGGCCGGTGAGGCCGCCGCGGGCGGGCGTTCGGGGCCGATCCCCGGTGACTCGACGATCGTGGTGGCGGCGGCCAAGCGCGGTGATGTCGTACGGATCGAGGTGCGCGGCCCGTTCGGTGGCGGCGACCCGGTCCATGAGCCGATCGTCCGCGGGATCGTGCGGCAGCACGGCGGGCTGATGCAGACGCATGAGGTGCCCGGCGGCGGGCCCGGCGCGGGCGGCAGCGCGTATGTGCTGGAGCTACCGGTGGCGGCGGACGGCACGACGGTGGACGGTGCGACGGGCGGTGCGGACCGGATGGACGGGCCGACCGGCAACGAGACGACGGTGATGCCGGTACCGGCTGCCCATGCGCGGGGCACCCGGGGCAACGCGGCGGACGCGGGCAACGGTGACCAGGAGCCGGACGGCGAGGGTCACGAGGGCGGCGAGGGCCACCCCGGTGGCGACGGTGGGCCCGGTGGTGACGGTGGGCCCGGCGGGTCCGGCGGGTCCGGTGAGCCGCTCGGTGGCGGTGGTGCGGAGCGCGGTGTGGCGGTGCCGGCCCAGACGGGCGGGGCGCAGCCGACCGGTCGTCGCCGTGCGCGGCACTCCGGCGCGGAGCAGGGCACGCCATCGGGCGGACCGGCCACGGGAGCGGGTGCCGGGCCAAAGGCCGGTGTTCCGCACGGTGCCGTGGGCGACGGACCGCAGGGTGAGACGGGCCCCGGGGCGGCCGAGGGCGGCCGGGGGGCTCATCCGCAGCACGGTGATGCCGCGCAGGGTACGCAGGGCGGCTGCCCTGCCGCCGACGGTACGGGGCTGCCGCCGGGCATGGCGGGGGCCGAGTCCGTACCGCCGACCGGACGGCGCCGGGCCCGGCAGGGCACCCCGGAGGGCGGCGGGCTGCCCGCGCTCCCCCCCGGAACGAACCAGACATCGGGACAGCAGCCGGGACACGGACCCGCGGCGGGCACCCAGGGCCGTGGCACGGCAGCCGGTACGCAGCGGCCCGCGACGCCACCGGCCGACGCGCAGACATCGGCTCCGGCCTCCGCGGCCGGATCGGCTCCGGTTCCGGCCCGTCCGCAGATTCCCGGGCAGAGCTCGGCGTCGGGGCAGACCCCGGCTCCGGGGCAGCCGCACATTCCCGGTCAGGCACCGGCCCCGGTCGGACCCCAGGGCCTGGGCCCCGTACAGCCGAGCGGTCGGCGGGCGCGCCGGGCGCTGGCCGAGGCCCCCGAGCGGACCGCGCAGGGTGGCCGGGCATCCGCGGCCGCCTCCTCGGGGGCGCAGCAGGCCGGTGCGCGTACCGCCTTTGCGCTGCCGCCCGCCGCGGCGGACCGGACCCCGCAGTCGTCGCCCGTGACCGCCGACCAGGTGCCCGCACAAGCCACCGGGCCACAGGACGGCATCGGCACGGGGCGCCGTCGGGCGCGTCGGCCGGTTGCCAACGGCCCGGAGGGGTCGATGCCCGGTGGACAGCCGGGGTACGAGCTGGAAGCAGCCGTCAACTCCGGTGCGGCGCAAGGCGAGTGGGACGGGGAGCCGACCGGCCGGCGGCGGGCCAGACGGGCCGCGGCCGAGGAGCGCGCGGCGGCCGCCATGGCCGATTCCGAGTCGTCCGGCACGTTCGTGGCGGGCCCGGAGGGGCTGGTGGCGCAGCCCACCGAACCGGCGGAGGCGACGGATACGGCCACCGGCACGGCGCCCGGCATCGTCCCGACCCAGGACGCCGGTGCACCCCAAGCGCCCGACGTGCCTCAGCCGCACCACGCCCCCGCCGCCCCGCAAGACCCCCGGGCACCCGACGCTCCCGCCCCCACCGGCCGTCGGCGCGGTCGCCCCAGCCCCGCCGAAGAGGCCGCGGGCCGGCCGCCCGTGCCGCCGCAGGGCGGACCCGCCGCGGCCCCGCACCGTCAGCCGCTGCCGCCCGCGGCCGAGGACGATGCGCACGCCGCGGGACACTCCCACGGGCGGGCGTTCAGCGTGCGCACGCTCGGGCAGGGGGTGCCGTTCGCCCAACAGATCGCCGATCAGCAGCGCGCGCCGGTGCCTCCCGGCAGCACGCCGCCCGGCGGTACGTCCGCCGGTTCGGGCCGCCGTCGTAAGCTCGCCGCGCCGCCGCAGGAGGGCGAGCGGGCGACGGCCGCCGAGTCCCTGCCGGCCCAGGCGCGTCCGCGCCCCAATGCACCGCAGCCTCAGCAACAACAGCCCAGGCCGCCGGCCCCTCACCAGACCCCCGCCCAGCCCCAGCCGCAGCCACATCTGATGGACGCCGGCGAGGGCCGGGCCTTTGCCATCTCCGCGCCCGACGAGGGCAGCGAGGGTCCCGAGCCGCTGGACGGCCCGAACGGCGCCATAGAGGTGATGGACCGTCAGCCGATGCCGATGGACGACGAGTTGCCGCCGGAGCCGCTGGACAATCCGCGTCGGCTGCTGGTCTGGCCGGCGCCGGATGTCGCCACCCAGCAGGCGCTGAGCGACCGCGGCTACCGCCCGGTGATCGTCAACTCCCGCGAAGAGGTGGACGCCCAGATCGCCGCATACCCGGCGGCGCTCTTCGTCGACCCGCTGACCGGGCCGATCACCCGTACCGCGCTGCAGTCGCTGCGCCAGGCCGCGGGCGCGGCCGAGGTTCCCGTGCTGGTGACCGCCGGGCTGGGGCAGGCCACCCGGGAGGCCGCGTACGGCGCCGACCCGGCCGTCCTCCTCAAGGCGCTGGCCCCGCGCGACAGTGAGGTCCATCCGCCGCGGGTGCTGCTGATCGAGCAGAACGACGACATCGCGGGCGCCCTCACCATGTCGCTGAAGCGGCGCGGGATGCAGGTCGCACGGGCCGGCGGAGACAGCGACGCGGTCACCCTCGCGACGCAGATGCGGCCGAATCTGGTCGTGATGGATCTGATGCAGGTACGCCGCCGACGGGCCGGGATCGTCGACTGGCTGCGTGCCAACGGTCTGCTCGACCACACGCCGCTGGTCGTCTACACCTCCTCCGACATGGACCCGGCGCAGCTGCCGCGGCTGGCCGCCGGCGAGACGGTGCTCTTCCTCGCGGAGCGCTCCACGAGCGCCGAGGTGCAGGCCCGGATCGTCGACCTGCTGTCCAAGATCGGCACGAACTGACCACGGTCGGCAGGGGCCGGCCGGAGGCCTGAGACGGGCCGGCGGCCGGCCCGGGACGACGGTCGCCGGGGACATCCCTACGGGCGGCGGCCGGGAGCCCCTTACGGGCCCGGCGGAGCGCCCTCTCCGGGCCGGCCGGACCCCGTATGCGGACCGGCCGAGCCCGTACGGACAGCCCGACCGGCCGTACGGACAGCCCGGCCGGGCGCCCGTGCCGCGGGCGCCCGGCCAACGGCTCACGCCAGCAGTGTCACCTCCAACTCGCCCTGCGCGTACTGCCGGCGCAGCACCTTCTTGTCGAACTTCCCCACGCTCGTCTTGGGCACCGCCGGGATCACCGCCCACCGCTCCGGCAGCTGCCAGCGCGCGATCCGCTCACCGAGGAACGCCTTCAGCTCCTCGTACCCGATGGTCGCGCCCTGGGTGAGCACCACCGTCGCCAGCGGCCGCTCGCCCCACTTGTCGTCCGGTACGGCGACCACCGCGGCCTCCGCGACATGCGGGTGGGCCATCAGATGGTTCTCCAGCTCGACCGAGGAGATCCATTCGCCGCCGGACTTGATGACGTCCTTGGCGCGGTCGGTCAGCGTCAGATAGCCGTTCGGGGTGATGGTGCCGACATCGCCGGTGCGCAGCCAGCCGTCGGGGCTGAACTTGTCCTCGGGGCGCAGCGGTTCGCCCTGCGCGCCGCCGTAGTAGGCGCCGGCGATCCACGGGCCGCGGACCTCCAGCTCGCCCGCGGCCTTGCCGTCGCCGGGGAGCCGTTCGCCGTTGGGGCCGATCAGCCGTGCCTCGACGGAGGCGGCGAAGCGGCCCTGGGTGGCGCGGTAGGCCCACTCGTCGTCGCCGCTGACTCCGGCCGGCGGGTGGGCGACGGTGCCCAGCGGGGAGGTCTCGGTCATGCCCCAGGCGTGCACGACGCGGATGCCGTGCCGCTCCTCGAAGCCGCGCATCAGGGCGGGCGGGCAGGCGGAGCCGCCGATGACGACGGTGCGCAGACAGGAGACATCGCGCTGCGTGGCGTCGAGTTCGGCGAGCAGGCCCTGCCAGATGGTGGGCACGGCGGCGCCGATGGTGGGACGTACGGTCTCGATCATCTCGGCGAGCGGCGCGGGCTGCAGAAAGCGGTCCGGCATCAGCAGTGAGGCGCCGGCCATGAAGGCGGCGTGCGGCAGGCCCCAGGCGTTGACGTGGAACATCGGCACGACGGGGAGCGTGATGTCACGCGAGGTGAGCGCGAACGCCTCGGCGGTGTTGACCTGCATCGAGTGCAGATAGAGCGAACGGTGGCTGTAGAGCACGCCCTTGGGGTCGCCGGTGGTCCCCGAGGTGTAGCAGAGCGCCGCGGCCTCCCGCTCGTCGATCTCCGGCCAGTCGTAGCTCTCCGGCCGCCGGGCGATCAGCTCCTCGTAGTCGTGCACCCGCGCCGGGCCGCCCGCCACCAGGGAGTGGTCGCCGGGGCCGACGACCACGATGTGCTCGACGTTCGGCAGCTGCGGCAGCAAGGGGGCGAGCAGCGGCAGCAGGGTGCCGTTGGCGAGCACGACCCGGTCCTCGGCGTGGTTGACGATCCACACCAGCTGCTCGGCGGGCAGCCGCAGATTGAGTGTGTGCAGCACCGCCCCCATGGAGGGGATCGCGAGATAGGCCTCCAAGTGCTCCGCGTTGTTCCACATGAGCGTGCCGACGCGTTCCTCGTCGGCCACGGACAGCTCGTCGCGCAGCGCATGGGCCAGCTGTGCGGCCCGGCGGCCGACCTCGGCAAAGGTGCGCCGGTGCGGATCTCCCTCGGTCCAGGTGATGACCTGCGACTCACCGTGAACCGTCGACCCGTGGGCCAGGATTCGCGAGACGGTGAGCGGTACGTCCTGCATCGTGCTGAGCACCGGATGCCTCCGCGGTGTTACGGGCGGGTAGTGGTGCTGAGATTGTCGATGCATACCGGCTGGTATGTCACGCCCTCCGAGGTGTGTTCTTACCCGCTCGGGGCGGAATGTGGCCATGCCCGGATCACCCCCGGGCGCGCGGCAACGGGCCGCGAGCCCCCTCGTGGCGTCGTGCACCCGCCCGCCCGGTGGCCGATTCGCCCGGCCGGCCCCGTGGGAGCCCCTGGTGGCCCGTGCCGTCGTTACCCGGCACCCGGTCACTCGGTTATTCGGCTACTCGGTTTCCTCTACTGAAGGAGCGTCCCATGCGCCCCCACCTCGGTCGTTTCCTCGTCCTTGCCGCCCTGGGCGGTGCCGGTGTACTCGCGGCGTCCGGTGTCGCTCAGGCGGCGCCGCAGGCCGCACCGGCCCACCGGCCTTCCGGCGACGGCCCGTCACTCGGCCGGCCGCTGTTCGGCGGGCAGTTCGATCCCGTCGCCGGTATGGGCGGAGGGGTGATCTCCGGCGGCGGGAAGCCGGTCTTCACCCACGCCGGCAGCAGGTCCTGAGGCGCGGCGGCCGCCGCTCTCCGGCGGTCCGGCCGGCCGCTCACGGGCGCCGGTCGGCCGTCGAGGCCACCGCCTGGAGGACGAGCACCGACAGATCGTCCTCGACGGGCCCGGTGCCGAAGTCGTGTGCGGCGCGCCGTACGTGCTCGGCGAGGGCCTTGGCGCCCAGCCCCATGCCGTCCCGCAGTACCTCGATCAGACCGTCGTTGTCGTCCAACTGCCAGTTGCCGCACCGGCGTTCGGTGACACCGTCGGTCACGCACAGCAGCGTCTCGCCCGGTGCGAGGACGAAGGAGCTGGCGTGGAATTCGGTGCCCTCGTCGATGCCGAGCAGCATCTGGGGGTCGGAGGCCGGCTCCACGGCGCCGTCGACGAACATGTGCAGCGGTGGCGGGTGGCCGGCGCTGGCGACCGTACAGCGGGCCCCTGGTACGCCCGGATCGACCTCCAGCTCGCCGTACAGCAGGCTCAGGAAGCGGGAGGTGGCCTGCTCACCGCCCAGTTCCACCGCCTCCGCGCTCTCCTCGGCCATGGCCAGATTCAGCCTGCCGAGCACCGACTCGACACCATGGCCCTCGCGGGCCAGCAGCCGCACCAGATGGCGCGCCAGTCCGGTGACGGACATCGCCTCGGGGTCCTTGCCCTGTACGTCCCCGAGCAGGAAGCACCAGCGGCGGTTGCCCATCGGGAAGACGTCGTAGAAGTCGCCGCCGACGGTCTGCCCCTCGCCGTGCGGCTCATAGACGATCGCCGTGTCGACGCCGACGATGCTGGCGAGCGTCGCGGGCAGCTGCCGACGCTGGAGCGCCAGGCTGATCGTGGTCTGCCGGGTGTACTGGCGGGCGGTGAACACGGCCTGCGCGACCCGGCGTGCCACGTCCTCGACCATCCGCACCACGGTGTCGGTCATCTGCAGGTGCCCCGCCCGGCCGAGCAGCAGCATGCCCTGGTCGACGTCGCGGGCCACCAGGGGGAAGGCGAGCGCGGACCCGCCCGAGGGAGCCGTGCCGGCGCACTCCGGCCAGGGCCAGGGGGTGCCGGCGGTGCGGATGATGTCGGTCGGCGGGTCCCGTTCCAGTTCGGCACGGAGCGGGCCGATCCGCCGCTCGTCGACATGCCAGACCCGCGACAGCTGCATGCCGCCGCTCTCCGTGGTCAGCCAGATGGCACACCAGTCGGCGAGCCGGGGCACCAGCAGCTGGGCGGCGAGCGCGGTGACCATGTCCTGGTCGAGCTGCCCGGCCAGCAGCTCGCTGGTCTCGGCGAGGAAGGACGGGCCGCCGCGGTCGGCCCATTCGGCGGCGAATCCGTGCGGGCGGCCGCGATGGGTCACGGGGTGGGCCAGGCGTACGGGGGGCTCGGCGCGGCGCGACTCGCGCTGGGGCACGCGGCTGGGGCGCAGGGACTCGCCCTCGGTGGCCTCCAGACGGAACCAGACGGTCTTCACGGCCTGCCGGTAGGTCACGCCCCAGGACTCCGCCAGCGCGCTGACCAGCTGGAGTCCGAATCCCGGCTCTCCGGTGCGGGCGTCGACCCCACCGCGTACGCCCCGGGCGGGATGGCGGTCGGAGACCTCCAGCACCACGCCCACCTTGGCCGGGCGGCGCTCCCCGTCGTCCTCGGCGGCCGGCCGGTCGTGCTCCAGGCGGCAGGTCACATCGATATCGGTACCGGCGTACATCACGGCGTTGGTGACCAGCTCGCTGGTGAGCAGAACGGCGTCGTGGATGAGCTCCGCACTGATCGCCGCCGCGCCGGGCCCTGCCGTGGCGGACGGTGCGGCCGCCCGTTCGGTGAGCAGCGCGCGCACGAATTTACGTGCACCGGCGGCCGCGAGCTGATTCGCGGGCAGGCCTTTCCGGGACACGGATTCCGTCGCGTGCGGGGAGGACAGCGATACCACTGCGCCCCCTGAATGTGCCGGGAAAAACTGATTACAAGCGCTTTATACTATGTCATATCTGCCCAAATGGATCACCCTGCCCAACCGGCTTTCTCCACATCGATCACTGGGGGGATGGTGTGTCATGGCGCTCGACCCGGCCCGGCCCGAGCCTGCTTCTCCGCCCCCGGAGTCGCCGGAGCCCGCTGAGCCCCCGCAGCCGCCCGACGCCCGGCACGACGGGCAGTGGGTGCGGACCAGCGAGCTACGGCCGCTGCTCGCGGCGATGAATGCGCTGCGCGACGGGGATTTCACCGCGCATGTGGAGATCCCGCAGGACGGCTCCTCCACGGATGGCGTGCTGGCCGACATGACGGGCGTCTTCAATCAGATCGTGGCCCGCAACGTCCATCTGGCCTCCGAGCTGCAGCGGGTACGCGGCGAGATCATCCGGCAGGGCCGGCTGGACGAGCGGATCTCCGCCAGCCCCGGCCAGGGGACCTGGACGACGAACATCGAGTCGGCCAACACCGTGCTGCAGGCGCTGGTGGTGCCGCTCGCCAAGGCCACCCGGGTGCTGGACGCGGTGGCCGACGGCGATCTGACCCAGCGGGTCGATCTGCACGACGGCAACCGCCAGCTCCGCGGCGATCTGCGACGGCTGGGCAGCGGTGTGAACCGCATGGTGGACCAGTTGTCGCTGTTCACCGGCGAGGTCACCCGGGTCGCCCGTGAGGTGGGCACCGAGGGCCGGCTGGGCGGCCGGGCCAAGGTCCAGGGACTCTCCGGCGACTGGCTCCATGTGACCGAGGCGGTCAACACCATGGCGTCGCGGCTGACGGCGCAGGTCCGGGACATCGCCGTGGTCACCACCGCGGTGGCCACCGGCGACCTGACTCAGCAGGTGACGGTCGAGGCCACCGGCGAGCTGCTGGAGCTGAAGCTCACCGTCAACAAGATGGTGGATCAGCTGCGGGCGTTCGCCGACGAGGTCACCCGGGTCGCCCGCGAGGTCGGCACCGAGGGCCAGCTCGGCGGCCGTGCGCAGGTCAGGGGCGTATCCGGGGTCTGGAAAGACCTCACCGACAACGTCAACTTCATGGCGTCCAACCTGACCTGGCAGGTCCGCAACATCGCCCAGGTGACCACGGCCGTGGCCAACGGCGACCTGAGCCAGAAGATCACCGTGGACGCGCGGGGCGAGATCCTGGAGCTGAAGTCGACGATCAACACGATGGTCGACCAGCTCTCCGCCTTCGCCGACGAGGTCACCCGCGTCGCCCGCGAGGTCGGCACCGAGGGGCGGCTGGGCGGCCGGGCGCAGGTCAGAGGCGTATCCGGGGTCTGGCGGGACCTCACCGAGAGCGTCAACTTCATGGCGGACAACCTGACCTCCCAGGTCCGCAACATCGCCCTGGTCGCCACCGCCGTCGCGCAGGGCGACCTCGGCAAGACGATCACCGTGGAGGCGAAGGGCGAGATCCTGGAGCTGAAGACCACGATCAACACGATGGTCGACCAGCTCTCCGCCTTCGCCGACGAAGTCACCCGCGTCGCCCGCGAGGTCGGCACCGAAGGAAACCTGGGCGGTCAGGCGCAGGTCAGGGACGTCTCCGGGGTCTGGAAAGACCTCACCGACAACGTCAACTTCATGGCGCTCAACCTCACGTCCCAGGTCCGCAACATCGCCCAGGTGACCACGGCCGTGGCCAACGGCGACCTGTCCAAGAAGATCGACGTGGACGCCCGCGGCGAGATCCTGGAGCTGAAGGACACCGTCAACACGATGGTCCAGCAGCTGCGGGCGTTCGCGGACGAGGTCACCCGGGTGGCCCGCGAGGTCGGCACCGAGGGCCGGCTGGGCGGCCGGGCCCAGGTCCATGGCGTCTCCGGCGTGTGGAAGAACCTCACCGACAACGTCAACTCCATGGCCGACAACCTGACGTCCCAGGTCCGCAACATCGCCCAGGTCGCCACCGCCGTCGCGAAGGGCGACCTGTCCAAGAAGATCGACGTCGACGCCCGCGGCGAGATCCTGGAACTGAAGACGACGATCAACACGATGGTCGACACCCTCTCCTCGTTCTCCTCCGAGGTGACCCGGGTGGCCCGTGAGGTCGGCAGCGAGGGCCAGCTCGGCGGCCAGGCCCGGGTCGAGGGCGTCTACGGCACCTGGAAGCGGCTGACCACCAGCGTCAACGAGCTGGCGCTGAACCTGACGACGCAGGTCCGCGCGATCGCCGAGGTGGCCAGCGCCGTCACCCAGGGCGATATGTCCGGCTCGATCACCGTGGACGCCCAGGGCGAGGTCGCGGCCCTGAAGAACAACATCAACCTGATGGTCGCCAATCTCCGCGAGACCACCCGCGCCAAGGACTGGCTGGAGTCCAACCTGGCCCGTATCGCCAGCCTGATGCAGGGCCACCGCGACCTGGTCGAGGTCGCCGATCTGATCCTGCGCGAGCTGACCCCGCTGGTGAATGCGCAGTTCGGCGCGTTCTTCCTGGCCGAGGCGGGCGCCGAACCGGGCGAGGGCCTGGAGCTGATCGCCGGTTACGGGACCGGCCAGCCCGAGGGCCGCCGCTCACTGCCGCGGCTGCGCCTGGGCACCCCCGGCTGGGGTCTGATCACCCAGGCCGCCATGGAGAAGAAGCGCATCGTCGTCGACGCCGTCCCGCCCGACTACATCACCATCAGCTCCGGACTCGGCGCCTCGGCCCCGGCCAGTATCGTCATCCTCCCCATCCTCTTCGAGGACCAGGTGCTCGGCGTCATCGAGCTGGCCTCCTTCAGCCGCTTCAGCGACGTCCACCTCGCCTTCATCGACCAGTTCGTGAACACCATCGGCGTCTCGATCAACACCATCATCGCCAACTCCCGTACGGAGTCCCTGCTTTCGGAGTCCCAGCGCCTGACCGCCGAGCTCCGCCAGCGCTCCGACGAACTCCAGCTGACGAACGCCGAGCTGGAGGAGAAGGCGGCCCTTCTCGCCACCTCCTCCCAGTACAAGTCGGAATTCCTGGCGAACATGTCGCACGAGCTGCGCACCCCGCTGAACTCCCTGCTGGTGCTCTCCCGGCTCCTCGCCGACAACCCCGACGGCCGGCTCTCCACCCAGGAGGTGGAATTCGCCGTCACCATCCACCGCGCGGGCTCCGACCTCCTCCAGCTCATCAACGACATCCTCGACCTGTCGAAGATCGAGGCCGGCCGGATGGACGTCCACCCCAAGACCCTGCCGCTGATCAAGCTGCTCGACTACGTCCGCGCCACCTTCAAGCCGCTCACCGTCGACCGCGGCCTCACCTTCGACGTCAAGGTCGGCGAGCACGTCCCCAAGGAGCTCTTCTCCGACGAACAGCGCCTCCAGCAGATCCTCCGCAATCTGCTGTCCAACGCCGTGAAGTTCACCTCCTCCGGCAGCGTGGAACTCATCGTCCAGCGCGTACCGGGCACGGATTTCGAGGAGGACTCCCTCCGCACCGCCGACGACGTCATCGCCCTCTCCGTCAAGGACACCGGCATCGGCATCTCACCGGAGAAACTCGACGGCATCTTCGAGGCGTTCCAGCAGTCCGACGGCACCACCAACCGCAAATACGGCGGAACCGGCCTCGGCCTCTCCATCAGCCGCGATATGGCCGCGCTGCTCGGCGGCCGGATCATCGCCGAGAGCGAGCCGGGCGTCGGCTCGACCTTCACCCTGTATGTGCCCGCGCACTACACCGGCCCCTCCCCCGCACCGAGCCCCACCGCCGCGACCCGCCCCGCGGACAGCGCCGCGCAGGCAGGCCCCGCCCGCCCCGTCCTGGCCGAACAGCTCACGGCGACCCCCAGGGCCACCGCGCGGAGCGCCTCGTCCGGTGACGTCTTCCCCACCCAGGGGGAACAGGACCAGCCCCCGCACCTGGGAGCCCACTCCGCCGACGGCGGCGATGTCACCTGGCCCGAGACCACCCGCCTCAAGGACTGGCTCAGCGGACGCCCCGGCGAGGTGCTGGCCAACCGCCGCATCCTCGTCGTCGACGACGACATCCGCAATGTCTTCGCGCTCACGCACGTATTGGGCCGGGTCGGCATCAGCGTCAAATACGCCGAGAACGGCCGCGAGGGCCTGGAGGTCCTCGACCGGACGCCGGACGTATCGCTGGTGCTGATGGACATCATGATGCCCGAAATGGATGGTTACGAGATGATCAAGGCGATCCGGCAAGCACCTCGGTTCGCGGACCTGCCGGTCATTGCCCTCACCGCGAAGGCCATGCCCGGCGACCGCGAAAAGGCGATCGAGAGCGGGGCCAATGACTACATCCCCAAACCGGTGGACGTGGACCGGCTGCTGACCGTGATCTGCGGCCTCCTGGACCCGCAGCACGGCAGCCCCACCCCGCAGCCCCACGCCGACGGCCCCGAGGAATCCGATCACTGCGACACCTCCCGCAAGCCCGATACCACCCATGACACCGAGGACACCGGCCAGGACGACCGGGGAATGACGGGGGAGCAGTCATGACGACCGCGCCGGACACCTCATCCAGCATCCTCATCGTCGACGACATGGAGGAGAACCTCGTCGCGCTGGAGGCCGTACTGGGCTCGCTCACCCAGAAAGTGGTCCGTGCGCGATCCGGCGAGGAAGCCCTCAAGGCCATGCTCCGCGAGGAGTTCGCGGTCGTCCTCATCGACGTCATGATGCCGGGCATGAACGGCTTCGAGACCGCCGCGAACATCAAGGGCCTGGACCAGACGAAAGACGTCCCGATCATTCTCCTCACCGGCGCCTCGGTCGACCCCAACTACGCCTACCGCGGCTACACGGTCGGCGCCGCCGATTTCCTCATCAAGCCCTTCGACCCCTGGCTGCTGCGCACCAAGGTGAACGTCTTCCTCGACCTCCATCGCAAGAACCGCCAACTGGCCGCCCAGGCCGATCAGTTGAAGCGCCTTCTGACCTCGGACGACCGCCCTGGAGCCGAGGGGCCACCGCCCGCCACGACGACGACCGCAGCGGGAACGGAAGCGGCTTCGTCCTCACCCGCGCCCTCGCCCACGGTGTCGACTTCGGCCCCGGCTTCGGGTGCCGTGCCGACCGCCGATGCTGCTACGGCTTCGGCTTCGACGGCCGCGGAGAGCCCGGATCCACAGCAGCCCCCGAAACCCGGACAGCAGGCCGGGCACCCCGCCATTCCCCCGGAAGGCCCCGGAGCGCCGGCACATTCCGAGCCGTCCCCGCAGCCCGCAGCGCCCACCCCCGACGCATCCCGCCTCGCGGAAATCGCCGGCCAGCTCGCCGAGGTGGAACTCCTCCTGCGCGACGCAAAAGGCTCCGACAAGGCCCGCCTCGCCGACCGCGTCGCCGAATTGGAGCAGGCGGTGGGGAGGTTGATGGTGAGCCGGGGGACCTAGGGCGTGTCGTTTGGATCATGGCGGGCTCGCGGACGCGACCGCTCCCGCCGACGCAGTCCCGCTCCCCGGGACGTCGGGGTATCGGGACTGCCGTCATCGTCGTGCCTTACCTCTCCGCGACGGGTAGCGCTTCGGTTTCAGAATCACTGATCTCCCTCGTACGCATGGGGCGTGCACATCGCCCGCTTCGCCCTCCGCGCCGCACTGACCTCCGCACAGATCACCTCCCTGACGCACGGATCCAGCGCGGACCCTTGCTGGACGGCGGAACGCGACCGGCTGCTCCTCGATGCCACCGATGCGCTGCACACCCACCACGACATCGAACGGCGACGCCCCCCCTGCTCGACGGCGGTGTACACCACGTCGTACGGAGTCAGGAAGCGGCTCTCTGCTCCGCTGCGGCCGGGTGGCGGCAGTCGCGGCAGAGACCCGGGGCGGGGGCGCGGAAGGCGCGGTCGCAACCGTCGCAGGTTTGGAGCGGGGCCGGGCGGGCGTGGGTGGGGGCAGGGGTGACTGGGAGCGCGGCGGGGAGGGGTGGGGGAAGTAGCTCCGTGAGGCGGTGGGCGAGCAAGGCTGCCGGGTGGCGGAGCGTGGGGGGAAGGCCTGCCGTCAGGGCGCTTCGTACGGCGTCCGGCGAGGCGCCGCGTTCCAGCCAGGCGGCGACGGGCGGGGCGAGGCGGTGGATGTCCCGTACGGAGAGCAGGAGGCGGGGGTCGTCGCGGCGGAGGTTCGCCAGGAGGGCGGCGGCCGGGGTGTGGTGCTCGTCGGTCGCGGGCTCCGGTAGCTGCGGTCCGTGGGAAGGCTGCGGCGGTTGCCTTACGGGGGACGGGTCCGGCGCAGGAGGGGGTGGTTCGACGGCGGTGCGGCGTTTGGCCTGCTCGGTGGCCTCGTGGGCGCGGCGGGCGCGGGTGGCCTCCGGGTTGTTGTACGAGATCGTGACCGTGACCATGCGCCCGTCGTCGGTGCGCCGTCGGACCCGTTCGAGGTAGCCGTACGCCTCCAACTCCCGTAAGGCGGCGGCGATCCGGCCCCGCCCCTCGGGGAACCGCCTCGCCAGCGTACGGATGTCGACCGGCGCGCCCTCGGGCAGCGACTGGATGTGGGCGGCGAGCCCGATCGCGAGGCCGGACAGGGACCGGTGCTGGGCGAGGTGATTGCCGACGATCGTGTAGCCGGGGTCCTGGTACTCGGTGACTTTGCGGACGCCGGCCGGGGATCGCCGAACCTCGTACTGGGCGCGCGCAGGCGCATTAAGCTTCTGCTCAGCCATCGGGAAGGTCCTGCTTCCTCGTTGGTCAGGCCCTCGATCGGGATGCCAGTCCCGGCCGGGGGCCGTCGCATGTGTGCGGGTTTTTGGGGTTGTTGTTGCCGAGAGTGCATGGGTGAGGGCACCGGAGGCGAGCCTTCCGGTCATGGATCACCCAAGCGAGTGACGACAGGGCACACCGGGGTGGGTTCGGCTGGGTCGGGCTGGGTTGGACCGGTTTCTCTACCTGGGGTTATGGGTCTTTTACGGGCCGAAACCCCGGCGCGCGGCGCACCGGCGTCCGGCTTTCCGGCCTCCGGTTGACGGGTCGCCAGTCGTCTCACCCGCGGTCTCGGTGAGATCGAGATTCTGAAATTCGGGGACGGTTCAGTGGTGGGACGCCCAGATGACCAGTTCAGCAGCCGTCTGATCTCCGGCCCCCAAGAGACCCGGATCCTCGAACTGCGCTATGGCATCATCCGGGCCCAGGCTCTCACGCCCCGGGAGTCGCTGGCCTTCATCGAGAAAGTGCTGGGAGAGACATGACCCTCAAGCCCTCTGCCGGAAGCGTTTCCGCGCTGGAGTGGACCAAGAGCAGCTACAGCGGCCAGGGCAACGGCAACGAGTGCGTCGAAGTCGCCTGGCAGAAGAGCAGCTACAGCGGTGACAGCAACAGCAACGAATGCCTCGAAGTCGCCACCACCCCCGACACCATCCACATCCGCGACTCCAAGAACCCCCACGGCCCGCAGCTGCGCCTCCGCCCCGCCGCCTGGGCCGACTTCGTCGCGTATGCCGCGGCGGGGCGCTGACGCGCGTCAAAGGGCCTCGGGCGCCTTGCTCCTGGGCCCGCCCGCATCACCGGTGTTGAGCGTGCCGGCCGGTTCGAAGAGAAGGATGGCGGTCTCCTCCTCGGCCACCGGGCAGTGCTCGACGCCTCGGGGAACGACGTACAGCTCGCCGGGGCCGAGCACCACCTCACCGTCCCTGAGCTGGATGGTGAGCCGGCCGCTGATGACCAGGAACAGTTCGTCGGTGTCCTTGTGCGTGTGCCAGACGAACTCCCCGTGGAGCTTGGCGAGTTTGACCTCGTAGTCGTTGAGGTCGGCGATCTTCTTCTGTGACCACAGGTCGCTGAACTGCGAGAGCTTGTCAGCGAGATTGACGGGAGCGGGAGAGTCGGTCATGCCTTGAGACTGCCGTGCTCGGGCTCGGGCGGTCTTGTACGTTCCTGGCATGACAGACGGCCCGTCCCGTACGGCGAACGGCCCGCCCCGTACGACGATCAGCGCCTGGCGGCCGCCCGTCCCGGGCATAGCCGAGGTCTTCCACGCGCACTTCACCGAGCACGCATACCCGTCCCACACCCATGACACCTGGGCCCTGATGATCCTCAATGACGGGGCGGTCGACTTCGCCTGTGACCGCCACCGTCATGGCGTGACCGGGACCGGCAAGGTCGTCCTGCTGCCTCCCGGCGTCGCCCATGACGGCAGGACGGTCACCGCGGCGGGCTTCCGCAAACGGGTGCTCTACCTCGATGCGGCCGCACTCCCCATGGGGCTGACCGGCCGCGCGGTGGACGGTCCGGTCTTCGGCGACGCGCTGCTGCGCCATCGCATCCACCAGCTGCATACGTCCCTCGGCCGCACGGACCACGTGCACGCGGGCGACGTGCACGCGGGTGACGCCTTCGAAGCCGAATCCCGGCTGGCCTTCATCCGGGAGCGGCTGCAGTTCCACCTGGACGCGCTCCAGCCGCCGCGTACGCCGGGCCGCGAGGCGAACCGTACGGCTGCCGCCTTGCGGGAACTACTGGATTCCCGGATCCCGTCCGGCATCTCCCTACAGGAGGCAGCGACCGTCCTGCACGCGCACCCCACCCATTTGATCCGCTGCTTCAAGCAGGCCTACGGCCTGCCGCCGCACACCTACCTCACCGGCAAGCGCATCGAGCGGGCCCGCTCGCTCCTGCTCGACGGCAGGCGGCCGGCGGAGGTCGCGAGCACCGTGGGATTCCATGATCAAGCGCATCTGAACCGGCACTTCACCCGCCATGTGGGCACGACACCGGGGCGCTACGCGGCCGTGTCTCTCCCGCACCGTGACCGTTGACCGTTGCTGCCATACGCCGGTGCCGCCGCTCCCGCTTCACCGTCCACGGCCTCCCGGACAGCACTTAGTGCGTCCCCATCCACACCTCCTCCATCAGCGAGGTGTAAAAGCCGGTGTTCCGGCGTGAGCCGGGCTCAGGGCGGTCTGCCCGGCGGATCAGGCTTTGGCGTCGGACGCGTACCAGCGAAGCTCGACGGTGTTGTCGTCCGGGTCGCTGACGTACAGGGACTGGCCCGTGCCCCGGGCGCCGAAGCGCTGCCCGGGGCCGTCGACCACCGTGAACTCGCCCGAGTCGATGACCTCCTGCCAGTCGACGGGCTCGACGACCAGGCAGAGGTGGTCGACGTTGAAGCCCTCGCGGGGCCCCTGGACGAGGTCGATGATGGTCGTCGGACTCACGCGTACGGAGGGGAAGGGCGCCTCCCCCGCGCGCCAGGCGTCGACGCGCACCGGCTCCAGACCGAGCCGGCCGCAGTAGAAGTCGAGCGAGCGCTCGATGTCGGAGACGTTGAGAACGAGGTGGTCGAAGGCGGTGACGCGCATGGGGGCTCCTTTGGGGGCGCCCGGCATGGTCAGAGCGCTGTCGGTTGGTTGCACACGGAACGTATATGCCGGATCAGCGAGGCGGGATCGGTCGTTGGTCCTGGTCCGCCGGTCCTGGTCCGCTGGTCCGATCCGCCGGACACGGCCGTAGGCCGTCAGGCGAGACTCACCTCGGGCAGAAAGAGATGGCGGGGCACGGCCTGCAGGGCCGGGCGCATAAGCGGGTGGTGCGCTCCCCCGAGGCGACGGATCAGGCCGAGATCATCGCCAGCTCCGGGTCCTCCCGGAGTTTGCCCAGGGCGCGGGAGACGGCGCTCTTGACCGTGCCGATCGAGACCTCCATGACCTCGGCGGTCTGGGCCTCGCTCAGGTCCTCGTAATACCTGAGGACGACCATGGCCCGCTGGCGGGCGGGGAGTCGCATCACCGCGCGCCACATCGCGTCGCGCAGGCCCTGGAGTTCGGCCGGGTCGGGGGCCGGCAGCGGGTCCGGTTCCGGCAGCTCGTCGACGGCGAACTCGTCGACCTTGCGCTTGCGCCACTGGGAGGTACGGGTGTTGATCAGCGCGCGGCGGACATAGCCGTCCAGGGCGCGGTGGTCCTCGATACGGTCCCAGGCCACGAAGGTCTTGGCCAGGGCCGTCTGGAGGAGGTCCTCGGCGTCGTTCGGGTTGGCGGACAGCGACCGCGCAGTGCGCAGCAGAACCGGCCCCCGGGCCCGTACATAGGACGAGAACGTCGGGAACACAGCGGCGGTCGAAGCGCTGGTGCACACTGGCGTGGTCATGGGCACCACGCTAGGAGCGAGGGTGGGTCGGGCGGATCGCCCCAAGGTGCCGAAGCCTCATCCGTCTCAAGTTGTACGGGTGGGGCTCGGTTCACCTCCTCTGGGGGGACGGCCGGCCCCCCACCCGTCAGAGGTCCGGCAAGGGCACGGCCCACCGCGCTGCGTCTGACGTGCCCGGCGGCCTGGGCGTCCCGGGCGTCCCGGGGCGGACGCGGCGGCGCAGACGGAGGACCGCCGCCCCGTTCGCAGAGCGCGTCTCAGCCTTCGGCCCAGGCCGCCTCTTCCTCCCGTGCGGTGTCGTAGGCCTGACGCGCGGCGGTGACCTGCGGAAGGTGTGACGCGGACCAGGTATGGAGGGTCTGGAAGACCGGGACCAGGGTGCGGCCCAGGTCGCTGATCTCGTACTCCACCCTGGGCGGGATCTCCGCGTGGTAGGTGCGGATCACCAGGCCGTCACGTTCCAGCCGGCGCAGGCGCTCGGTGAGGACCTTGGGCGTGATGGACGGCACAAGCCGCTGCAGCTCGTTGAAACGCAGCCGTCCGTGGTGTTCCAGCACCCACACGATCGGCGTGGTCCAGCGGCTGAACAGCAGGTCCACCACCGGGTTGATCGGACACGCCTGCTCGTTCTGCTCGGTCATGTTTCCTCCTGACCCGCTCCGCGCCGTGGGGGCCCGGGGGTACTTTCTCGTAGGTAACCACTATACCGAGGAAAGTAACGTGGAGGGAGAGCGGGCCGGCACCGGCCGGACCGCCGGTGCATCCGATCGACGCCTGCTTCCCCGGCGTCCGGTCCCCTGACACGAAGGAGCATTCCCATGACCTTCCCGGCACTCCCCGAACGTGCGGGTGACCGGCCCGAAACCGGGCCCGAGGTCCCCCACCTGCAGTTGACCCAGACCAGCCCGCCCCGGACCAGGGAAGAACTGCGGCAGTGGATGGCCACCGTGCTGCCCGGCATCACCACCGGCCACAGCGAGATCTCCGCCCCCAGCACCTGGGCGGTGTTCCTGAAGGACAGCGCCGCGGCTCCGGGCGCCCTGCTCTTCCCGCCGCGCCGGAACGCGGAGTTCGCGCATCTGCACGCCGACGGCAGCCTTCATCTGGCCCTGGACCCGGCCGACCATGCCGAGTTCCTGGCCTCCGGGTGGGGTGAGAAGCATCCGCTGTACGACCTCGGCATCAACGTCGTCATGCTCTACGCCCCACGCGATCAGGCCGAACTGGCGGTGGCCAAGAAGGTCGTCGCCGCCTCCTACCGGTACGCGACCGGCCATGCGCCCACCGCCGCCGCCGCTGTGGCCTGACCCCTCAGGGGCAGGGCACCGGCATCACCGGCGCCCTCGGCTCGTCCTCCTCAATCACTCCACCGAAAGGCCATACCGATGGACACCTCCACGTCTCCTGACCGCGGGTACGACAGCGCGCGGTCGGCCACCACGACCGGTTCCGTCCGGAGCGGAGCCGTCCGTGCGCGGGCCGCCAAGACCCGGGAAACGGCAGGCAAGACCCTGCTCTCGCTGGTCGCGGTCTTCACGGCCGTCTCGCCGTACGTCGCCGACTGGAACGAAACACATGTGTTGAACCCGCTCTGGCCCCCGCACGCCAAGTTCCACAACGGCCAGACCATGGCGATGGGCACCTTGCTCGCCCTCGTCTCCCTCTTCTTCGTATGGCGCCGCCGCGGCGACGCCCGCTCCAACCTGCTCGCCGCGGTCGGGTTCGCCGGCCTCTACTGGGTCAGCCAGGCAGCGGCGATCCTCTACCCCGGAGCGGCCTACTTCGACCCGCAGTTCGACACCGCGGGCAAGTACATCGCGGGGCTGCCGGTGCAGGCGGTCATCGAGATCGTCGTACTCGGCGCCATCGCGGGCGCATCGGTGCTGTGCCGCCCGGCGCCCTCTCCCCGCCGTCCGGAAGCCGGATGACGGGTGTCACGAGCCGTCCGCGCCGAGGATCAGCCCCGAGGTCGGGACCCCGGTCCCGGCCGTGACCAGCACATGGGCGGGGCTGCCGGCCTGGTTGACGGAGGTGCCGCGGAGCTGGCGGACGGCCTCGGCGATGCCATTCATCCCGTGCAGATAGGCCTCGCCGAGCTGGCCGCCGTGGGTGTTCAGCGGGAGGGTGTCAGCGGCGACGAAGTCCGCGGCCTCGCCGGGGGCGCAGAAGCCGAACTCCTCCAGCTGCATCAGCACGAAGGGGGTGAAGTGGTCGTAGAGGATCGCGACATCGATCTCGGCGGGGGTGAGGGCGGCGGTGCGCCAGAGCTGGCGGGCGACCACGTTCATCTCGGGGAGGCCGGTCAGGCCGTCGCGGTAGAAGCTGGTCATCTGCTCCTGGGCGCGGCCCGCGCCCTGGGCCGCGGCCGTGATCAGCGCCGGTGGGTGGGGCAGCGCGCGGGCCCGCTCGGGCGAGGTCACCACGATCGCCTGGGCGCCGTCCGTCTCCTGACAGCAGTCCAGCAGCCGCAGCGGCTCCACGATCCAGCGGGAAGCGGCGTGGTCGGCGAGGGTGATGGGCTTGTTGTAGAAGTACGCGGCCGGGTTGCGGGCGGCGTGGCGTCGGTCGGTGACCGCGACCGGGCCGAAGGCGTCCGGGGTCAGGCCGTAGGTGTGGAGGTAGCGCTGGGCGGCCATGGCGACCCAGGAGGCGGGGGTGAGCAGGCCGAAGGGGAGGTTCCAGCCGAGCGCCGCACCCTCCGCTGTGGGCTCCCGCTGCTGTACGCCGGAGCCGAAGCGGCGGCCCGACCGCTCGTTGAACGCGCGGTAGCAGACGACGACTTCGGCGATACCGGTGGCGACCGCCAGGGCCGCCTGCTGGACGGTGGCGCAGGCCGCGCCGCCCCCGTAGTGGACCCGGGAGAAGAAGGACAGCTCGCCGATGCCGGCCGCCTGCGCGACGGTGATCTCGGGGTTGGTGTCCATGGTGAAGGTGACCAGGCCGTCGACGTCAGCGGGGGTCAGCCCGGCGTCGTCGAGGGCGGCACGTACGGCCTCGACGGCGAGCGTCAGTTCGCTGCGGCCGGAGTCCTTGGAGAACTCGGTCGCGCCGATTCCGGCGATGGCGGCCCGGCCGCCGAGGGCGTCGGGGCGGTGGACGCTCATGCCGTGCCCTCCGGGAGGCTTACGGTGACCGTGCCGGTGACGTGGTGGCCGATGCCGTTGGCTCCGACGATCCGCACCACCGCCGTACCGTCCGTCACCTCGGTGACGGTTCCGCTCAACACCATCGTGTCTTCGGGGTAGTTGGGGGCACCGAGGCGGATGGCGACCTTGCGCAGGGTGCAGCGCGGCCCGAAGTGGTCGGTGATGTAGCGGCCGACGAGTCCGTTGGTGGTCAGGATGTTCATGAAGATGTCCGGCGAGCCCTTCTCCTGGGCTGCCTCGGTGTCGTGGTGCACGTCCTGGTAGTCGCGGGAGGCGAGCGCTCCGGCGACGATCAGGGTGCGGGTGAGGGGGATGGTGAGCGTCGGCAGCTCGTCACCGGCCTTCATCCGGCCTCCTTCCGGTCGGCTCGGGCGTCTGGGCCCTGGTGGTCGGCGCGGCTCTGCTGGTCGGCGCGGCTCTCCTGGTACGGACCGCCCTGCTGGTACGGACGGCCTTCCCCGCCCTCTCGCCCCTCCAGCGCCTCCCTGGCCTCCCTGGCCTCCCTGGCCTCCTGCCCCTCTCCCGTGAGCAACTCCCCCAATTCATCGAGGACTTCGGCCCCCGACCCCAGGTACCCGGCCAGTTGTCTGCCCCACAGGAAGTGCCGGTGGACGGGGTGGTCGACGTCGGCTCCGATGCCGCCGTGCAGATGCTGGCCGGTGTGCACCACGCGGGTGCCCGCCTCGGACGCCCACCAGGCGGCGGTCAGCGCATGCGGCCCGGCGTCCAGGCCCGCGTCCCGCCGCCAGGCCGCCTCGTAGGCGGTGACCCGGACGGCCTCGGTGTCCATATAGGCATCGGCGGCGCGCAGCTGCACGGCCTGGTTCGTGGCGAGCGGGCGGCCGAACTGCTCGCGGGTGGTGGTGTGGGACACCGCCCTGGCCAGGGAACCGGCGCAGACCCCGGCCTGGAGACCGGCGAAGGCGGTGCGGGCGAGGGCCAGGACGTCGGCGTAGGCGTGGGTGGCGTCCGGATGAGGGGAGGCGGCAGGGCCGTTCAGGCCTTCGGCGGGGGTGTCGTCCAGGGTGAGCCGGCCCGCCGACCAGGGGGCGGTGGTCTCCACCGGGTCCCGCCGTACCCCGGCGGCATCGGTACGTACGAGCCACAGCGCCCGCGTCGTCCCGTCCGGCACCAGTACATGGGTGGCCTCGCGCAGCCACGGCACCACGGGGACGCTGCCGGTCAGCCGCCCCGTCCCGTCCGCCGCCCGCTCGGCCCGTACGCCGCCGCGCCGCGCCGGAAACGCCCCGGTGGCGACCGCTTCGCCGTCCCGCAGCGCCGGCAGCAGCCGCGCCCGCTGTTCCGGGCCGCCGTGCGCGCCGATCGCCAGCAAGCCGTACACACAGGTCGCCGCGAACGGCACCTGCGCCGTCGTACGCCCCTGCTCCTCCAGCATCAGCACGAGTCCGAGCAGGCCGGTCTCCTCCACCGCGCCCGGCAGACCGGCCGCGCACAGCGCCTTCCACAGTGCGGCGTCCGTGCCGCTGCCGCAGGCGGCGAGGCGCTCCGGCGTGGACAGGTCGCCGAATATCTGCGCCGCCAGCTCACGGGCCGCCGCCTGCTCCGGGGTGGGCGTGAAGTCCATCTCAGCCCTCACCGCCCTCTGCCGCGCGGAAGACCGGCAACTCCAACTCGTCGTCCGCATACAGGAATTCGAGCCGTACCGGCATGCCGATCCGCACCTTGTCGTAGGGGACGCCGACGACATTGCTGACGATCCGCACCCCCTCCGCGAGCTCGATCAGCGCGACCGCGTAGGGGCCGGGAGCGTCCGCGCCGTGCTCGGGCGCCGTGAAGGCGGGGAAGGGCGGATGGTGCATCACGACGTAGGAGAAGACCGTTCCCGCGCCGCTCGCCTCGACGGTGTCCCACTCCGCCGACCCGCAGGCATTGCACCCAGGCAGCCAGGGGAAACGCAGCGTCCGGCAGCCCGTGCAGCGCTGGATCAGCAGCCGGTGCCCGGCGACGCCCTCCCAGAAGCCGGCGTTGTCGCGGTTGATGACGGGGCGGGGCCGCCGGGCTCGGGGCTGCTGGGGTGCCTGCGACTGTTGGGGTGCCTGCGACTGCTCGGGTGCCTGCGACTGCTCGGCCTTCTTGGGGGGCCGTGCCGCCGGGGCGTACTTGAGGACCCGGAAGCGGTGCGTCCCGGCCGGCTCGCCGTCGGCGCGGATGTCCATCCGCGTGGTGATGAAGTGCCCGGTCCCCAGCTTCGTCGTCTTGCGCTCCGACACCGATTCGATCACCGCGTCGAAGGTGATCCGGTCACCGGGCCGCAGCGGCCGCAGATACTCCTGCTCGCAGTCGGTGGCGACGATGGAGGTGTACCCGGCGTCGTCCAGCAGCCCGGACAGTTCGCCGTACGCCCCCGAGCGGTCGATGTGGCCGGAGAGGCCCCCCATCGTCCAGGCCTGGAGCATGGTCGGCGGGGCGACGGCGTCCGGCCCCCGGTAGGCGGGGCCGGTGTCGCCCATGGCCTCACACCAGTGCCTGATCATCGGCTCGTTGACCAGGTCCTTGCCCACGCCGGCGCTCCCGGTCGGCCGGCCCTCATAGGCCTTGAGCTGCTCGTATGTGAGCTGCACCGGGCTCATCGCCGCCCCCTTCGCATCCCCAGCCGCATCGTCGCGACGATCTCCCGCTGGACCTCGCTCACTCCGCCCCCGAACGTGTTGATCTGCGCCGCACGGTTCATCCGCTCCAGCTCACCGCCCCCGAAGGCGCCCGGCGAACCGGCCCGCACCAGGGCGGCATCGCCCACCACCTCCTGGCACATCCGGTAGACCTCGACGGCGCTCTCCGTCCCGGCGAACTTGACGCCGCCGGCGTCGCCGGGGCTGAGCGTCCCGGCGCCCACGCCATCGACCAGCCGCCAGTTCAGCAGCCGGGTGGCGGCCAGCCGGGCGTGCGCCTCGGCGAGCCGGGACCGCACCCATGGACGGTCGGCGGGCCGCTCGCCGGTCTCCGCCTCCGGTGTACGGGCATGGGCCAGCGCCGCGTCGAAGGCGTCCTCGGCCTGCACCCCGATGGCGGCCAGCGCCACCCGCTCATGGTTGAGCTGATGAGTGATCAGCGTCCAGCCGGCGTTCTCCTCCCCGACGAGGTTCCCGGCCGGGACGCGGATGCCGTCGTAGTACGTGGCGGTGGTCGTCAGCCCGCCGACCGTCTCGATCGGCGTCCAGGAGAATCCGGGTGCGTCGGTGGGCACGAGGATGATCGAGATGCCCCGGTGCTTGGGGGCGTCGGGGCCGGTGCGGCAGGCGAGCCAGATCCAGTCGGCCTGATGGGCGTTGCTGGTGAAGCTCTTGGCGCCGTTGATCAGCCAGCCGGCATCACCACCGCCCCGCTCTCGCGCCGCGCGGGTGCGGAGCGCGGCCAGGTCGGTACCGGCCTCGGGTTCCGTATAGCCGATCGCGAAGACGAGCTCCCCGCTGAGGATCCGCGGCAGGAAGAAGTCCTTCTGCCGCTGGGTGCCGTACTTCATCAGGGTCGGGCCGACGGTGTTGAGGGTGACCATCGAGACCGGGGCGCCCGCGCGGTGCGCCTCGTCGAAGAAGACGAACTGCTCGTCGGGGCCGCGCCCCTGCCCTCCGTACGCGGTCGGCCAGCCCAGTCCCAGCATGCCGTCGGCGCCGATCCGGCGGAGCATCGCACGCTGCTCGGCGGGGTCCTCGACCGGCCCGTCCGGCAGCATCTCGCGGAAGTACGAACGGAGTTCGGTGCGCAACTGCGCCTGGCGCTCGGTGGGGGCGAGGTGCACGTCGGCGGCTCCCCTTCTGGTGGCCGTCCGCCCGGTGCGCAGGGGAGTCCTGGCGTACGAACGAGCGAGCGGGTTTCTGACTGTCCGTCAGAAACCCGCTCGCTGTCAAGGTCGGCGCGTGAACCCCGGAGAAGCCCCCTTCTCTCCGTGCCGGCCCTGACTCATCACCCCTCGGTCGGTCGCCGCTTCCCCTATGCGGCGTACCGGGTCACCAGAGGTTGGTGAAGTTGACGGTGGCGTTGGTCTGGTCGATACGCGTGGGGCCGGAGCCGTTCACGCTCGCGGTGTTGTTCTGGTTGGAGGCGCCGGCGCCGTTGGCGACCTGCTGACCGGTGGTCGAGTTACCGAAGTTGCTGCCTCCGACGCCCGTCCCCGTCTGGCTCGTCGCCGCCGAGCTCGACCCGTTGGTTGCAAAGCCGCCGTTATCGGCCTGCGCCACGCCCGTGAAGAGTGCGGCCGCGAAAGGCAGTGCGGCAACAACGGCGATGACGCGGGCGGTACGGGTGCTTGCCATGTCTATTCCTCCTACGGAACACGACTTCTGGATCGATGGAACTCCGCTTGCTCACCGGGCAGTTGGCCGACCACCCCGGTGCTTGCTTCGACGTCGCGCACTCAGGCTTGCCCATGAATCCCCGGCGAACCCGTCGCGAAGGGGCGATTCCCCCGCAAGCATGAGGAACCCCGGGTAAACCCCGGCCGCCGCACGACGCCCGCCGGCACTCGCCTCCACGCCACGGCATCCCGCCAGAGCCCGCCCCGCGCCGACTCCGTGCGCCCCGCACGCCCGGCCGCCACAACCGGCGCGCGGGCCGGTTCGGGCGCGCCCCCCTTCCCTTCGTCGAACATTCGTACGAAACTAGAGCCATGGCCCTGCACCGACGCCATACCGGAACACCGACGGAGGACCGGCCCGCTCCGCGGCCTGGCCTGCGGGCCGAGCCGTGCCCTGAGGTGCGGCCGGATCCGCGGGCCGCCGAGCCGCGCCCTGGGCTTCGACGCGATCCGCAGGACGAGGTTCGGCGGCCCGCGGATCGAACCGAGCACCGGCCTGCGGTTGCCCCCGGGCCCCGGCCCTCGGATCGACCCGCCGAGCCCACCGCCGGACCCCGGCCTGCGGAGCGCCCCCAGCAGCCCGATGGCCCCCGCCCCGCCCCGCCTCTCGGCCGCCATCCCACCGGGCCCGCGGATGCGCACGCCGCGGCCCTCGCCCATGCCCTCCTCGCCGCCGAGCGCGGCTACCCCGTCATCCCGCTGACCCGCAACAAGCTTCCGGCCCTCCGGTCCCCGCACCGCGGGCATCCCGAGGTCCCGCCCTGCCGCGGCGAGTGCGGCCGGCTCGGGCACGGCGTACACGACGCGAGCACCGACCCGCTCGGCGTCCGCCGGATGTTCGCCGCCGCCCCCTGGGCCACCGGCTACGGACTCGCCTGCGGGCGGCCCCCGCACCACCTCATCGGCATCGACCTCGACACCAAGAACGGTGCCGATGGCCTGACCGCCCTCCGCTTCCTCGCCGAACAACACGGCTTCCCGATCCCGCCCACGGTCACGGTCCGCACCCCCAGCGGCGGCCGCCACCTCTGGCTCACCGGCCCGCCGTCCCCCGCCATTTCGAATTCGGTCGGCCGGCTCGCCCCCGGCATCGACATCCGCGGCGCGGGCGGCTATCTCGTGGGCCCCGGCTCGCTCACCGCCCACGGGCGCTACGCCCTGGCACCGGGCGCCCCGCACCGCCCCGCCCCCGTGCCGGACGCCCTGCTCGCCCTCCTCACGGCCCCGCCCCCGTCCGCCCACCGCGAGTCCCCGCACGGCGTCCCGCCCCAGCCCGCCGCGGCGCTCGTACGTTTCGTCCGCGCCTCCCCGGCCGGTCAGCGCAATGCCCGCCTCTACTGGGCCGCCTGCCGCGCCGACGAGTCCGGCCTCGGCCGGGAACTCGCCGCCCGACTCACGGAGGCCGCCTGCCACACCGGCCTGTCCGCACAGGAGGCTCGCGCGACGATCGCCTCGGCGGCCCGCCGGCGGCAGGGGTAACCGGGAGCGGCGGCCCGCAGGGGCAGCGACGGTGGCGGCAGCCCGTAGGGGTACGCAGCAAGGGGTGGCGCACTCAGAGACAGTCACCAGGGAGGAGATGGAGCCGGGCGCAGACGGAGCCGGGCGCAGACGGAGCCGGGCGCAGAGGGAGCCGGGCGCGGAAGGAACCGGGCGCGGAAGGATCAGCTCCGACGCGCCTCGATCAAGAACCGGGTCGTGTGCGCCACGAACGCCCCCTCCGCACGGATCGACTCGTCCAACTCCCGCAAGCGCTCCCGGTATTGCGCCACCGTGAACCCGGGAACCATCCACACCACCTTGCGCAGGAAGTAGACGACCGCCCCGATGTCGAAGAACTCGGCCCGCAGCGACTCCGCGCGGAGATCGACCACCTCCAGGCCTGCCGCCTCGGCCGCCCGGCGTGCCTCCTCGGGGTGACGGGCCCGCCGTACGTCCTCCGGCTGCGGCCCCAGAAAGTACTCGACCAGCTCGAACACGCTGGCCGGTCCGACCTGTTGGGAGAAGTAGGTGCCCCCGGGCCGCAGCACCCGGGCGATCTCCTCCCACCACACGGTCACCGGATGACGGCTCGTCACCAGGTCGAACGCCGCGTCACCGAACGGCAGCGGCGGCTCGTCCGCGTCAGCCACCACGACCGCGCCGAGCGGATGCAACAGCGCGGTGGCCTTGGCGACATTCGGCGGCCAGGACTCCGTCGCCACCATCACCGGCGGCAGCTTCGGCGCCCCGGCGAGCACCTCACCGCCACCCGTCTGAATGTCCAGTGCCGCCGACGCCCCCGCCAACCGCTCGCGCATCGCCCGCTGATACCCCCACGAGGGCCGCTCCTCCGTGGCCCGCCCCGCCAGCCACGAGAAGTCCCACCCCTCGACCGATACGGCATCGGCCTCGGCCACCAGTTCCTCAAATGATCGCGTCATACCTACACAATCAATACGAAGGGACCGCCTGGCCAACGATTTACGCCCCGACCCGCTATTCGGCCACCAGGAATACGAGCTCCGGACGGTCCCACATCACTGCCGGCGGATTCGCCGGCACCGTTCCGACCGGCTGGGCGCCCACGCTGCGGTAAAACCCCTCGGCAGGCGGATGCGAGATCACCCGCACCCTGCCGATCCCGGCGCTCCGCGCCTCGCCCCGCATGTGCTCGACCAGCCGGCGCCCTATCCCGTACCCCTGTGCCTGGTCCGACACGAACATCAGGTCCAGCTCGGCCGGCTCCACCACGAGCGAATAGAACCCCAGGATTCGCTCACCGCGGCCCTCCTCACCGGGGATCTCCTCCACGGCGACAAACACCCGGTGCGCCGCGAGGTAATCCGGCCCCACCCGATACCCCTCGACCATCGAGGAATAGCGCCCCTCATAAGCCCGAGAGCTGCGCACAAGGCGGGTGAGCCGCCCGGCATCCCGCTCCTCGGCCCGCCGGATCAGCACATTTCCCCGGCGACCCACACCTGCCGCTCCCGCCCTCCGCGCACCCACGGTGACCTCTGCCCACTCTCCGCATCACGACTGGAATTCCATTCATCTTTCCGCCGCCACCCTACCGCCCGAATAAAACCCCATTGCCGCACGCTTCCCCTTTCTCCGGGAGCATTTACCGCCGCGCCACGCCCTCCGCATTTCAGCGGACCGAACGATTCAGAGGTCCGTGAGAGCGAAGGCGTCGGCGAGGGCGTGGTATCCGGCGTCGTTGGGGTGCAGCCCGTCCTGATAGACGTAGCCGGGCCGGGGCCGGTCGGGGTGAGCCGGGTCCGCCAGGGCCCGGTCGAAGTCGACGACCGCGTCGTACGCCCGGCTGGTACGGATCCAGTGGTTGACCTGCTGACGCAGGCGCTCGACCTTGGCGGAGTAGCCCGGGTACCCCTTCAGCGGAATCACGGTGGCACCGATGACCTTGATGCCCCGCTCATGCGCGGCCCGCACCAACTCCTGGTAGCCGTCAGTGATCTGACGTGCCGAGACCGGTGTGTGCGACGACGGGAGACAGGGGCCCTTGGACCAGTTGGCGCCGATGTCGTTGCCCCCCAGCTCAAGGATCACCGTCCGCACGCCCGGCCGGCCCAGGACGTCCCGCCGAAACCGGGTGGTCCCCTTCTCACCGAAGCAGGAACTGCTGGTCAGCAGCATGTTTCCGGCGATCCCGGTGTTGACCACTCCGAGCCCGCGGCCGGCAGCGACCAGCCGTTCGGCGAGAGCGTCGGTGTACCGGCCGTCGGCGTCCGGTGTGGAGCCCACACCGTCGGTGGCGGAGTCGCCCCACGCCACCACCGTGTTCCGCTTCGGCCGGAAGGGACCGAAGACGTCGATCCCGCTGAGGTAGTAACTGGACTGCGAGGTACGGGTGTAGGCCTTGGCCAGCACATCGTCGAGGTGATTGCCGGTGGCCCGGTACGAGGTTGCCTGCCCGACGCGGTGGAAGGTGGCCGGGCCGGTCCGCCCGGCGAAGTACAGGGTGACCACCAGCTTCTCCAAACGGGACGTGGACAGCGCCACCACATCGCTGACGGCCTCCCGGCCGGCCGGGACGACCGTCGAGCCGGAGTGCCGGAAGGTCAGCTTCCGTATGGTTCCCGGCCAGGCCTGGCCACCGCCCCCGGACCGGGCGACCACCGCCCCGTCCACCCGCAACGGCGCGTTCCCGAACCGGTTGGACAGCCTGATCCGCAGCTGCGACCCACCGGTGCTGATCCGGACGACCTGACGGACCGACTGACCGTGAAAGCCCTTCTTCGACCAGTTCGGGGCGTCCCCCTCGGCTCCGTCGACGGGCTGCTGCACCGCCGCGCCCCAGGTCTGCGTCCAGCGGGACCGCGGCGCCGCGGGGTGGGCGTCAGCAGGAGGAGCACCCACCGCCGGGATGACCGCCGCCACCAGGAGCACCGCATATTTGACCGGAAGGAACCGGGAGAGATCCATGAACCGCTCGCTTTCGTGTCACCAGGAAAGGACTACGGGCCGCCATGGCACCGGACCGGCTTCTGCCGCTCCCCGCCAGGCACATCCGCAGTCTCGGCCCGGCCCGGACGCTTCCACATCTGCCGTTCGGCAGAGATTCCGGCAGAAAGAACTCGGCGCCCCCGAGGCGCCCACGCACATGTCAATCAGCAACGGACCTCGGGCATTGATCCCAGGTATTGATGCCAGGCTTTGAGGTCAGGCTTTGAGGTCAGGCTTTGAGGTCAGAGATTGACATCGGGACTGGACGTCAGGACTGGACGTCAGAAATCGACGTCAGAAATCGGCGTCAAGAATGGACGTCCCCCGAGGAGCGCAAACACGTCCAGCCGCTGGTCGAGCGAGCGAGGCAGGGAACAGCAGTACCCGACGGCGCGCGCGTATACGTGGGACGGGAGCGCGAGGCAAAGCCGTGGAGCCGACCGGCCCGGCCACACCCACACGGCGAGGGCCCGCGTCGACGTGTCCGATCAGGCGGCATGCGCAGCGGGGCTCTGCAAGGTCTCGCCGGCCGTCCGGACGAACTCGTTGTAGGTCGCGGCTGCGGATCTGAGGTCGGCGCGATACTCGGTCCTCCAGTTTTCCCTTTCCTGTCGACGCGCCTGCTCCTGCCCTCCGGTGAGCGGATGGGCCTGGTCGGGTTGCCGGCCCACAGCATCGCTCCAGCCGATCAGTGTCCCGCCAACGGCCTTGATACGGGTCCGGAGTTCACCTCCGATGTCCTGCATCGGCTGAGGTCCCCAGAACCCGAGCTGGCTTATCGCGGCTTCCAGCGCCACCACCGCAGCCCGCATCGTTTGCTTGTCCTCTTCGGCAAGCGGCGCCCCTCCTTTCAATTGCTTCACGGCCGTTGGGAAGGTCACGCCGACCGCCACGTAAAGCTCCACAACGCGCGCGTAAAGAGCCTGCCTCTGCTGCCGGACCCAGTGAGCATGTTCGACGGCGCCCTGGTCCTGTACCTGCCGCAAAGCAGCCGTGGCAGTCGTCTCCGCTGCTCGCAGGCTCCCGCGCGCGCTGATGACCCCTCCACCGAAGGCTCCCACTACGCCCCCGAAAGCCGCAGCGAGGCCGGCGATCAATGCTGCTATCCCCTCATTCATCGCTCCATGATCCTGGGTGGCGGCGCTTCGTGGAGAGGATCCGCCCACTCGCTGCAGACGGACCTTGGCCGCCTTCCTCAACCAGGCTCTCGTGCGACGGCCCCGACAAGGCCCGCCCGCAGGACGTACGCGAGTACAGCGCGAGCGCCGGCGGGTGGACCCGCCACCCCTCCACCCGGCTCGTCCCCGGTACCCCGAAAGGGAGCCCGCTGATGGACCATGAACTGCGCGAGAGGAAGTGAACGAGGCATACCGGTGAATGCCGTCAGGCGCCCTTCCCGAAGTACGTTCGCAGCTTCTTGAAGCCCCGATAGACCGCGTAGGCGCCGCAGACCGCAAAGAAGATGAGGGCAATGATCGCCTCCGAGAGCGACGTGTTGCCGTGGGAGCCGCTATGCGTTCCGATCCTGCGGCTCTTGTAGCTCTTGGTGGTCTTGGAACCGCGGGCGAGATTCACCTTGCTGACGCCACCGCTGCTGAAGCCGCTGTGACTGCCACTGCCCCCGCTCCGCTCGAACGCGACGTTCGAGACCGAGCTACCCGACGGCGCCGCATGGGCGGCCGTGGCCGGTGCCACCCCGAACAGGGCACCGAGCAGCAGAAGTGTGGTGGCCAAGCGCATAAAGAAACCCCCTGGTTGCCGGCGTGCCCGCGCCCGTGCACGGCGTTGCAGGCTAGGGCACGCGGAGGGCGGGTTTCCTACCGGGGTAACGCGGTGGCGCGGGCGCCATAGGCCGCATTGCGGCTGGGAGCACGTCCGCTCACTGGTCAGCGAGGCGGACAGCCACGACGCCGCGCCCGCGCCGTCGGCATCGACGGAGAGCTCGACGGGCGAGGCACCGCCACAGCCGCCGCCATCCGCCCTGTCCGGGCCCGCGTCACACGCGATCGTCTCGCTGTGGATCAAGGCGGGCGTGGACCCGGTGGAGGTTGCCCGACGGGCCGGCCACAGCGTGGCCGTGCTTTACCGCTTCTACGGCAAGGTGCTCGACGGCAAGCAGGACCAGGCCAACGAGCGGATTGAGCGGGCCCTCCGGGAAGCCGAGTAAGCCGGGTTCCTCGTCCACACCCCGTCCACACGGGCTGATACACGGCGGGCCGGGGCGACCCTGAGTGAGACAACATGCGAATGGGCGACGGCCCCGGGTCGCTCCGGAACCGCCGCCCACCTGCATGTTTATCTACCTCTGCGGAGGCTGTGGGATTTGAACCCACGGTGACGTTGCCGCCACGACAGTTTTCAAGACTGTTCCCTTAGGCCGCTCGGGCAAGCCTCCCCGCGGCACCGGCACGCGGGGTGCGCGGGTGTCGCGGGATCAGACTAGCGCGTCACTTGTCGCCTGTGCGCTGGCCCAGGGTGACGTGGGCGGTGCGCTCCTTGCCGCCGCGCTTGTAGGTCAGGGTGACCTGGTCGCCGGGCTTGTGCTGCCAGATCTCGCTGATGAGGGTGGGGCCGCCGTCGATCACCGTGTCGTCGAGCTTGGTGATGGTGTCGCCGGGCTTCAGGCCCGCCTTGTCGGCCGGGCCGTTCGGGGTGACCGCTTCGGAGCCGTTGTTGCCGGTCCGGGCGATGGTCGCGCCGTTGCCGGTGTCCCGCATGCCGACCTGGACGCCGATCTGGGGGTAGACCGGCTTGCCGGACTTGATCAGGTCCTGCGCCACCCGGCGCGCCTGGTCGATGGGGATCGCGAAGCCCAGGCCGATGCTGCCGGACTGCTGGGACTCGCCGCCCATTCCGCCGCCGTTGCCGGCCGACTGGATGGCGGAGTTGATGCCGATGACATTGCCGGCGGCGTCCATCAGCGGGCCGCCGGAGTTACCGGGGTTTATCGAGGCGTCCGTCTGCAGGGCGCTCATGTACGAGGCACTGGTGCCGCCGCCGTCGCTGGAGGCCACCGGGCGGTCCTTGGCGCTGATGATGCCGGTGGTGACCGTGCCGGACAGGCCGAAGGGCGCGCCGATGGCGATCGTGGCGTCGCCGACCTGCACGTTGGAGGACTTGCCGAGCGGGAGCGGGTTGAGCGGGGCGCCGGAGGCGTTCTTCAGCTTGATCACGGCGACGTCGTAGCCCTGGGCATGGCCGACGACCTCGGCGTCGTACTTCTTGCCGTTGGAGAACGTCGCGGTGAGCTTGCCGCCGTCGGCCGCACTGGCGACGACGTGGTTGTTGGTGAGGATGTGGCCCTGCTTGTCGTAGATGAAGCCGGTGCCGGTGCCGCCGTCGCCGGTGGCACCCTGCGCCTCGATCGTCACGACGCTCGGCAGCGCCTTCTGCGCTATCCCGGAGACGGACGTGGGCTTGCGGTTCAGTGCCCCGGGGTCGCCGGACGCGGAGACCGTCGTGGAGGCGCTGTCGTTCTGGCCCGCGGCCCAGAAGCCGATGCCGCCGCCGACACCGCCGGCGACCAGCGCGGCCACCAGGACAGCAGCGATCAGGCCGCCGTTGCGCCGCTTGGGGGCGGGGCTGCCGATCGTGCCCCAGGGGTCGCCGCCGCCACCGTAGGGAGGCTGCTGGCCCCAACCGCCGGCACCGGCCCCGGGGCCGGCCGCCGAGTAGGTGGGGAACTGGCTGGTCCGGTCGGCTGCGGGGTCGTCGCCGGGGTGGCCGTAGCCGGGCTGCGGAACCCGTCCGTCGCTGTACGGCGGCATCCGGCCCGGTTCGTCGTAGCCGGGGCCGGAGGCCGAGGGGACGGTCGGCGCGAAGTCCGGCGGCGGGGGCGCCGCGGGCGGGGCGCCGGGAGTCCGGGCGCCGGAGGCGGACGCGCTGTCCGGCTGCGGCCCGGTCGGTGGCTTGGCCTCCGACGGGACGGCGGCTCCCTCGTTCTCGGTGCTCACAGCTCTCTCCTCAGCTTCACGACTTTCGGCGGCCACGGCCCTGGCAGGAGGGTCTCCTTCTGCCGCGTGCCCCGGCCACCTGTGTGTCCGGGGCGGGCCGCTTCTTCCGGGGCTTGCAGTTCGGCCGGACCCTGGGGGTGCGTCCGGGTGGTGCGGTTCGTCGGTCCGGCGGGCCGTGCGGTCCGCCGGGTGGTGCGGTCCGGAGGCCCGCGGGCCTCCGGGTCGGATCTTCCGGTCCGGCGGGCCTGGCGGGCCCTCCGGGACGTACAGCTCCCCCTTGCCGCACGGGGGACCCGGTACTCCAGGATTAAGGATCCGGGCAGTACGGGCGAGTCCCGGCCCGCAGATCCAGGGTCCGCGGGCCCGAACCGCAGGCTCCGGCCCGCACATCCCGGCTGTCGCGAGTCCCGGTCCGCGGATCCGGCCCGGGTACTGCGGGCCGGACGGTACGGGCGAGTCTCCCTTCCAGCCTTTCCCACCGCGCGTCAGAGCGCCGTAAGCCGAGGCTGTGACTGTCCCCTCATCCTTTATGCCGGACAAAACCGGCGCATCCCCTGTTCTGCACCTCGGGGTACGCGCCCGGCGGCCCGGCAACGGTGGATGGCACGATAACGCGGTGACCTATGCACGCCCCGCCCAGGACGGCCGTCCGGGCCGTCCCGCCATTTCCGTCGTCGCCCACCGCGGTGCCTCCGAGGACGCTCCGGAGCACACCCTCGCCGCCTATCGCAGAGCGATCGAGGACGGCGCGGACGCCCTGGAGTGCGATGTCCGGCTGACCGCGGACGGCCATCTCGTCTGCGTCCACGACCGGCGGGTGAACCGCACCTCCAACGGGCGCGGCTCGGTCTCCGCCCTTGAGCTCGCCGATCTCGCCACGCTCGACTTCGGCTCCTGGAAGGGCGACGGGTCCGCGAACGAGGCGCCGGACCGGCAGCACGAGGATCCCGAGCGGACCTCCGTACTGACGCTGGAGCGGCTGCTGGAGCTGGTCGCGGACGCCGACCGACGGGTCGAGCTGGCCATCGAGACCAAACACCCCACCCGCTGGGCCGGACAGGTGGAGGAGCGGCTGGTCGAGCTGCTCGCCCGGTTCGGGCACACGAAACCGGCCATGCGCACCGACTGGACCTCTCCGGTCCGGGTCATGAGCTTCTCGGCGCGCTCGCTGCACCGCGTACGGGCCGCGGCCCCCGACATTCCCGGGGTCTACCTGATGCAATTCCTCACCCCACGGCACCGCGACGGCCGGCTCCCGCCCGGCGTCGGCATCGCGGGCCCCGGGATGCGGATCCTCCGCGCGCACCCCGAGTACGTCGCCAGGGCGCACCGCGCCGGCCACCGGGTCCACGTCTGGACCGTCAATGACGCCGCCGATGTCGAGCTGTGCCAGGAATTGGGCGTGGACGCAGTCATTACAAATCGCCCCAAACAGGTGCGAATGCAACTCGGCCTGGACTAAAGCCCTTCACAGGGTGTGCACCGGCGCATTCGGGCCGTATTCGGTTATGTCCAGTGCGTCACTGCGTGTCGCTTGGCCGGTTTCCGGTCCAGTCCATTGGGGAATTCATCCCGTGGCGTGGGGCAAAGGAGGTCTCGGGGGTGGCGTTGGTGGTGGCACAAGAGGTGCCGACGTCGTCGATCATGGCCGTACCCCATGGTCCAGTGGGTGTGGGCATGGCCAGGCGACGCATGCGTGAAGAGCTATTGGCAAGTGGCGTTCAGGACACCGTCGTCGATGACGCGGTTCTCGTCCTTTCGGAGCTGTTGAGTAATTCGTGTCGCCATGCGCGTCCGATACACGAAAACGGCTCACCGGGTTCCGTAACTCCCGGCGCAAAGGACGCGCCGTCGGCATCCGTGCGGGCCTCCTGGCGTATTGATGCGCAGGGCAGACTGACCGTCGCGGTCACGGACGGCGGCGGCCCGACCCGGCCCCTTCCGGCCACTCCGTCGGTCACGGCGCGCGGCGGCCGCGGGCTGGCGATCATCCGGTCGCTCGCCAAGGACTGGGGCGTACGCGACACCGCCGCCGGCGAGGTCACGGTCTGGGCGATTCTCTCGCTTCAAGGTGCGTTCGCTACGCGCGTGGACCTGACGCCCGATCTGCCGCCCTCGCTCGCCACGGGCGCGGGCGTGAGCAACGGGCACCCTCTGGGGCCGGCCTTCCCGGACTTCGACGATCTGACGTAGCGGCACCGGCCCCGGCCGCACACCGGGACACGCCGACGTCCGCCGCACCAGGGCGGGACACGGCCCGGTACGCAACCGAGCGCGACCTCGTACGCAATCCTCTAGGCTCGCGCCGAACCGCGTCCGTACGCCCAGGATCGACCAGGAGACTCCGTCGCCATGGCCAAGAAGCGCCGTCCCCAGCCCCAGGCCGCAGCATCGCAGATCAAGGACGGCGAGGTGCCGGTCGTCGGCGCTCGTGAGCCCTGCCCGTGCGGCTCCGGCCGCCGGTACAAGGCCTGTCACGGGCGACAGGCGGCACACGCCGCCACCGAGCTCGTGCAGCGCCCGTTCGAGGGCCTGCCCGGTGAGTGCGACTGGGTGGCCATGCGCGAGCTGGTGCCCGCCGCCACCGCCGAGTTGACGCTGAAGGGCGGGCTGCCCGAGGGCGTCCCGTCCGTGACGCTGGCGACCGTGCTGCCGATGGCGTGGCCCGCGCTGCGCCGCGACAACGGCGCGGTGCTGCTCGGCCTGCAGAACGACACCGCCTCCGGCGACCTCAGCCGCGACCTCGCGGACACCCTGCAGCGCGCGCTGGCCACGGAACCCGGCAACCCGGTCGCCGCCGAGCGGAACAGCGCCGACGGCCCGCGGCTGCAGGATCTGCTCGACCCGGACGCGGCGTTCGAGCCGACCGTCCACACCGGCTTCGAGTTCTGGGTGGAGAACGCCGAGAACGCCACCGGCGAGGTCGCCGCCTCTCTGGAGCGGGCCAACGCGGCGGCCATCCCGACCGCCCGGATCCCCGGCCTGGAGGGCGCGTACTGGTGCGAGGCCCCGGACAAGAACCATCTGCGCTGGGTCACCGCGCACCCCGAGGAGCAGCTGCTGGACGCGCTCGCCCGGCTGCACGCGGCAGGCGCCACCTCGCTCGGTGAGGGCACCCGTCTGGTGGGCTCGTTCCGCGCCCACGGCCTGGTCGTCCCGGTCTGGGACCTGCCCTCGGAGATGGGCGCCGACGAGGTCGCCAAGCCGGCCGCGGCGTTCGCCGAGCGGCTGGCCGAGGCCCTGGCGAAGGACACCCCGCTGACCCCCGAGGAGCGCCGGGCACGCGGCGGGCTCACCAACCGTCAGGTCACCCTGAGCTGACCGTGCCGCCCCTCGACCGTGCGGACCGGACGCCCCGGGGACCCCAGGCGTGACGCCTGTCACAACTCCCCGTACCTGCCGGTAAATAGGCGTCCGGAAATCCACGATCGAATTTGCGAACCGCCGATCTCTTGTTACGGTTCTAAAAGCCCGGTCGCTGGTGCATCCCCCGTCGCCAGCGACCGGGCGCTTCCATGTCCGGAACCAGGCATTCCGCTTGGCTCGGCCGGACCTCGGCGGCCCCGACCCCTCAGTGGTCCGAACCGCTGTCTCCCGCGGACGAGTTGCTGCCGGACCGCAGCAGCAGCCGCTCCCCCGCCGCATCGGCGATCTCCGCCACCGCGGTGTACGGCAGCCGGCTCCTGTGCACGGTCGGGGCGGACGGCGTCTCGCACACGCCCGGTGCGCCGCCCGCCGGCACCTCACAGTTCACCTGGACGGCCCTGTCGTCCGGCCGCAGCAGCGTCAGTACGGCGCGCAGCCGGTCGCCGGTGCGGTTGCGGTAGTACGTACGCCCCCAGGTCAGACCGTCCTCGGCAAGCACGCAGGTCTGGGCCTCGATGCCCTGGGGGGCGGTGAGTTCGGGGCCGCAGCGGGAGGTGCGGCCGGTGAGGTGCGGCAGGGCCGGGCGGTCGGAGGAGCCGGGTGACCCCGTGGAGCCGAGGGTGGAGCCGACGGCGGCGAGGGGCATACTGCCTGGCTTGGTACCGCTCTCGCCCCTGCCTCCCTTGTCCTCCGTAGAGCTGTTTTCGGCCTTGGCTGCCTCCCCGGGACCCGTTCCCGGAGCCGCGGTGCCGGCCGGGCCGGCCATCGCGGCTCCCAGCGGCACGGCGATCGCGAGCAGCGCCGCGCCGGCGAGCCCGATCATGCGGATTTTCTGCGCACGCTGCATGGGCCCCACCTGCACTTGAGATGCCGCTGACGACGGCTTGACGGTGGGCCGAACCTATCGGCCGGCGGGGGTGCACCCGGGCACCCGGACGCCCGTTTCCCCGAGAGATCGGGGCAGGTCACACCCGTACGGGTGATCCGCCGCGGGGAGTTTCCGCCCGTCCGCCGGCCAACCGTCCGCCGTCCGGCTGCCGCCCGTCCCTCAGCCATCCGTCCGCCAGCCATCTGTCCGTCAGCCACCCGTCCACTCCACCGCTGATCGTCCGCCGGCATCCAGCGATGATCCGCCGATCACCTGGGACGGCGCCTGCGTGAGGCAGGCACCCAGGCAGCACGGGCTCAGGCGGGACGGGCCCAGGCGGGACAAGTACCCAGGCGCAACGGGCGCCTCACGCGCCACAGACACCCACCCACGACAGTCACCACCCACGACAGGCGCCCACCCACGGCCGGCATCCCGCACACAACGAGGGCGCCCGAGCACACATCGGGCGCCCAGGGCATGCGCGAGCGTCAGTACGCGAGCCGGCTGCCGCCGTCGGGGGTGCCGGTGCTCGCCGTGACCAGTGCGTCCACGATCGTGGCCACCTTCGGGAGCCAGGGCGCGGCCGGGGTGACGGCCGGCGGCCGCTCCCAGCGGACCCGGCCGGCGCCGATCTGGGAGGGCGGGAGCACCACATAGCCGCCCTCGCCGTGGAACCGCAGCGAGCTGGGCACCCAGTCCTGGGAGTGCAGCAGCTCGCCCAACTCCGGGAGGTCGTACGGCGATACGAGCAGCGACCAGCGGGTGGGCGTGGCCACCACGGGGCCGAGGCGTACGCCGAAGTGGTCCAGGGCCGCCAAGGCATGGGCCCCGGCCACGGCGGGCAGGCTCACCGCGCAGGGCGCACGGCCGCCGGTGGCCAGCACGACCGGGGCATCGGGGCGGTTCGTCCACCACCACCGCACCATCCGGCCATCGGTGGTGGCCGCCAGCAGTCCGGGGTCGAAGGGGTGCGCGCCGGGCACCACACAGTCGGGGTCCGGGCAGCTGCACCGACGAGTGATCCGTTCGCCGAGGCCGAGCCGGGCGCCGGCCGGCTGGCGGCCGCCGGATCCGAGTCCCACACCGGGAAGTACCGGCCACTGCCACTCGGTGGCGTAGTGGAGCGCCGCACCGAGCTGGGCCGACTTTCCGCCGCGCCGGAACAGGGGCTTGCGTCGCCTTCCGAGGATCTCGCGCATGAGCGCTCGTTCCTTTCCGTTAACGCCGAGGGCTTTGTCCATCGCACTGCATGGCTCTACATGTCCGGTTCACCATCGTTTCGCGCCGTGCCGCTTCGTGCCGTGTGGGGCGTGTCCTGCGGCCCGGCCATGGAACCCGGGGTCGATCGCGCATCGATCACGCCACGTGGATCACTGGTCACCGCGTGTACAAGGCAGCGCATCACGTCGTACGCCGAGCGTGAAGCATGGCGAGGGGTGGCGTGCGTATGGCGCTTGCGCTTCCGTGGTGCAGCCCCCGCCGCTTGGGAGTGCGTCGCGGCCGTCGGCATGTTAGACGCCGGTGCCCGCCGGAGAGTTCCGGTGCGGTGCCAACTGACTCCGCACCTTTCCGAGTACGTACCCGCCACTGTGGTGATGACGCGCTGCTGATCGCCGTCAGTCGACCTCAAATTGACGCTCGGGGGGCTTTTTTCAGGCCAATCTACAGACCTCGTTGACACCACAAACCCCATGGGGACAATGCTGGACATCGCATCGCTGCTACGTGTACATGTGGAGGCATTAATAGCGGAGCAGCATGACATGGGGGTTTGCGATGCTATTGAGGAAATTGAGCGGCCACCCGTACCGCACAACATCACTCAACAAAATGCCGCACTCCCTACCAAAAAGCGGCCTGACCAGGGGTAATACCTGGCACGACGAGAGCCGTAGGCCATGACCACCCCTCACGTGCCGAAAGTGGCTGGAATCGAGCCAGCCCTTCCCTCCCCCGCGCACACTGTCGACCCGCGCGGGCCGAAAACCCCCGCCGATCCCGCCGCCGGCACCCCGTCGGACGCCTCGTCAAACGGCTCGTCCGAGGCCCCTCAGGGCGCCCCCCGGGGCGCCGCACCCGAGGGCGCACCCGGTGCCCCCGACGTCTCCGTCGTCGACCAACTCGCCGCCGTCCAGGACCGGCTGGCCGGCTGGATCTCGGACCTCAGCACCCTGCACGACCTGACCGAACGGCTCGCGCGCACCCGTACGTTGGAGGACGCCCTCCACGAGCTGCTGCGCGCCGGAGCCTCCCTGGTCGGCGCGCGCCGCGGTCTGGTCGTCCTCGCCCCGTCCGACGGCCTCGGGCCGGAGACCACCGTCGGCCTCGGCCTCGGCCACGCCGAGATCGGTCACATCGAGACCATCCCGCGCCGCGCCCTGTCGTACGCGCGGATACTGGACGGCCTCCCGGAGCGGGCCACCGGCGACGACACCCGGACCGACCCGCTCGACGACACCTGCCACGAGACGCGTGGTGAGGGCCGTGCCCCCGGCCCGCGCCACGACGCGTCGGCAGGCCCCTGCACCGAGATCGCCGAACCCGACATCCCCGGTGAGAAGGACCTCGACCCCCGCCTGCGCGAGGTCGCCGCCCGTCTCGGGTACGCCGCCAGTTACGCGGTCCCGCTCTCCGCCGAGCCCCTCGGCAGGACCGGCGCCGCGGTCTGGCTCTACGACGAACCGGCCGAGCCCACCGAACGCCAGCGCCACCTCGTCGGCCTCTACCGCGCGCACGCCGCCGAGCACCTCGCCTGTCTCCTCGAACTCCACCGCAGCCGGCAGGCCACCCGGACGCTCCGCGAGGAGCTGCTGCCCCATCGGCTGCCGCGGATCCCCGGCGTACGCCTCGCGGTGCGGCACAGCACCGGGCCGCGCGGCGGCGGCGACTGGTACGACGCGCTGCCGCTGCCCGACGGCGCGCTGGGCCTGGCCGTCGGTTCGGTGACCGGATCCGGGCCGAGCGCGGTGGCGGCCATGGGGCGGCTGCGGGCGTCCCTGCGCGCCTACGCCGTCATGGAGGGCGAGGATCCGGTCGCGGTCCTCTCCGACCTCGAACTGCTGCTCCGGCTGACCGAGCCGGCCCGCAGCGCCACCGCGCTGTTCGCCTTCACCGAGCCACCGCCCGGCGCACCGGGCGGACCTCCCGCGACGCTGATGCCGGGCGGCATCACCGACCCCTTCGCCCGCAAGCTGGTGCTGGCCGGGGCCGGCCACTGCCCGCCACTGATCCTCGGCGAGCTGCGGACAGAGTTCGTGGAGACCTCACTGTCCGCGCCGCTGGGCATGCTGGCCTGCTGGGAAGCGCCGAGCGTGGAGATCGAACCGGCCGGCGGCGAGACCCTGCTGCTCTACAGCGACGGGCTGCTGCACCGGACCGGCGAGCCCATGGACCGCGCCTTCACCCGGCTGCACGCGGCCGCCGCGGGCGTCCCCAGGGCGATCCGCCATGACCCGGAGGCGGTCGTCGACCACATCGTGCGCACGATGCTGCCGCAGGGCCTCGACGATCCCTCGTCGGAGGAGGACGTGGTGCTGCTCGCGGCGTACTTCGAGGAGTAGGGCCGGCCGGACCGGACCTGCACGCGCCATGCGCCGTACGGCGGGCGCACCGCCGCGCGCCGGGGCGCCCACCGGGGCCGCCGGCCGGACCGTCTTCGTACGCCACCCGTCCGCCCCCATGCGTCCTCAGGCCGTCGTACCGCAGAGGTCACATCTTTTTGCCTCTGGACCGCTTTCGATCCGCACATACGATGGAAGGCGGTTCAGTCTTAAAAGGAGGCATTGTGACCGACGAGCTCACGCCGGAGACCCCGGACGAGGACGAGCAGCCGATCAAGCAGCGCAAGAACGGCCTTTACCCGGGCGTCTCGGATGAGCTCGCGGAGAACATGAAGGGCGGCTGGGCCGACACCGAGCTGCATGACCTGCAGCCGATCGAGCAGGCCCCGAACGCCGCCCGCCGCCGCGCCGCGCTGTCCGCGCGCTTCCCCGGCGAGCGTCTGGTGATCCCGGCGGGCAACCTGAAGACCCGCTCCAACGACACCGAGTACGCCTTCCGTGCCTCGACGGAGTACGTCTACCTCACCGGCGACCAGACCGACGACAGCGTCCTGGTCCTGGAGCCGACGAAGGACGGCCACGAGGCGACGGTCCACCGCCTGCCCCGCTCCAACCGGGAGAACGGCGAGTTCTGGCTGAACGGCATGGGCGAGCTGTGGGTCGGCCGGCGCCACAGCCTCAGCGAGGCCGAGGCGCTGCTCGGCGTCCCCTGCAGCGACGTACGCGAGCTGGCCGGCGCGCTCAAGGAGGCCACCGGCCCGGTCCGCGTCGTGCGCGGCCATGACGCCGGTATCGAGGCCGCGCTGACCGACAAGGTCACCGCCGAGCGCGACGAAGAGCTGCGGGTGCACCTCTCCGAGGCCCGCGCGGTCAAGGACGCGTTCGAGATCGGCGAGCTGCAGAAGGCCGTCGACTCGACGGTGCGCGGCTTCGAGGACGTCGTGAAGGTCCTGGACAAGGCCGAGGCGACCAGCGAGCGCTACATCGAGGGCACGTTCTTCCTGCGCGCCCGCGTCGAGGGCAACGACGTCGGCTACGGCTCGATCTGCGCCGCGGGGCCGCACGCCACCACCCTGCACTGGGTCCGCAACGACGGCGCGGTGCGCTCCGGCGATCTGCTGCTCCTGGACGCCGGTGTGGAGACCACCAGCCTCTACACCGCGGACGTCACCCGCACCCTGCCGGTCAACGGCCGCTACACCGACCTCCAGCGCACGATCTACGACGCGGTGTACGAGGCCCAGGAGGCGGGCATCGCGGCGGTCAAGCCGGGCGCGGCCTACCGCGACTTCCACGACGCGGCGCAGCAGGTGCTCACCGAGAAGCTGGTCGAGTGGGGTCTGGTCGAGGGCCCGGTCGAGCGGGTGCTGGAGCTGGGGCTGCAGCGCCGCTGGACCCTGCACGGCACCGGCCACATGCTCGGCCTGGACGTCCACGACTGCGCCGCGGCCCGCACCGAGAACTACGTCAACGGCACGCTGGAGCCCGGCATGGTGCTGACCGTCGAGCCCGGTCTGTACTTCCAGGCGGACGATCTGACGGTGCCCGAGGAGTACCGCGGTATCGGCGTCCGGATCGAGGACGACATCCTCGTGACGGACGACGGCAACCGGAACCTGTCGGCCGGGCTGCCGCGGCGGTCCGACGAGGTCGAGACCTGGATGGCGGGACTGCTCGGCAAGTAGTGGGCAGCGGTATACGGCGGGTCTGCCGGCGGTTGCGGCGTCCGCCACAGGTGGCGGCAGTGCCCGGCCGCGCAGTGACCGCCGCACAGGGCGGGACTGCCGGGCGCGCGGCGCCCGTTGCCCCGTCGGTACGTCTCCCGGTGGCTCAGCTGCCGCCGGGAGGCGTGCCGTTCGCCGGGCCGTCGGCCTCCGTGCGCACAGCCGGGCCCTCGTCCTCCCTGCACACAGCCGGACCGTCGTCCGTACGCACATACGCGCCGGCCCGGGACGCCGCCCAGACAGCGGTGGCGGCGGATTCGGCGACATCCCGGTCGACAGGGCGACGGGCGATCAGAATCCGGTAGTAGAAGGGCGCGCCGAGCGCCGACATCACCTTCTCCGGGTCCGTGTCAGCGGGCAGTTCGCCGCGGCCGACGGCCCGCTCCACCATCCGGCCCGCCAGCGCCAGCCGTTCGCCGAAGAAGGTCCGCAGCACCGCCGCCGCCTGTGGGTCACGGGCCGCGGCGGAAACCACCGCCTCGATCAGCCGGCGCATCCGCGCCTCCCCGTAGAAGGCGGCTATCGAGCAGGCCAGCGCCTGCAGATCCCCGGGCAGGGTGCCGGAGTCCGGCAGCGGCACCTCGGCACTCAGATCGGTCAGCAGGTCGCACACCAGACCCTCGGTGCAGCGCCAGCGACGGTAGAGCGTCGCGACATGAATTCCCGAGCGTTGCGCGACCTTCTCCATGGTCAGCTCGGCGAAGCCGCCCTCGCCCAACTCCTCGAATACGGCGGTCAATACGGCCTGGCGGGTGCGGGCGGTGCGACCGCCGGGCCTGGTCTCGCCCGGGGCATGGTGCGCTGTCGTCACGACGGCTCCGTATTGCAGTGCGGGTTCACGCCAAGTATTGTCCGGGAAAGGTTAACGCGAGCAACTTCGCGTTAATCATGGTGGGCGCTGGTCTCGCAGGACAGGGGACGCCGCGGGGGAGGTTCTCTCACCGCGAGACCGCGCTGACCAGCTTCCGCAAAGGGTGATTTCCAGCCAGTTTTCCGACTGCTGACGTGAGCCCGGATTGACACCTCATACGCGGACATCCCGCACACGGCCACCGCCCGGGGACCGTGCGGTGCTCACCCTCGGCGGTCGCTCCCGGGCAGCCACGCCTCGTCGCGGAACAGCGGTCGCCCGTCGTCGGACAGCGGCAGCCGCAGCTCGCCGGTGTCCATGACGGCGTTGTTCTGCGACCGGTGCAGCCGGGAGTACCCCCCGCCCGCGCGGGACAGCAACTCCTCGTGCCGCCCGGCCTCCACGATCCGGCCGCCGTCCAGGACGAGGATGCGGTCGGCGTCGGGCGCGAGATTGAGATCGTGCGTGATCATGATGGTGGTGCGGCCCCGCATCAGTCTGCGCAGCGGCTGGACGATACGGCGCGCGGCGAGCGCGTCCAGACCGGTCGTCGGCTCGTCCAGGACGAGGACCGGCGCATCGCGCAGCATGGCCCGGGCGATGGCCAGCCGTTGGAGCTGACCGCCCGACAGACGGGCCGAGTGGGGATCGATCCCGGTGTCGTACCCGTCGGGCAGCGCGCGGATGAACGCGTCCGCGTCGGCGGCCCGCGCGGCCTCGGCGATCTCCTGGTCGCTCGCGCCGGGGCGGCCGCAGGCGATGTTCGCGCGGATGGTGTCGTGCAGCATGAGCGTCTCCTGCGGCAGCAGCGTCACCCGCTCCCGCAGCCGGGACAGCGGGAGGTCCCGCAGCGGCACGCCGTCCAGCGTCACGGTGCCGGAGTCCGGGTCGTAGAAGCGCAACAGCAGCTTGGCGACGGTGGACTTGCCCGCGCCACTGGGTCCGGTGACGAGCAGCAGCTCTCCCGGACGGGCGGTGAACGCCATCCGGGACAGGGCCGGCCCGGCCACCGCATCCGCACCGGGGTAGCGGAAGCCGACGTCGTGGAACTGCACGGTGCCCGGGGCCCCCTGGGCGGGCCGTAGCGGGGCTGTGGGGATGGTGAGTTGCGGGGGCGGCGGCATGGTGCCGGATGGCGGCGGCATGGCGCCCGGTGGCAGCGGTGCGGCGCCCGGCGCCGGCGGTGCGGCGCCCGGTGGCGGCTGCGCGGGGAGGGGCACTGTGTCCGCCGGCGACGGGGCCGGGTGCAGTGGGGGCGAGACCGGCGCCGTCGGCCCTGGCGCCGGATCTCCCACCGACGGGCGCGCGTCCAGTATCTCGATGAGCCGCTCGGCCCCCGCCGTCGCCGCGGTGACCGTGAGGCCGAGCTGGCCCAGATCCCGGACCGGCGGATACAGATAGCCCAGGAACGCGGCGAACGCCAGCAGTTGACCGAGCGTCATCCGGCCCGCGGAGATCTCCCAGGCACCGAGCCCGATCACACTCAGCACACACACCGTCTCGATGACCTCGACCAGCCGCTCGTACAGCTCGCTCAGCCGGGCGCCGCGGACCGAGGCGGTGAACCAGGCGCGGGCCTCACGGTCCAGCCGCGCCCGCTCCGCCCCCTCCCGGCCGTATGCCTGGGTGAGGACGACATTGCCGAGCGACTCCTCGACGACGGAGGTGATGGCGCCGTCGGCCACCCGCTCCTGGCGCGACGCGGTCCTGATACGGCCGGAGAAACGCCGGGCGGCCAGCCAGAACAGCGGCGCGAGGACGAAGGTGGCCACCGCCAGGTCCCAGCGCAGCCAGAGGGCGGCGACGGCGTAGAAGACCGCGCTGAACGCCGAGGAGACCGCGCCGACCGCGCCGGAGACCACCATCTGCTCGATGGCCTCGACATCGCCGGTGAGCCGGGCGACCAGATCGCCCTGGCGGTGCCGCTGGAAGAAGTGCGGCGGCATCCGCTGGACGTGGTCGAAGACCTGTGCGCGCAGCCGCATCACGAACCGTTCCGAGACCCAAACGGCGAGCGAGTTGCCGGCATAGCCGACGGCCGCGCCGGCCACGGCCACCCCGAGCCACTGTGCGGCCGGCGCCCAGAACGCGTCGAGCGAGCCGCGCTGCAGGGCATGGTCGGTGAGGTCGCTGAAGAGCAGGATCGCGGCGGTCTCGGCGAGCGCGGCGACGATGACACAGAGGCAGATGAGCACCAGTTGGCCGCGCAGCCCCTTGCTCATCGGCCAGAAGCGACGGAATGCGGTGCGGGCCGGGATGGCGGGTGTGGTGGTGGGTGTGGTGGGTGTGGTGACGGGGATGGCTGAGGTGGCGCCCGTGGTGGGGGTCCGGGACACTCCGTGGCCGTCGTCCTCGCCGTAGGCATCCGTGCCGTGGCGCCGGTGCCGCCCCCGTACGAGTCCGGGCACCACCCCGGCCTCGGCGGGGACCCGCCGCAACCGCATCGTCGCGAAGTCACTCTCCCGCAGGCCCACGGCCGCCCCCTCCCACGCCCGCGACCAGGGTGCGCGCCCCCATGTGCCGCGCCACCTTGTCCGCCGCCACCCGATCCCCTGCCGCCGCCAACGCCTTCACCACCGCTTCCTCCATGCCTTTCAGTCCTCCCATTACTCCCAGCACCTCCAGCCGCTCCGGTCCTTACTGCCGCTCCGGTCTTTCCGATGCCGAGGCAGGAATACCGAATCCGCCGACCGGTCCGGAAACCTCCCCGCCCGCTCGGCGGGAAAATGGCCGCCACGGTCACCACAACCCCGAATTAACCCTCCCTTTGCCGCATTCATATGCCCTGCCAAGGCGGCGCATATGGTTTTCACAGCAGGGTCGTGCAAAGCCGCTGCGGGAAATTCGTTATGCGCACAAAGAGAGAGGGCCGACGACCCCCACGGCCGTCGGCCCTCGCGCCGCCCCGGTCACTCAGGAGCGGCAGCCCCTACTGCTTGCCCGGTCAGCGCTCGCCGTGCCCCGGCAGCGGCTTCCGGGCGGGCTTGTGGCAGTGCCCGTGCCCGTGGCCCTTCGGGGGCTTCGGCAGCGGCTTCTTCTTGGGCTTGGGCAGCGGCGCAATCTTCTTGAAAGACATGAGGTTCTCCTCGATCTTCGTGTGTGCCGCGGATTTCTGATCCGCGACTGCCTGACGAAGAAAAAATTACCGGCCACAAAGCCAAGGAAGGGTCAAAACCGCTGAGGGTTCAATGAATACCGCATGAGGTTTTCTCAGAAAGCGATGAGCAACCGGCACAATTCCCCCGCCGCACATTCCACGCACATTCCACGCACAGCCGGCTCTTATCCGGGCCTCGTGGCTCTCGGGCGGGTCCTCCGCAAGGGGCCCGGAGCGCGGCGGCGAGGTGCCGTAGCTGTCGTCGTGCGCCCGCCAGGGATTGCGGGACAGCCTTTAAGTGGCGCCGCTGCCTGCCGCGGGGTGTTCCCTCGCCAGTGCGAGCCTTCGCAGCCGCCGCCAGTTCATCGGGGGCTTCGACTGCGGCACGCCCGGGCGGTGCAGCGGCACGCGGACGCGGAGGACCCGGGGCCGGATCCAGCAGCGGACGGGGGTCGGCAGGGTGAGGGCCTCGCCGTCGACGCCGACCTGGATCTCGGGCTCGTCGGCGTCGACGACGACCTCCTCGACGGTCAGTGCGGTGAGGCCCGGCCCGTACCTGCCCCGCAGGATTCCGGCCGCCTGCGCCGCGTTGTCGACCTTGATGCCCAGGACCCCGAGGACGCCCGAATCCAGGACTTCCCGTCGTCCCAATCCGGCCGGGTCGCCCATGCGGTAGGGGTTGTTGCTGACGAGGACCGCCTGGGGCGCGTCGATGGCCGTGCCCGCGGCACGCACGACCAGTCGCGGGCCGCGCTGGTGCGTCAGCAGGTCCGGAAGCATCTCCAGGATGGTCCGCACCTTGTCGTTGCGGTAGTCGGGGCTCTGTACGACAGCCGCGTACGTCCCGAAGGACGCGTTGTTGACGAAGGCCCGCCCGTTGATGAAGCCGAGGTCGACGCGGAGTTCGACCCCGTCCGTCAGGGCGTCGAGGCAGCTCGACGGATCGTCCCGGTCCAGGCCGAGGTCGAGTGCGAAGTGGTTGCGGGTGCCGGCCGAGATCACCATGAACGGGATGCCGTGTTCCGCCGCCACGCCGGCCACCATGGCCTGTGTGCCGTCCCCACCGGCGACGCCGAGGAGGTCGGCGCCCTCGTTCACGGCGCTGCGCGCGAGCGCGACCACATCCTCATGGTGGGCGGTGTCCAGCAGGTGCACGACCGCACCGCGTTGCTCCGCCCTTTCCTTCAAGTGGAAGGTGCCCACCTTCCCGCCCCCTGAGCGGGGATTCATGAGGAGGAAGGGGCGCTCGGGCGGAGCAGCCCGGACTTCGGGTGTGCGGTCCGGCCGGGTGTCCCTGCGGAGCGCGGCTCCGCCGGCGGAGACCGCCAGTGCCCACAGGGCGAACGAGAGGAGTACCACCCACAACAGACCGGCCCAGGCGTAGAGCAGGAGCACGGTGACCGGGGCCGCGGCGGCCAGCGTGCCCGCAAGAACCCTGGTGAGTCCGCGCCGCGTCAGCGCGCACCAGGCGCCCGCCGCGGCGACGGCGAGTCCGGCCAGCCCCACGCCCAGGAGGATGACGCTTCTGAGCCCCGCGAACACCAGCAGGACCAGAGCCGCTGCGGCCGCGGCCGTCAGGGCCAGCAGCGCGGACCAGCGCTGCGCCCTGCGATCGCGTACGCGGGCATCCGTGCCCATGGAGACTCCTGGCGGTCATGGGGCCCGGCGGTCATAGGGCCCGGCGGTCCGGACGTGTCCCGGTGAGCGATGCCGTGGCCCGTGTCGGCCGTCTTTCCCGGCCATGCTTGCGCTGGGTGGCGTCCGCCCAGGCCGTGTCCGGCGCCCGCGCCGGACCGGTCACGACGCCATCGGAAGCGCCGCCCCCTCGCGCCACTTGAGGATCTTGTCGAAGCTCACGACCGCGCCGGGGCGGCCCGTGCGGTTGCGGTAGCGGACGTGGTCGGTGAGGGCCTCGATCAGAAAGAGCCCCCGGCCGTCCTCCGCAAAGGCGGGAGCCTGCGCGGGGGTGGGCACGGGGGCCGGCGGGAGGGCGCGGTCCGCGGCGGTATGCGGTGGGGCGGGGGGTGCGGGGCAGTGGCGGAACCCGGGGCCCGAGTCGGTGACTTCGATGCGGCAGGTGTCGCCGTCGATGAAGGCCGTGACGCGGTAGTCCTCGGTGGCGGCGTCGCCGCCGTGCTCGACGGCGTTCGCGCAGGCTTCGGAGAGGGCCACCGCAAGGTCGTAACAGATGTCCGGATCGACGCCCGCCGTCTCCATCGTGCCCAGCAGCAGACGACGGGCCAGCGGCACGCTCGCAGCCTCACGCCGCAAATGGAGTGACCACCAGATGCTCATCGCTCCAGCCTCCTGGCCGCGGCTCGACATATCGATACCTATTGCCGCGCCGCAAGGTCCGTAAGCATGTCCGGGACGTGATACCGCTCATTCGGCGGATGCGAAGAGCCAGCGCATCGGTGTAGGCGAAGCGCCGCCCCTGCGCTGCCGCGCGCCCCGTCGGCCTCCCTGGACACCCGGCATGGCGCCCCTCGGCGCCGACCTGCCGTAGGCGGCGCCTCCGACCAGTGGGATGATGGCGCGGCCATGACTCCACCGCCCGCCTCCACAGCGCGCGCAGCCGCCGATCTCCGGCTGTTGAGGGCCGCGGTCTTCACCGCGGTCTGTGTTGTGTTGTCCGCGGGCGGGCACATCGCCGCCTCGTGCGCCACCATCCCGTTGTGGACGCTGGGTGTTGCGGCTGCCGCGGTGTTCGCGGTCGCGGCACCGCTGGCCGGGCGGGAGCGCTCGCTGCCGGGGATCGCCGCGGGTCTTGCCGTGGGGCAGCTCACCCTGCATGCACTGTTCGCCTGGGGCCAGCTCCCGATGCCCGCCATGGCGCGCGGCGCCGGCACCGGCGACGGCGACGGCGGGCTTTCGGACCGGGCGACGATCTTCATTGCCCGGCATCTGACATGCGGGCTCGGCACCGGCCGGGTAGGCCTCGCGGAGGCGCGCCGGATTCTCGGTTCGGGTGGCTTCGATACGGCCTCCGCCGCCGGGATGGCCCCTCCGGCAGGGTCCGGAACGGCCGGTGGCGCAACCACCGCCGGCGCCGCGATGATGCACGGACCGCTGTCGTCGCTGCCCATGCTGCTGGGGCATCTGCTGGCCGCGCTCGCCGTCGGCTGGCTGCTGCGGCGGGGCGAGGCGGCCCTGTGGCGGCTGGCCCGGCTGTCGGCTCCGGCGGCGTACGAGATCGCGCTGCAGGCACTGGTCGGCGCGGTGCGCGGGGCGCTCGCCCTCGTCGGTGCCCTGCTCACGGGCCTCGGAACGGCGCACGATGATGCGCTGCGCGCCCCCGTTTCGTACGGGGATGACAAACCCGGCCCGCAGAACCTCGCACTCCACCACAGTGTTGTCAGGCGAGGGCCCCCGTCCCTGGCCCTCGCGGCCTGACGACGCGAAGCACGCTCCCACAGGACGGGTACGGGCTCACGCGCCGTCGTCGCACGCGCGCCACCCAACCGTCACCAGCACCTTTCTCCTCCCTGTGGAGTGCATTTCGATGTCGAAGAATTCGAAGATGGCGAAGATGTCGCAGCAGCAGTCGGACGCGTCACACCCGCGCCGGCTCGCACGGCGGCTGCCGCTCGTGGGCGCCGCCGCGGCCGGCAGTGTGCTGCTGCTCGCCGGCCCGGCCTTCGCGCACGTGAGCGTGCAGCCCACGGGCACGGCGGCCAAGGGCGGCTATGCGACCGTCAACTTCAAGGTGCCCAATGAGAAGGACGACGCCTCGACGGTGAAGCTGGAGGTCACGCTGCCGACGGACCACCCGCTGGCGTCCGTGATGCCGCAGCCGGTGCCCGGGTGGAAGATCTCGGTCACCAAGACCAAGCTCGCCAAGCCGATCGAGATGGAGGGCGAGAAGATCAACGAGGCGCCCTCGAAGATCACTTGGACCGCCGACGGCAAGGGCGTGGAGCCCGGCCAGTTCCAGCAGTTCCCGCTCTCCGTCGGACAGCTGCCCAAGGACACCGACCAGCTCGTCTTCAAGGCTCTCCAGACGTACGACAACAAGGAAGTCGTGCGCTGGATCGAGCCGACGAAGGAGGGCGCCCCGGAGCCGGAGAACCCGGCGCCGGTCCTCAAGCTGGCCGCGGCCGAAGAGGACGGCCACGGCGCCGCCGGCGCCGACGACAAGAGCGGCGCCTCGGCCGGCATGAAGACCACGGCTGCCACCTCGGACGCGTCCGGAAGTGACAACACGGCGCGCATCCTGGGCGCCATCGGCATCGTCGTCGGCATCATCGGAGTCGGCTTCGGCGTGTTCGCCGGCCGGCGCCGCAGCGCCTGATCACCGGCTGGGCCGGCGCCCGACCCGCGCCGGCCCACCCACCCCATTCCCGCACAAACGGGATTCCACGACACGGGATTTATCTGCAATGCACAGAAGGACCCTGCTCGCGTCCGCCCTCGCGGCGGCCGCGGCTTTCAGCCTGACCGCCTGCGACAGCGACGACGGCAAGCCCGCCGCCGAGGTCTCCGGCGGTACCGCCGCCAAGCCGATCGTCACGCTCGACAGCCCGATGGAGAAGCCGGACCTCGTCCTGACCGACTCCGACGGCAAGAAGTACGACCTGCTGGAGAAGACCAAGGGCCACCCGACGCTGATCTACTTCGGCTACACCAACTGCCCGGACGTCTGCCCGCTGACCATGGCCAACATCGCGGTCGCGGTGAAGCAGCTGCCCCGGGCCGAACAGAAGGATCTGCGGGTCGTCTTCGTCACCTCCGACCCGGAGCGTGACACCCCGGCCGCGCTCAAGAAGTGGCTCGGCGGCATCGACAAGGACTTCACCGGCCTGACCGGCAAGTTCGACACCATCCAGGCCGGCGCCCGCAGCGTGAACATCGGGATCGAGAAGCCGGTCAAGAAGAAGAACGGCGATGTCGTCTCCACCCACGGCGCACAGGTTCTGCTGAGCTCCCCCAAGGACGACAAGGTCCACTGGATGGGCATGCAGGAAGCGACCTCCGACAACTACACCAAGGCACTTCCGAAGATCGTCAAGGGGCAGAACCCGTGAACCGCCGCACCACCCTCGCCGCCGCCGTCACCCTCACCGCTGGTCTCGCGCTGGCGGGCTGCGGCGGCGCCGACAGCGCCCCGCAGCTCAAGGTCGCCGACCCGTACATGCCGCAGCCGGTCGACCAGAACATGGCCGGCGCGTACTTCACCGTCAAGAACAGCGGCGGCACCGCCGACAAGCTGACCTCGGTCACCAGTGACCTGTCCAAGGACATCACGATCCACAAGACGGTCGGCACCAAGATGGAGCAGGTCAACTCGCTGGCGATACCCGCGGGCGGCGAGCTCCGGCTGAGCCGCGGCGGCAACCACCTGATGTTCATGGGCCTGAAGAACAAGCCGGCCGAGGGCGACAAGGTGAGCATCGAGCTGCACTTCGCCTCCGCCAAGCCGATCAAGGTGACGGTCCCGGTCAAGGCCGTCACCTACGCGCCGAAGAAGTAACAGGGGACCGAAAGACCGCACAGGCCGTACAGAACAACGGGAGTAAGGGGAGCGATCACTATGGTCACCACCGGGCTCGGACCGCGACGGTCCGCCGTGCTGCGCCTGCTGGTCGTCGCGGTGGCGCTGGCCGGCGCGCTGCTCGGCGGGCTCGGCGGCGCCGCCCCGGCCTCGGCGCATGCCGCGCTGACCGGGAGTACCCCCGCGCAGGGTTCGGTGGTGGACCGCGCCCCCGAGCAGGTGACGCTCACCTTCTCCGAGGGCGTCGCCCTGGGCGACAACTCGATCCGGGTGCTCGATCCGCAGGGCAAACGGGTGGACCGCGGCAAGCTGCGCAACCTGTGCAGCGACAGCATCGTCAAATACGGCACGGGGCTGCCGCCGGGGCTGCACGACGGTACGTACACCGTCGCCTGGCAGGCGGTCTCCGCCGACAGCCACCCCGTCTCCGGCGCCTTCACCTTCTCGGTCGGAGCGCCCTCCAAGACCACCGCCCCGGTACTCCAACAGCAGGCCGGCGGCGGTCTGGTCGGCGCGCTCTACGGCGTCGCCCGCTACCTCGCCTACACCGGGTTCGTGCTGCTCGTCGGCGGCGCGGCCTTCGTGCTGGCCTGCCGGCCGGCCGCGGCCCTCGTAGGGTCCGTGCAGCGGCTGGTCGTCCAGGGGTGGGCGCTGCTGGCCGGCACCACCGTCGCGATGCTGCTGCTGCGCACCCCGTACACCGGGTCCGGCGATCTCGCCGACGTCTTCGACCTCGGCGGTCTCCAGCAGGTCCTGGTCACGAAGCCGGGCGCGGCGCTGATCTCCCGGCTGCTGCTGCTCGCCGCCGCGGCGCTGTTCGTGGCGGTGCTCTTCGGGACGTATGCACGGCTGCAGGAGCCGGCGGAGGCACCGGCGCAGGGCGGACAGCCGGCGGAGAAGGGGGTGCCCGGCGAGACGGGCGACGCGGGCGACGGAGCCGTGGACGCCGAGAACGCCGAGGAGCCGGATGCGGACGCCGCCGGGCAGAAGGCCGCGGAGGCCGCGGAGCACGACGCGGAAACCGCCGACAACGCCAGGCAGCGCAAGGACCTCACCTTCGGGCTCGCCTTCGGTGGTGTGATCGTCGCCGCCGGGCTCGCCGCGACCTGGGCGCTGGCCGAACACGCCTCGACCGGTCTGCAGCCCGCCGTCGCGATGCCGGTCGATGTGCTGCATCTGCTCGCGGTCGCCACCTGGCTCGGCGGGCTGGCGGCGCTGGTCGTCTCGCTGTACTGGGGGCCACCCGTCGAGCGGACCGCCGTACGCCGCTTCTCGCGGATCGCGTTCGGCTCCGTGCTGGTGCTGGTGGCCACCGGCACCTACCAGTCCTGGCGGCAGGTCGGCAGCTGGCGTGCGCTGACCGACACCACGTACGGGTGGCTGCTGCTGCTCAAGGTGGGCCTGGTCGTGGTGCTCGTCGGGATCGCCTGGGTGTCGCGGCGGTGGACGGGACGGCTGACGGAGGCGCGGGCGGCCGAGATCCCGGCAGCGGAGGTCCGGACGGCCGAGGTTCAGGAATCTGAGGTCCGGGCGGCCGAGGTCCAGGCGGCTGAGGTCCGGACGGCCGAGGTCCAGGAATCTGAGGTCCCCACGGAAGGGGAGACCGAGAAGGACAGGGAGGCCGAGAAGGCGGTCGTCGGCGCCGCGGCCAGGGCCGACGCCGTAACCGCTCCGGCTCCGGCTTCGGCTCCTGCTCCGGCTTCGGCTTCGGCTTCGGCTCCCCACGAGGCCCCCACTCACGACGGCGGCCCGGCCGGCAACGGATCCCCCGCCGATGACAGCCGCCTCGCCGCCGACGGTGCCCCCGCCCCTGACGAACCCTCCAACGAGACCCCGGACGAAACCCCCGACCCCGCCCGCAGCGCCCAACTCGCCCGCCAGCAGGCCGCGTTGCGTTCCGCCCGTACCAAGCGGCGGCGCGATGCCGATCCGGAGCGGCTGGGGCTGCGCCGGTCCGTGCTGGCCGAGGCGTCGGTCGCCGTCGTGCTGCTCGTGGTGACCACGGTGCTGACCGCCACCGAACCGGCCCGTACCGAAGAGGCGGTCAAGGCCACCTCGGGCGGGCAGTCCACCGCGGCCAACCAGCCGCAGGTGCTGAGCATCCCGTTCGACACCGGCGGCGCGGGCGGCAAGGGCACCGCCCGCCTCGACCTCGACCCGGGGCGCAGCGGCAGCGCCAACGCGCTGCGGCTGCGGATCTCGGACCCGTCGGGCAAGGCCGTCGACGTCCCCGAGGTGAAGGTCTCCTTCACCCAGAAGGCCAAGAAGATCGGACCGCTGCCGGTCGTACCGAAGCACGTCGGCAAGGGCCACTGGCGCGCGGACGGGGTCCAGCTGCCGGTCCGCGGGCAGTGGCAGCTGTCGCTGCTCGTACGGACCTCCGACATCGACCAGGTGACCGAGATCAAGAACGTGAAGATCGGCTGATGAGCAAGCAGACGTCCAGCAAGAAGGCACCCGGGAAGAAGGCCCTGGGCGCACAGTCCGCCGGGCCCGGCAGCGCGGCGGGCGTGCCCGCTCCGGCCGCCGCCCCGGCGTCCGGAACCGACAGCTCCGCCGCCCTGGAGTTCTCCCGGCGCCGGCTGCTCGGCACCGTCGGCGCGGCGGGCGCGGCCGGGCTGGTCGTCGGCGGGGCCGGTGGCGCCATCGGGGTCTCCGCGGCGCAGCCGCAGGACGCAGCCGCCCAGGCCGTGACCACCATCGGCTCGACCGAGGTCCCGTTCCGGGCGGCGCACGCCGGGCACCAGGCCGGGATCACCACCCCGTTGCAGGCCACGGGGCATCTCGTCGCCTTCGACCTGGCACCGGACGCGGACCGCAAGGCCGCCGCCGCGCTGCTGCGCCGCTGGTCGCGGACGGCCGCGGAGCTGATGGCCGGGCGGACCCCGGACGCCGACACCGGGGTCGCGCTCGACGCGGGCCCGTCCTCGCTGACCGTCACCTTCGGCTTCGGGCACAGCTTCTTCGGCCGTACGGGCCTGACGAAGCGGCGTCCCGTACAGCTCGACCCGCTGCCCGACTTCTCCGCCGACGCGCTGGATCCCCGGCGCAGCAACGGCGACCTGTGGATACAGATCGGCGCCGATGATGCGCTGGTCGCCTTCCATGCGCTGCGCGCGCTGCAGAAGGACGCGGCCGGTGCGGCGCGGCTGCGCTGGCAGATGAACGGCTTCAACCGCACACCCGGTGCCACCGCGCACCCGATGACCGCACGCAATCTGATGGGCCAGATCGACGGCACCAACAACCCCAAGCCGTCGGACAAGGACTTCGACGAGCGGATCTTCGTGGGCCGGGACGCCGACCAGGCCTGGATGCGCGGCGGCTCGTACGCCGTCGTCCGCCGGATCCGGATGCTGCTGGACGACTGGGAGAAGCGTTCACGGCACGAACAGGAGAAGGTCATCGGGCGCCGCAAGGACAACGGGGCGCCGCTGACCGGCGGCTCCGAGACCACCCCGATGCGGCTGGAAGCGAGCGGCTCCGACGGGCTGCCGGTCATCCCGGCCAATGCGCACGCGCGGATCGCGGCGCCGGAGTCGAACCAGGGCGCGGCGATGCTGCGCCGCCCGTTCTCCTTCCACGACGGGTTCCGGGAGGACGGCGCCCCGGACGCCGGGCTGCTCTTCGTCTGCTGGCAGGCCGACCCGCTGCGCGCGTTCACCCAGGTCCAGCGGAAGCTGGACCGCGGGGACGCGCTGTCGCGGTTCCTGCGGCACGAGGCGAGCGGACTGTTCGCGGTGCCCCCGGCCGCCGAGCCGGGCGACTACGTGGGCCGCCCGCTGCTGGAGGGCTGAGGAACCCGGCAGGCCGGAACCGGCCTCCGGTGGGCCGCCCTCCGGGGACCCCGCTCTCCGGGACCCCGCTCTCCGCGAGACGGCCCCCGTGCAGGCGGCCCCGGAACCGGCCCTCCAGGGAAGTCCCGCCCGGTCTCCGCAGGGCTGGGTATCGTGGCAGGACAGGGAGAAGATCGGCGGGGTGCCCCCGCAGTTACGCGAGGGAGTCCTTATCCATGTCGGCCAGCCGCTATACCTATCTCGGCCCCGCGGGCACGTTCACGGAGGCCGCGCTGCGCAGCCTTCCCGAGGCGGCGACCCGCGAGCTGGTGCCGATGGTGTCGGTGCCGGCGGCCCTGGACGCGGTGCGCGCCGGTGAGGCCGCCGCGGCGCTGGTGCCGATCGAGAACTCCGTCGAGGGCGGGGTGACCACCACCCTCGACGAACTGGCCTCCGGCGAGCCGCTGATGATCTACCGCGAGGTGCTGCTGCCGATCGCCTTCGCGCTGCTCGCCCGCCCCGGTACGGCGCTCAGCGATGTGAAGACGGTGACCGGGCACCCGGTCGCCCAGCCGCAGGTGCGCAAGTGGCTGGCGGCCCATCTCCCGGAGGCCGTATGGGAGTCGGCGGCCTCGAACGCCGATGGCGCGCGGCTGGTGCAGGAGGGCCGCTACGACGGCGCCTTCGCGGGCGAGTTCGCGGCGGCGACCTACGGCCTGGAGCCGCTGGTCACCGACATCCATGACGCGCAGAACGCGGCCACCCGCTTCGTGCTGGTGGGCCGCCCGGCCCGGCCCGCGGCGCCCACCGGCGCCGACAAGACCTCGGTCGTGCTGTGGCTGGCCGAGGACCACCCCGGTGCGCTGCTCGAACTGCTGCAGGAGTACGCGGTGCGCGGGGTGAACATGATGCGGATCGAGTCCCGGCCGACCGGCGAGGGCATCGGCCGTTACTGCTTCTCCGTGGACTGCGAGGGGCACCTCACCGACCGCCGGGTCAGCGAGGTGCTGATGGGCCTCAGGCGGGTCTGCCGCGAGGTGCGGTTCCTCGGCTCCTATCCGCGGGCGGACGAGGTGTCGCCGAGTGTGCGGCGGGAGATGACCGACGCGGCGTTCACCGAGGCGTCGGACTGGCTGGCGCGCTGCATGGACGGGCGGGGCTGAGCCGGATACGCATGCTCCGCGGCCCGGTCGGCGAGCCCTGCGGAACAGCACGACCTGCGACTTTGGAAGGGTTGTGGGTTATCCACAAAGTTATCCACAGGCTCGGTTCTCGACCTGTGGGTAAGTCGACATGAGAGTCGGACAGAGTCGACATATCGCCCTACTGACCGCACACCCCTCCACAGCACCCCACGTCGGGCATCGTCAGCCCAATTCACGTGATCAATCCTTTAGAGCGAGGCAATCCCACACGAAAGAGTGCGTGAACGGGGTTTGGACAGGGAATCCATAGCCGAGCATTTCGGGAGCGGAATGATCAGCTCCGACTTCCACAGATCTCACACACAGCCTGTGGATAAGAATCCCGAAACCCTCTGCCCCTGTGGACAACCAGGGGATCCTGGGGGAAAACCAGGGGTCCGCACCCCCTTCCGACGCCCGCCCAACTCCCGTTGTCCACACCGTGGATCACCCGGCACGGAGACCGCGAAAGCCCCATCGCGGACACTACGAAGATCTCGTGACGGACGCCGCGAAGGACTCCGCCGGACACCGCAAAGGCTCCCGCAGGGCGCGGCAAGGACTCGCTCCCGACCACCCGGCAGCACGGAATGCAGGCGAATTACCCATCCGTTTCCCCTCCCCCTCCCCTAAGGGAATAAATAGCCCAAAACGGGCAAAATGACATGCCGGGGAATATCGCGTCGAGGCGCGGGACGGGGCCCGGTAGCCTGGTGGGGTGATTGACCTTCGCCTGCTCCGTGAGGACCCCGACCGTGTGCGCGCGTCCCAGCGCGCCCGTGGAGAGGACGTCGCACTCGTCGACGCGCTTCTCTCCGCCGACGAACGGCGCAGGTCGTCCAGCGTCCGCTTCGATGAGCTGCGTGCCGAGCAGAAGGCGCTCGGCAAGCTCATCCCCAAGGCCTCCGGCGACGAGAAGGCCGTGCTGCTGAAGAAGGCCGGTGAGCTGTCCGCCGCCGTCAAGGCCGCCGACGCCGCACAGGACGAGGCCAAGGAGGAGACGCAAGCGCTGCTGCGGAAGCTCGGCAACCTCGTCCACCCCGACGTGCCCGTGGGCGGCGAGGAGGACTTCACCGTCCTGGAGACGCACGGCACGATCCGTGACTTCGCCGCCGAGGGCTTCGAGCCCAAGGACCACCTGGAGATCGGCGAGCTGCTCGGCGCGATCGACGTCGAGCGCGGCGCCAAGGTGTCCGGCTCCCGCTTCTACTACCTGACGGGCGTCGGCGCGCTGCTGGAGCTCGCCCTGGTCAACGCCGCCATCGCGCAGGCCACCGCGGCCGGTTTCACGCCGATGCTGACCCCCGCCCTGGTGCGCCCGCGCGCCATGGAGGGCACCGGCTTCCTCGGTCAGGCCGCGGAGAACGTCTACCACCTGGAGAAGGACGACTACTACCTGGTCGGCACCTCCGAGGTCCCGCTCGCCGCGTACCACATGGACGAGATCCTGGACGGCGCCAAGCTGCCGCTGCGCTACGCCGGTTTCTCGCCGTGCTTCCGCCGCGAGGCCGGCACCTACGGCAAGGACACCCGCGGCATCTTCCGGGTCCACCAGTTCGACAAGGTGGAGATGTTCTCCTACGTCGCGCCGGGGGACGCCCAGGCCGAGCACCAGCGGCTGCTGGACTGGGAGAAGCAGTGGCTGACCGGCCTGGAGCTGCCGTTCCAGGTCATCGATGTCGCCACCGGTGACCTCGGCTCCTCGGCCTCCCGCAAGTTCGACTGCGAGGCCTGGATCCCCACCCAGGGCAAGTACCGCGAACTGACCTCGGCCTCGAACTGCGACGAGTTCCAGGCCCGGCGGCTCTCGGTCCGGATGCGCGAGACCGTCGACGGCAAGCAGCGGGTCCAGCCGCTGGCGACCCTGAACGGCACGCTCTGCGCCGTACCGCGCACGATCGTGGCGATCTTCGAGAACCACCAGCAGGCGGACGGCTCCGTGCGCGTCCCCGAGGTGCTCCGCCCCTACCTGGGCGGCCGGGAGATCCTGGAGCCCGTCGCCAAGTGAGCTCCTCCGCTCCGCCCCCCTACAAGCTCATCGCGACGGATCTCGACGGGACGCTGCTGCGCCCCGACGAGACCGTCTCCGCTCGCACCCGCGGGGCGCTCGCCGCGGCCACCGCGGCGGGCGCGGCGCATATCGTCGTCACCGGCCGGGCCGTGCCCTGGACCCGGCACATCCTCGACGCCCTGGACTACAAGGGCCTTGCGGTGTGCGGTCAGGGCGGTCAGGTCTACCACGCCGGTGAGCACCGGCTGCTGACGTCGGTGACGCTGGACCGGCAGCTGGCCGGTCTCGCGCTGTCCAAGATCGAGGCGGAGGTCGGCCCGCTGCGTCTGGCGGCGAGCCGGGACGGTCTGGAGGGCGAGGTACTGGTCGGCCCCGGCTACCGCGTCCAGGAAGGCCCGCTGCCGAACGTCACGATGGACGACCCCGGCGAGCTGTGGGCGGCCCCGCTCAACAAGGTCTACATCCAGCATCCGACCCTGGACGACGATGCGCTGGCGCTGGCCGCGCGTCAGGTCGCCGGGGATCTGGTGGGCGTGACGGTGGCCGGCCAGGACATCGTCGAACTGCTGCCGCTGGGCCTGTCGAAGGCCACCGGGCTGTCGCTGGCCGCGCGCCGGCTGGGCGTCACCGCCAAGGAGACCCTGGCCTTCGGCGACATGCCCAACGACATCCCGATGTTCGCCTGGTCCGCGCGTGGTGTGGCGATGGCCAATGCCCATGACGAGCTGAAGGCCGTCGCGGACGAACTCACCGCCTCCAACGAGGAGGACGGTATCGCGGTGGTGCTGGAGCGGCTCTACCTCTCCTGACGGCCCTCCGGCTCCGGGGGTGGCGCTGCGACCGGTGCAGCGGGCTGACCGCCGTAGTTCTGCCGCGCCGCCGGCCCCCCGGCGGGCTCCTGGCCCGCATCGTGCTCCGGCAGCTCCCCGGAGGCCGCCGCCGGGATCAGCGGCCAGGCCGCAAAGCCCATGGTCAGCGCGATGGCATGGCCGAAGTCGGTGAAGGAGGCGCCGGCCAGCAGCGGGATGGCGAAGAAGACCAGCACCCCGGCGAGATAGCCGTAGCGCCAGGGCGGCCGCAGCCGGTACGTCAGCACACCGGCGGCCGCCGCCAGGCCGTACGAGACCCCGATGTCCACGACATGAGTCATCGAACGCGGCAGCCGGTGGCCCTCGATGGCCAGCAGGACGAGCTCCTGGCTGGCGAGGGTGGCGGCGATATGCGCACCGCCGACGGTCAGCAGCCAGCGCGCGCTGCCCATCCAGCGCTCCACGTTGGCATGCACCAGCTCGAACATCGCCACGTAGAGCAGGAAGGACGAGGGGCGTTCGATCCAGAAACCGCTGATGAGCAGCGACGGCAGCGGATGCTCGTTCAGCTCGTGGATATTGCTGCTGGTGCGGTGGACGAGGAACTGTCCCAGCCCCTCGGACGCGGAAGCGATGACCAGGCTGGTGACGCCGATGACCAGCAGCCAGATATGGGTGCCGGGACTGCGGTGTACCCAGTCCTTCACCCAGGTCAGGGGGTTGCCGGGGCGCGGACGACGGCCGCCGCGCGGCGGCTCCATCAGCGGGCTCACCGGCGGCGTCCGGAGCCGGCTGGGGACGTGGTGACCAGCGGTCCCGGCCCCTTGAGGTGCCGGATGCGGGGTGCGCTCTCCATCGCCCGTATACCGGGCAGCGCCGCGACCCGGGTCGTGAGGTAGGTGTAGAGCGCGCCGACGCTCGGGCACAGCACGGACGCGAAGAGGTTGTGCGGTCCGGTGGTGGCGCAGGCGAAGGCGACCTCCGGGTGTGCCGCCAACGCCTCGCCGGCGGCGGCGAGTTCGGCGGGCGCGACGGACAGCCAGAGGGCGACCATCACGCCGTACCCGAACTGCCGCAGGTCGTAGTCGACGTCGTAGTACAGGACACCGTCCGCACGCAGCTCCGCGAGCCGGCGGCGGACGGTGCTGGGCGACCAGCCGGTGACGGCGGCGAGCTCGCCCAGCGGCGTCCGGCCGTCCCGGCCGAGCGCGTCGAAGAGCCGGCGGTCGGCGTCGGTGAGCGTCACCGGGGCCGCGGGCGGGTTCGACGGCTGCGGACTCAGCTCGGCGATCTGAGCGTCGGTGAGCGCCCCGGACTTGCTGATCAGGCCCCGCGGACCGCCGAAGAACTCATGCAGCAGGCAGTGCGCGGTCACGCCGACGACGCTCGGGGTACGCGGCAGCTTCTGCAGCAGCAGCGCATCACTGTGGTCGCTGCTCGGGGCGCGGCAGACCGCGGCGATCTCGGTGCCGCCGGACATCAGACTCACCCAGGACGTGTCCGAGCGGCGGGCCAGCGCCTCGGCGACGGAGACGGCGGCGTCCGGTGTGCACTGGACCCGCACCATCCAGGTGATTTCCCCCAGCGCCTGCGCATCGGCGAGCCCCAGCACCTTGAGCGCGCCGGTGGTGCGGTGCCGGGTGTAGCGCCGGGCGACGGTCTGGTCGGAGACGCCGAGCACGGCTGCGATCCGGCTGAACGGCGCCCGGCCGTCCAGCTGGAGCGCATGCACGAGCCGGCGGTCGAGGGCATCGAAGCCGATGGGGCCACCGAGGGGCCGGCCGGTGGCGCCTCCCTGGACCGTCCCGTCGGGCTTCCCGTCGGTTTTCACCATTCGAGGCTAGCGCGTGTCGGATTGCGCCGCCGGGAGCGCAGTGGCTGGGAGAACGGGCGGCGCGGGCCGCACGGTGGCGTCGGCACTACGGGTGCGGCGCCGCACGGGGCCGCCCCGGCGACACGAGCGGAGGAATGATCATGGGGAACGCACCCGAGCGGGGGACCCCGGGCGGCGGCCGGGCGGCGGGCGCGGACGGGCGGCCGGGCAGGAGAGAGGACGAGGGCCCGGCGGGCAGACGGGCCGGGAAGTGGTGGCCGCTGGTCGCCATCACCCTCGGCAACTTCCTGCTGCTGGTCGATGTGACGATCGTGAACACCGCGCTGCCCCGGATAGCCGACGGCCTGGGCGCCTCCTTCACCTCGCTCCAGTGGGTGATGGACATCTACGCACTGGCGCTCGCCGCGCTGCTGATGGTGGCGGGCTCGGCCGCCGACCTCTTCGGACGGCGCCGGCTGTACGTGGCGGGGCTGGCGCTGTTCGCGCTCGCCTCGCTGGCCTGCGGTCTGGCCCCGGACGCGGGCGTCCTGGTCGCCGCCCGCGCCGTCCAGGGCGTGGGCGCGGCGGCGATGTTCGCCACCAACACCCCGCTGCTGATGGCCGCGTACCAGGGCCGCGACCGTGGTGTGGCGTTCGGCGTCTGGGGCGGTACCAGCGGCGCCGCGGCCGCGATCGGCCCCGTACTGGGCGGCCTGCTCACCGAGTACGTGGACTGGCGGGCGATCTTCCTGGTCAATCTGCCGCTGGTCGCCGTCGCGGTGTGGATCACCCTGCGCCGGGTCCGGGAGTCGCACGGCGACCTCCCCCACCCCCGAACGGACTCGGCCGGGGAAACCCCCGTCGCCCGTATCGACTGGCCGGGCGCCGCGTCCTTCACCGGGTGCGCGGGCGCGCTGACGTACGGGCTGATCCGCGGCGGTGAGCAGGGCTGGACGGACTACGGGACGCTCGCCTCGCTCGGCGGCGCGGCGCTGGCGCTGCTGGTGTTCGTCGCCGTCGAGCGGCGGGTGCGCCGGCCGCTGCTCGACCTGGGGCTGCTGCGCCGGCCGTCGTTCGCGGCGCTGATGGCGGCGGCGCTGCTGCTGCAGGCCGCGGCGTTCCCGTATCTGACGTTCGTGGGGCTGTGGCTGCAGAACATCGTCGGCCTGAGCCCGGTGCAGGGCGGTCTCGCGGTGACGCCGATGGCGCTGATGTCCCTGCTGGTCGGTGCGCTGGGCGGCCGGCAGCTGCAGCGGATGGCACCCCAACTCCCGGTGGGAATCGGCCTGTTGCTGGTGGGTGCCGGGGCGCTGCTGTCGTGCGCGCTGCTGGACGACGACTCCGGCTGGGCGGCGCCGGCCCCCGGGCTCGCGGTGAGCGGTCTGGGCATCGGGATGGCGATGCCGGTGCTGGTCTCCGCTGCGCTCGGCGCGGCGCCACCGCAGCGGGCGGGCATGGCGAGCGGCGCCGTGAACACCTTCCGGCAGTTGGGCTACGCCCTGGGCATCGCGGTCCTCGGCACCGTCTTCGCCACCGCGCTGCGCGGCGGTGTACGGCCCGGCGCCTCCCCTGCGGCCATCGGGTCCGCCTACGTCTCCGGGCTGACGGACATCATGCTGATCTCCGGGGTGGTGGCCCTGGCGGGCGGGCTGCTGGTCCTTGCGGTCGTACGGCGCGGGGAGGGCGGCGGCGGTCCGGCCGGCGGCTCGGCGGAGGGGGCGGCGGCCACTCCGGTGCGGGAGGGTGCGCGGGCGGGGGCGTAACGGGGTGGAGTCAGCCCCTGTGCGGGTCGGCACCCGGAACCGTACGGCCGTATGGGGTTCCGGGTTGCCGCCCTGGGCCCTGTGCCGATGTTCGCCGCGCACCACACCCAAGTCAATCCTCTGACTTCCTTTCACATCCCTTAGCAGGAGCTTGGGTTGAGGGCTACCGTACGCGGGTGACCCTCGACGATCTGCGCGTCTTCGTGGCCGTGTGCGAGGCGGGCAGTCTCAGTGCCGTCGCCCGCGATCTCGGCTGCACCCAGTCGGCCGTGAGCCAGCGCATCAAGCGCCTCGAACGGGAGACGGGCAGTGGGCTGTTGGAACGCCGGCCGCGCGGTGTGGCGCCGACCCAGGCGGGCCGGATCCTGCACCGTGCGGCGGCGAACGGCATCGGCGGGCTGGATCTGGCGCTGCGCCGGCTGGCCGATCTGCGCGCGGGCGACGGCGGCACGGTCCGGGTGGCCACCGGCGCCACGACCGTCCGGCACTTCATGTCCGACGCGGTGGTCACCTTCCGCGCCCACCATCCGCACGTCAACCTGGAGTTCCGGACCGAGAGTTCCAGCCGCCGCTGCTTCGAGGCCGTCGCGGACGGAAGCTCCGAGCTGGGCTGGATCACCATCGGCCCGTCGGTACCCGGCATCGAGCAGTATCCGGTGGTCCGGCTGCCCTGGGTGCTCGCCGTACGCGCCGATGACCCGCTCGCCGGCCGGAAGCGGATCGAGCCCGAGGAGCTGGCCGGTATCCGGCACATCCGGCTGCCGGAGAACTCCACTTCCCGTATGCGCCTCGACGGTCACCTCAGCCACCGGGAAGCCGGCCCCGTGCCGCCGCCGAGCACCACCAGCGTCGCCGACTGGGACACCGCCCTGCTGCTGGCCGAACTCGGCGTCGGCCATGCCGTCGTCCCCCAACTGCCGGGCCTGCACGCCTCCGCCCACCCGGCACTTCGGCTGGTCCCGATCGCCGCGCTGCCCCCACTGGCCACCGGCTGGGCGGTACGCCAGTGGGAGGCGCTGAGCCCGGCGGCGGTGGCGTTCGCGGAGACGGTCACCGCGTGCCTGGGCGGCGGTACGGAGAGCTTCAGGCCCTGACCACCGGCTCCTGGATCTCGGTGACCCATTTCTCCTGGTCCGGCGGGCACTCCAGGTACAGCTCACGGGCGTACCCGGCGGAGCGGTAGCCGTTGGCGTCGATCCAGTGCGCAAGGTTCTGGGCCGTCGGCAGAATCCGGCTCATCGGGCCGCGGTGCACCACCGTGGCGGCGCATTCGAGGGCAGGAAGGGTGACGATGTCGAAGCCGAGGCCGGTGGGGGTGGGTGCGGCGGAAGGGGTGCCGGAGCGGCCGGATGTGCCGTCGCTCGTGACACCCGCCTTGGCCAGCGCCTCATGGGTGATCACCATCCCCGCGTGGACGACGATGGCCTCACTGCCGGCGGCCGCCTTTCCGCCGTCCGCGGGTCCGTCGTCTCCGTTCGCGTGCGCCTTCGCGTGTCTGTGTCCTCGGTTCCCGTCCGCGCGTCCGTCTCCTTCCTTCCCGGCCGCGAGCGCCTCGCCCGCTCCGGTGGGCTCCCTGCCCGCTCCGGCGGGTTCGCTCCCCTCGCCCGTCTTTGCTGCCGGTGTCTCCGGTGTCTCCGGTGCGTCCTCGTAGTACGCCAGCCCCGGCCCCGCCGGGGTCACCCCGGCCGCCTCCAGCCGTCGGCACAGTTCGCCGTACAGCGGCTGGATGACCGGCCCGATGTCCTCGGGCCCGTAGCCGGCGGCGATCCCGCTCAGCTCCGCGAGCAATACCGTGTCGGTGCGCTTGACCACCACGTCGTCGGCAGACATGCGTCCCTCGCTCTCGATGGTCCGGAGCCTCGCCTCGACCTGCGCCAGCCGCGTACCCGCCGCCGTCAGCGCCGCCGCCAGCTCCGCCCGCCGCAGCCGCAGCATGCCGCGCAGCTCCGGCACGCTCACCTCGTCGGCCAGGATCGCCCCCACCTGCTGGAGGCTGAATCCGAGGTCCTTGAGGGCGATGATGCGGTTGAGCCGGGCGAGCTGGGCCGCCTCGTAGAAGCGGTAGCCGCTGACGGGGTCGGTGCGGGCCGGGCGCAGCAGCCCGATCGCGTCGTAATGGCGCAGCATGCGGGCCGACACACGGCCGTACTGGGCGAAATCTCCGATGGTGAACATGACGCCTTCCAGTGGAGTCCTTTCCACAGTGTCAAGGTCAAGCAGGGCCTGCCACGGAGGTGGACAGATCGGGGGACGCGGGGCGTGGGGGACGGCGACGGGCTCGGGGCACGGCGGGGGACGCGGGACACGGCGGCGGACGCGGGACACGGCGGCGGACGGCCGGGGCTCGTCCTTGCCGGACGGACCGGGGCCTGCCCCGCCGCGGTGACCGCGCCCCGGCGTCACCGCCGTCGCACAATCCGCCACCGGGCAGCAGCATCGCGTCAAGTAGCGTCCACAACCCGTCAATGACGCGTCAGGAGCAGGCCGAGTGCCCCGTTCCCCGGGAATAGCGTCAGGGCCGAGCCCCGGCGTACGCGTTTCCCACCGGTCCGGGGCCGAGGTTCTGTTCGAGGAGCAACGCCGTGTCCCACCTTCTGTACGCGGAAGATCCCGAGCCTGCCGAACGTGTCCCGGCCGGGCTTCTCTTCGTCCCTGTCCGGTCGGGCCCCGCGGGCTGTACGGCCCGCCTGTTCCGCACTCCGCTGGGCGGCCGTACCGCCGTCGGCTTCACCTCACCCCGGCGGCTGGCCGCGGCCCTCGGCAGCGACCAGTCCTGGGTCAGGCTCTCCGAGCCCGCGCTGCGTGCGCTGGCCGAACCCGTCGGAGCGAGGGTCCTGACCGTCGATCCACGGTTCGCCCCCGGCATTCCCCGTGGTCAGCACCTACGGGCCGGCTGAGGGAGGGGCCATCACCATGAGCCACAGCACACTGCCCCGCACCACCGGCAGGATCGGTGCTCCGTCGCCGGCCACCGCCCTGGCGACCGCGCCGCCGACCGCCACCCCGCCGCCGTCCGCCGACGAGCCCCTGTCCGGCCGCGAGCCGCTGTCCGTCTGGCCCGGGTCGGCGGCGCCGCTCGGCCAGGACGACCTCGCCGTGGGCGGCGTCCCGCTCACCGAGGTCGCCGACCGCTTCGGCACCCCCGCCTACGTCCTGGACGAGGACGAGGTGCGCCATCGCTGCCGCGCCTACCTGCGGGCCTTCCCCGGCACCGACGTCTTCTACGCCGCCAAGGCGTTCCTGTGCCGCGCCATGGTGCACTGGGTGCGGGAGGAGGGGCTCGGCCTGGACGTCTGCTCCGCCGGCGAGCTGGAGCTGGCCGTCACCACCGGCTTCCCGCCCGAGCGGATGGTGCTGCACGGCAACGCCAAGAGCCCGGCCGACCTGCGGGCCGCGCTACGGCTCGGCGTCGGCCGGATCGTCATCGACAGCACCTCGGAGATCGCCCGGCTGGCCGCCGCGGTCCCGGCGAGCGGCCGGCAGAAGGTGCTGGTCCGGGTCGTGCCGGGCATCGCCGCCGGCGGTCACCCCAAGATCCGTACCGGGACCGACGACCAGAAGTTCGGGCTGTCGATCGCCGACGGCTCCGCACAGCACGCCATCGCGCGGGTGCTCAGCCAGTCACGTCTCGAACTGGTCGGCCTGCACTGCCACTTGGGCTCCCAGATCACCACCGTCAAGCCCTATCTGTCGGCCGTACGCCGGCTGATCGGTCTGCTGGCCCGGGTCCACGAGCAGCACGGCATCACCCTGCCCGAGCTGGATCTCGGGGGCGGCCACGGCATCGCCTACCGCCCCGGCGAGCCCACGCTCGACCTCGCCTCCCTCGGGGACAGGATCCGCGCCGAACTGGCCCGCGGCTGCGCGGCGGCCGGGCTGCCGGTGCCACGGCTCGCCGTCGAACCCGGCCGCGCCATCGCGGGCCCGGCCGGTGTCGTCCTCTACCGGGTGCTGTCCGTCAAACGGACCGGTGCGCACACCTTCGTGGCCGTGGACGGCGGGATGAGCGACAACCCGCGGCCCGCGCTGTACGGGGTGCGCTATGCGCCGCGGCTGATCGGCCGCCGCCCGTCCGCCGCACCGGAACCGGTCACCGTCGTCGGGCGGCACTGCGAGGCCGGCGATGTGCTCGCCGCCGACGTCCCGCTGCCCGGCGACATCCGTCCCGGCGATCTGCTGGCCGTCCCTGTCGCCGGCGCGTACCACCTCTCGATGGCCTCCGGCTACAACCTCGTCGGCCGGCCGCCGGTCATCGCCGTCACCGGAGGGCATGCCCGCCTTCTGGTACGGCGCGAATCCCTCGCGGACATCCAGGAGCGGGACATCGGGCTGTGAGACCGGGAGGGCCCGCCGCTTCCCCGCCTTGCGCGGGGTGGCGCCCGGCGGGCCCTCGCCGTGGCTCGTCGCGCGTGGCGCGTGGCCCGTGGCGCGTGACCTCGTCGCGCGTGGCCGGTGCATGGCGAGCTGGTGAATGATCTCCGTCATCGGCAACGATCCGGGGAGCAGTCGCCACGCGCCCCTTCCCTCTCGCCTACCGTGCCCCTATGAGCGATGTTGAGCGCACCGTTCGCCGGCCAGGACCGCGGTTCTCCCGCACCGGCCGGCTCATTCTGGTAGCGGTGCTGTGTGTCCTGGTCGTCCTTGCCGTTCTGCTGCTGCCGCGTGTGCTGCGCGGGCTGCGGCCCGGGCAGACGCTGACCGTCCCGGAGGGGCAGCGGGCCTCGCAGGTCTACGCCGCCGCCGACAAGGCCCTGCACCGGCCCGCCGGCTCCACCGCGAAGGCCGCCAAGAGCGCGCATCTGGCGCTGCCGGACGAGGCGAAGGGCAACCCTGAGGGCTACCTCTTCCCGGCGACCTATCCCATCGACTCGGACACCACCCCGGCGTCGCTGCTCACCTACATGGTCAAAACCGCCCACCAGCGGCTCGCCGCCGACGGCATCGCCTCCTACCGGACGGTCGTCATCGCCAGCATCGTGCAGGCCGAGGCGGACCGCCCGGCCGATATGGGCAAGGTCGCCCGGGTCATCGACAACCGGCTTGCGCACCACATGCCGCTGCAGATGGATTCGACGATCAACTACGCGCTCGGCCGCAGCACCCTCAACACCAGCCATGCCGACACCAGGAACAAGAGCCCGTTCAACACCTACCGGTACCAGGGCCTGCCGCCGACGCCGATCGACAATCCCGGGGCGGACGCGCTGAAGGCGGCCGGTGCGCCGCCCGCGGGCGACTGGCTCTACTTCGTCACCGTCAAACCGGGCGACACCCGCTTCACCGCCGACTACCAGGAACATCTGCGGAACGTCCGGGAGTTCAACGGCCGGCAGCAGAGCGCCGGGAGCGGCGGTGGCGGGGCTTAGGGGCCCCGACGCCTGGCCGCTGCCCCGTGGCCCCTCACCCCCGCCATAACCCGTCGGGCAGGCCCTACTCCTCACCGGCCAGGGTGAGCGCCTTCAGACGGCGGGCGGCATACCAGGTGGCGGCGGCCGTCAGGGCCACCAACAGGCTGATCGCGAGGGGCAGCTGGACATCGGAGGTGATCGCGCCCTCCGCGGCCGCCTTCTGGCCGACCGCCAGCGCCCACTGCTGGATGCTGAGCGTCTTCGCGCCCGGGACGAGGGTGCCCACCAGCGCCTCCCAGACCAGGGCGTAGACCAGGCCGAACACCACGGCGTGCCGGGTGATCGTGCCGAAGAGGAGGAAGAGGGCGCTGTAGGCGACCGACGCGATGGCCGCCGCCAGGGCGTATCCCACGGCCATCTGCTGGCTGTTGCCGTTGAGGAGGAAGCCGGCGAGCAGGACGGGAAGGGCGGAGAAGGCGACCGTGACGCCTATCGCGACCAGGAGTTTGGTGAAGATGATCGTCGGCCGGGACACCGGCTTGGCGAGGAGATAGACGACCGAGCCGTCGTCGATCTCCGTGCCGATCGCGCCCGTACCGGCGATGACACCGATCAGCGGCACCATCGTGCCCAGCGCGAAGCCGCCCAGGATGCCGCCGGCGGTGGAATCGTCGGCGCCGGCCAGCACCCGGACGGCCACCGCGAGCACCACCAGCAGGGCGGGCAGCGCGAAGAGGATCAGGGCCCGGCGCCGGCCGAGCAGGGCGCGGTAGGTGAGCCGGGCGACGGTCGGGTGGTACAGCGAGGCCTTGGGCGCGCCAGGGGTCGCGGGCGGGGCCGTCGGAGTGGTCGTGGACATGCGTCAGGGCTCCTTTCAGGCCTCAGGCCGCTACGAGGTAGGAGAAGACGGATTCCAGCGACTCGTCGGAGGGCGAGACCGTCAGAAGGCGGATGCCGTGGTCGCGGGCGACCCGCGGCAGGAGTTCGGTGAAGCGGCCGAAGTCGACCGCCTGGATGCGCAGCGCGCCTTCGGCGAGGTCCACCTCGATGCCGGCCGTCGAGGGGTCGGCGATCAGTGCACCGGCCAGCGCCCGGTCGTTGTCGGACCGGACCAGATAGCGGTGCGGGCGGTCCGTCATCAGCCGGCGGATCTTGCGGAAGTCACCGGACGCGGCATGCCGTCCGGCCACCACCACCTCGATATGTGCGGCGAGTTGCTCGACCTCTTCGAGGATGTGGGAGGAGAACAGGACCGTACGGCCCTGGTCGCCCATCCGCCGCAGCAGCTCCATCAGCTGCATCCGCTGACGGGGGTCCATGCCGTTGAACGGCTCGTCGAGCAGCAGCACGGACGGTTCGTGGACCAGCGCGGAAGCCATCTTCACGCGCTGCCGCATGCCCTTGCTGTACGTCGAAATCTTGCGGTCCTGGGCGTACTCCATCTCGACGGTGGCCAGCGCCCTGGCCGCCTCCGCCCGGCCGAGGCCGTGCAACTCCGCGTTGGCGACGACGAATTCGCGCCCGGTGAGGAAGTCGTACATCGCCTCGCGCTCGGGGACGATGCCGATGTGGCGGTAGATTCCGGCGTTGCGCCAGATCGTTGTCCCGTCGAGGGTGACGGAACCGTTGGAGGGCGCGAGGAAGCCGCCCATCATGTTGATGAGGGTGGACTTGCCGGCACCGTTCGGGCCGAGCAGGCCGGTCACGCCGGGACCGATGGTCATCGTGATGTCGTTGACGGCGACGACATTGCCGAACCAGCGCGAGACATGGTCGATGGTGAGAGTGCTCATGGGCGCAGCCCATTCCTTAGGAGGGTGGTGGTCGGGCCGGGGGTGCCGTCCGGCGGGAGCCTGCGGCGGGGCGCGGTCACAGTCCGGCCTTCCGGTAGCGGCGCATCAGCAGGGCATAGCAGCCGGCGATGACGCCCAGCGTGACGAGGAGATAGACGAAGCCGGCACCGGTCGACGGCGCCAGTCCGTTGGGGAAGGAGCTGGTGCCGCCGAGGAACGTCGACTGCACTCCGTCGATCAGCGTGATGGGGGAGAACAGCCCCAGCCAGCCGACCGCGTCCTCGTTGCCCTGGACGAAGGCGATCCCCTGGACGGCGCTCACCGCACCGTACGGAATGGTGAGTACGGCGATCACGGCGGCGACACCGAAGCCCCGGCGTGGCGTGACCGCGGAGACGACCAGGCCAATCCCGGCGAACAGCAGCGAGAGCAGCACCACGGAGACCAGTCCCTGTGCCAGCCCCTTGGTCTGGTCGACGAAGTCCAGCTTCGCCAGCAGCGCTCCCACGTAGAGGACCAGCAGCGGGGCGCCGGTGAGGATGAACAGGGCACTGGCCATCGCCGCGAACTTCGAGACCACATAGTCGCCCCGCTCGATGGGGCGGGAGAAGTACAGCGGGATGGACTTGAAGCGCAGATCCCGTGAGACCGACTGCGGGGCCTGGGCGGCCAGATAGAGGCCGATGACGGCCTGGAGGTAGACGGCGTAGCGGGAGTAGCTCACCGGGAGGCTGCTGGCCTTGGTGAAGACCGCCACCGCGACCATGATCGCGGCGGGCAGGCACATCACCGCGAAGAGCAGCATCGGCAGCACCTTGCTCTTGGCCGAACGGCCCAGACCGTAGGCGCCGCGCAGGCTCTGCGAGAAGAGCGACCGGCGGGCGTAGGCGCGGCCCAGGCGGGGGCCGTCGTAGTGGCGGTAGCCGATGTTGTGGATATAGGCGCCGCCCGGCGCGGCGGATGCGGACGTCGCGGACGCGGACGTCGTGGGCTCAGGCGACATCGTGGGCGCCTCCGTCCTGGGTGGCATACGGGGCGCTCGGGGCGCCTGCGGTGGCGGGGGTGGCATGCGCCGCGTCCGCGTCGCGGAAGACCTCGGCGATCCGGTGCCGGCGCTGTTCCATCCGGATCAGGCCGAGCCCGAGCCCGGCAACGGTGTCCCGCACCAGGTCGTAGGTCTCCTCCCCGGCCGCCTCGACGTACAGGAGGCGCCCGGCGGAGGCGAGGCTCTCCGAGCCGGCGGCGCCGGTGGTCACCGTGGCTCCGGCAGCGGCCAGGGCCGCACGCAGGGTTCCGGTGCCGTCCGGATGGGCGTCGGTGTCCGTGACCTCGATCGCCAGCGAGGCCGTGGCCTGCGTGAACTCATCGGTCGAGGAGGAACGCAGCAGTGCGCCGCCGTCGATGACGACGACATGGTCACAGGTCCGCTCCAGCTCACCGAGGAGGTGGGAGGTCACCAGGACGGAGATCCCGAAGTCGGTGTGAACGCGCCGGATCAGGCCGAGCATCTCGTCCCGCCCGGCCGGGTCGAGGCCGTTGGTGGGCTCGTCGAGGAACACCAGCTGCGGGTCGTGGACCAGCGCCTGGGCCAGCTTCACCCGCTGCTTCATGCCCGTCGAATAGCCGCCGATGGGTCGATAGCGCTCCTCGTAGAGACCGACGTGGCGCAGGGTGTCCGCGGTGCGCTCACGGGCGGCGGCCGGCGACAGACCGGACATCCGGGCCATGTGCACCACGAATTCGGTGGCCGAGACGTCCGGCGGCAGGCAGTCGTGCTCGGGCATGTAGCCGACCCGCTCACGGATGGTGCCGCCGTCCTTGGTCACATCCAGGCCGAGGACATGCGCCGTCCCTTCGGTGGCCGGGGCCAGTCCGAGAAGGATCTTGATCAGGGTGGACTTGCCGGCACCGTTGGCACCCACCAGGCCCGTTACGCCGGGGGCGATGTCAAGGGAGAGCCGGTCCAGAGCGGTCACCCGCGGGAACCGCTTGCTCAGGCTTTCGGTCACGATCACAGTCACGGCATCGACGGTAGTGGCGCCCGCCACACCGGTCGTCAGACCAGACGATGGGATGTGTCTCCCCCTGCGGTATTACGCGCCCGTAGGGGTCTCCTGCTCCGGGCGGCCATGGCGTCGGGGTCGCGGTGCGCAGCTGACGACCCTCTTGACGCAGCCGCCGGTCATTGTCACATTCATCAGTGTCAAGTTACGGGCACGTACCGCGATGCACCGCTCACGGACGGACGGTTGGCGATGGCCTCAGTCACCTCAGCGACCTCACCAGGAGCCGGAGAACTCGACGCCGAGCTAAGGGGGTTCAGAGAGGTCCAGCGGCTCGCCTACGCCTGCGCGGAAGCGGTGGCCGCCCAGCTCAAGCCCGGGGTCACGGAGCGGGCGGCGGCCCGGATGCAGCGCGAGTGGCTGCGCGAGCGGGGGGTGCGGGACTGGTTCCATCTGCCCTTCGCCTGGTTCGGCGACCGCACCGCCTTCGCCAACTTCCGCATACCGCTGCAGTTCTTCCCGACCCACCGCGAGCTGGAACCGGGGATGGCCTTCATCCTCGACATGGCACCGGTTCACCAGGGCTTCACGGCCGACATCGGCTACTCCGGCTGCCTCGGGCTCAACCCCGTGCACGACCGGCTGCTCGCCGACCTCGAAGTGCACCGGGAGCTGATCCTGCGGGAGGTGCGCGAGCGGCGCCCGCTGCGGGAGATCTACGAGGACGTCGACCGGCTCATGGTGCGGCAGGGCTACGCCAACCGGCATCGCGCCTACCCCTTCGGCGTCATCGCGCACAAGGTCGACCGGGTCGGACAGCGCCGCTGGTCCCCCACCCTCTTCGGGTTCGGCATCCAGTCGCTCAAGGGCCTCGCCTCCGATGCGCTGCACGGCCACCGTGACGGCTGGTCCCCGCTGTGGAGCCCCTACACCTTCTCCGACCACCCGCCGCAGCCGGGACTGTGGGCGGTCGAACCCCACCTCGGGTTCCGGGGAACGGGCGCGAAGTTCGAGGAGATCCTGGTCGTCACGGACTCCAAGGACCCGCAGGAAAGCGCCTTTTGGCTGGACGACGATCTGCCGCATGTGCGGCGCTGGCAGGAGGAGAAGGCAGCGTGAACACGGGACGTGGCCGGGGCAAGGGACATCGGCAGGGACGTGCACAGGAGCCCGGACAGGGGCCCGTGCAGGGAAAGGGACGTGGGCGGGGAGCGGATCGGCACCGGCAACCGGGGCGGGCGCAGCAGCCCGGGGCCGCACACGGTGCGGGGCTCGACGGGGCGCGGGAGCGCTGGGTGCGAACCGGTGGCATCGAGCTGTGCGTCGCCGAGCTGGGAGATCCGGCACGGCCCACGGTGATGCTGGTGCACGGCTATCCGGACAGCAAAGAGGTGTGGTCCGAGGTCGCCCGCGGCCTGGCCGACCGGTTTCATGTGGTGCTCTACGACGTCCGGGGCTGCGGCCGGTCCACCGCTCCGCAGCCGCTGCGCGGCGGCTTCACCCTGGAGAAACTGACCGACGACTTCCTGGCCGTCGCCGACGCCGTCAGCCCCGGCCGGCCGGTCCATCTGGTCGGCCACGACTGGGGCTCGGTGCAGGCCTGGGAGTTCGCCACGGTGCGGCATACGGAGGGCCGGATCGCCTCCTTCACGTCCATGTCGGGTCCCTCCCTGGACCACTTCGGCCACTGGATCAAGAAGCGCCTGGCGCGCCCCACACCCCGGCGCGCCGCCCAGCTCCTCAACCAGAGCGCCAAGTCCTGGTACGTCTACCTGCTGCACACGCCCGTACTGCCCGAGCTGGCGTGGAAGGGCCCGCTCGGCAAGCGCTGGCCGCAGATCCTGCAGCGGGTGGAGAAGGTACCGGACGGTGACTACCCGACCGCTTCACTGCCGACCGATGCGGCCCACGGCGCCTGGCTCTACCGCGACAATGTTCTTCCCCGGCTCCGCCGCCCGCGCACCGACGCCTACGCCCACTGCCCGGTCCAGCTCATCACCCCGACCGGCGACGCTTTCCTCTCCCAGCGGCTGTACGACGATCTGGAGCAGTGGGCGCCCCAGCTGGTACGCCGCACCCTCCCGGCCAAGCACTGGGTACCGCGCACCCGCCCCGATCAACTCGTCTCCTGGATCGGCGAGTTCGTCACCGCCAAGGAAGAGGGGGATCCGGCAAAGCAGGTCGTGGCGTCCGGCCCGCACGCCGACCGGTTCGGTGGTCAGCTGGTGCTGGTGACCGGTGCGGCCGGCGGCATCGGCCGGGCGACGGCGTTCGCCTTTGCCGAGGCCGGCGCGCGGATCATCGCCGTCGACCGGGACGCCGAGGGCGCGGCACGGACCGCCGAGATGTCCCGGCTGATCGGTGCACCGGGGGCCTGGGCGGAGGTCGTCGACGTCTCGGACGAGGCGGCGATGGAGAAGCTCGCCGACACGGTCGACGCCGAGTACGGCACCGTCGACGTCCTGGTGAACAACGCCGGCATCGGCCTGTCCGGCTCCTTCCTGCAGACCAGCGCCGAGGACTGGAAGAAGGTGCTGGACGTCAACCTGTGGGGCGTCATCCATGGCTGCCGGATCTTCGGCAGGCGGATGGCAGACCGCGGGCAGGGCGGCCATATCGTCAACATCGCCTCGGCCGCCGCCTTCCAGCCGTCGAGGGTGCTGCCCGCCTACAGCACGTCCAAGGCGGCCGTTCTGATGCTCAGCGAGTGTCTGCGGGCCGAACTGGCCGGTCAGGGCATCGGCGTCTCGGCCATCTGCCCGGGGCTGGTCAACACCGGCATCACCGCCACGGCCCGCTTCACCGGCGTCTCGGCCGACGAGGAGAAGCGCCGCCAGGCCAAGGCCGCGCGGATGTACGGGCTGCGCAACTACCCGCCGGAGAAGGTCGCCGACGCCATTCTGCGTGCGGTGGTCCGCAACCAGGCGGTGGTGCCGGTCACCCCCGAAGCACGCGGCGCCCGTCTGATGTCCCGCTTCACCCCACGCGCGCTGCGCGCCCTGGCCCGCTTCGAGCCGCGGCTGTAGCGCCCGACGCCCGCCCGTATCCGCTGCCCCGGGCCCGTCCGGGCACCCGGCCGGTATCCGCCGCTGCTGCCCACCCGATGTGCGCCGGGAGCGGCGAATCCGCGGTGTCTGCGGCGGTCGTACCATCCCTCGCAGGAAGGGCCGTCGCGCACGGCCGCCGTCCATCCGACGCCCTCCCCGGCCGCACGGGCCGCGGCGGGCGCGGTGGACCGCGCGGCCCTCTCGTAGCGCGCGGCCTCTCGTAAGGAGCACCTCAAGTGACCGAGCAGCCGCCGACGGCCGAATACCGCATCGAGGACCTGGCGCACCTCAGCGGCGCCACGGTCCGCACGATCCGCGCCTATCAGGACCGCGGGTTGCTCCCCCGCCCACAACGCCGGGGCCGGGCCAATGTCTACGGCGACACCCATCTGGCCCGGCTGCGCCAGATCGCCGATCTCCTGGACCGCGGCTACACCCTGGCCAGCATCAAGGAACTCCTCGGGGCCTGGGACGCGGGCCTCGACCTCGGCGGGGTCCTGGGCCTGGTCGCCGAGATCGACGGGCCGTGGACCGACGAGGAGTCCTCCCGCATCAGCCGCCAGGACCTGGACGCCGCCTTCGGGGGCACCTCCGACGAGGAAGCGATCGCCGAGGCCGTCGCACTGGGCGTCCTGGAAAGGATCCCCGGCGAGGGCGACGAGTTCCTGGTCCCCAGCCCGCAGGAACTCGCCGTCGCCGCCGAACTGCACTCCGCCGGTGTCCCGCTCCGGGCGATCTCGGGTCATCTGCGGGAGGTGCGGGGCCAGGTCGAGCACATCGCCTCCCGCTTCCTGGACTTCACCACCGAGCATGTCTTCCAGCCCTTCCTGGACCACCCGCCCACCGAGGCAGAGGCCGCGGAAGCCGCCGCGCTTGTCCGCCGGCTGCGCCCCCTGGCCCAGCAGACCATTGACGCCGAACTCGCCCGCGCCATGCGCACCCTGGCCACCCGGTATCTGCGCCATCACCTCAGCGAGGCACTACCGGCAGAGGCGCACGGGCCCGGGGGAGCGGAGGGCCCGGCGTCGGTGGCGGCGGACCGCGCCGAGCGGGCGCCTGCCGGGACGCCCACCGAGGCGGGAGCCGGGCCAAGAGCCGAGGCGGGAGCCGGAGGCGTGCCCGGTCCACGGGCCGCTCCCGGGCCTCCGCCGGTCGTCCCGGCGGCCGCCCCGACAGCCGCCCCCGGGCCGGTCACGGACCCCCGTACCGCGACCGGCCCGGGTGCGGTGCCGGAAACCGTGCTGCTCCCCGCCGCGGCCGTACAGGCCGTACGGGCTCTGGTGGGCGCGGAGAACACGGCCGCCTTCATCGCCGCCGCCGCACACCGGGAGGTACAGGCCCGCACCATGGACGCCCTGGCGTCGGGCGGAAGCCGGAACGCGCCGGCGGGCGAAGCGGCCGACACCGACACCGAGCACCAGGCGGGCAACGTGCCCGGACGGCACATCTAGGGCCCGACGCCAAAGTCCCGTCGTTCGCCCGGATGGCACACCTGGCCCGACGACCGCCCTGACGCCGATATCCACGCCGAGTTCTTCCCGGGGCCGGGACGGACCCTGCTCCGCCTGCGGCACGGGCTCCGGCCGCGAGCCCGTGCCGCCCCATCGGGAGCCCGCCCGCCTCCCGCCGTACACCGTCTTGAGTTGTCAAGGATCAGGCGGTGCGCGGTCCCCCCACCGCGCCCTTCAGGGCTTCAGCCGGCCGGATCCGGGAGCCAGTTGCCATGGAAGCCGTACGGCACTCGCTGCGGGAGATGGACCGTGGCGACCGGGTCGGCGGATATGTCCTCCGCGTCGAGCACGACGAGATCGCTGGTGTCCGTGGAGGCGTCGTAGACATAGGTGATCAGCCAGCCCGGCCCTCCGGGGCGGTCGTCCGCCGGGGCGAAGACGGCCTCGGCCGGAGTGCGCCCCGGGCCGAAGTCATGCCGGACGACCGCACCGGTCTGCAGGTCATAGCGGAGCAGGGCGCCGGGTATCGGACCGCTGCCCGGCAGCTCGCCGGTGGTGGCATGCCCGAAGCGGGCCGGCAGCCCGGCGAGCCGGTCATCCACCCTGGGGAACTCGCAGAAACGGTCGTCGAGTTGTTCCTCGGTGACCGTGCCCGTCGCGAGGTCGATGGTCCAGCGCCAGAGGTAGGGCGGGGTCATGCCGCCGTATTCGGCGTAGCGGGACACATACAGAACGATCCGCTGGTCACCGTCGTCGTGAGCGTTCAGGGCGTGGAAGACATAGCAGGGGTCGATGGGCAGCCAGCGGACCTCGCCGTAGGGGTCGTCACGCCGCAGCACCCCGAGCCGGGCGCCGTACTCCGGGTCCCAGCGGAACGGCATGCCGGGGCGGTTGCGATCGGCGACCACTGGGAGGTCCATGAAGATGACGTGGCGGGCGGTCAGATGGAAGTCGTGCATCATCGTGTGCCCCGGAACATCGATGGGGCGGCTGATCACCAACTCCCCTGACGCGTCGGCACGGTGGTAGGTGAGATGGGGCGGGGTGGGGCCGCCGTATCCGAAGAAATGCAGCTCGCCGGTGGTGGGACAGGTTTTGGGATGGGCGGTCATGGCTGTGGTGAGCCGGCCCCCGAAGTCATGGGCGCCGATGGTCTCCAGCTCATGGCCGGGGCGGCAGTCGATCTCATAGGGGAACGACGACTCGACCAGTGCGAGGGTGCGTCCGGCATGCCGGACGATATGGGTGTTGGCCACGCCCGCCGCCAGATTGCGGCGGCCCTGCGCGTCCACCATGCGCTCGCCCTCGGTGAAGGTGGAGGTACGGACCCAGCGGTTGCGGTAGGAGACGGCCCGGCCGCCCTCCAGGCGCAGACCGTGGACCATGCCGTCGCCGAAGAACCAGTGCGGACTGGCGGCGTCCCGCGGGTTGGGGCCGTTCCGCAGGAACCAGCCGCTGAGCTCGGGCGGGATCGTGCCCGTGACCGGGAGGTCGTAGGCGGTCAGCTCGTCCTTCACCGGCGCGAAGTTGCCGGCCATGTGCGGTGCGGGTGCGGGTGATGCGGACGGGGTGGTCGAGGGTGTGGTGGTCATGAAGCCAGGCCTCCTTGGGCATCGCCCCGCACGCCGGACTTCTCCATGAAGCGGGCACGGGCCCGCTCCGGGTAGGCGGCGGTGAAGCGGAGGGGAAGAACGAATCCGGCGATCTGGATGACGATCGAGACGATGACGCTCCACGCATGGGCGGAGACGACGGTCTGGGCGATCGCGGTGAGGGTGAAGGACAGCGCCCACGCGGCCGTGAGCACGACATTGATGCGACGGAACAGCGGGGTGTGCCAGACCTCCGGCGGGGCCATCCGTCGCGCGATCGCCATCGTGAAGGGCCGCTGCACGGCGATCGACACCCAGGCGATGAGCGCCAGCCAGCCCGTCGACAGAGCACTGCCGTACATCTTGAGATCGCTGTCGGGACGGGCGAAGGCCAGCACGGCGAGGGCGGCGAAGAACAGGATCGTGCCGTACTCCAGCAGCCGGTAGTCGAGCGAAAGGCCCGCGGAACGGTCGGCGATGAGCAGCGCGACGGACAGCACCAGGCCCGCGAGCGCCCCCCACTGCCAGCCGAGGGAGGACACCCCCGCAAAGACCAGCCACGGAATGAAGCTCCGCAGGTAGTTCATGATTCCCCCTCTTCACGCACGACCGTGCGCCTCAATGCCGGGACGAGTCGCCGCATTCGCGGAACCTTCCAACTTCGACATGTCGAACATAGAAGCTCCACCTTTGACATGTCAATAGTGGAAGGTAAAGTGCTGACCATGAGCCTGAGACATGCCGTGCTGGGCCTGCTGGCCGAAGCCCCGGCCAGCGGATACGACCTGATGAAGCTGTTCAACGCCACGCTTTCGAACGTCTGGCCGGCCACGCAGAGCCAGGTGTACGGCGAGCTCACCAAACTCACGACCGCCGGCCTCGTCGAGGTCGCCGCCCACGGCCCCCGCGGCCGCAAGGAATACGCGATCACCGAGGACGGCCTGGCGGAGCTGCGCCACTGGCTCACCGAGATCGAGCCCAGCGGCCCCCAGCGCCATGACGGCCTGCTGCGCGTCTTCTTCCTCGGCATCGTCACGCCCCTCGAGGCACAGACATTTCTCCTGCATCAGGCCGAGCGCGCCGCGCATACCCGCGCCACGCTCGAGCACCTCGAAGAGACCGCCGAGTGGGACGAGGAAATGATTTCGGTCTACGGGCGCATCGCGCTGGAATACGGCCTGCGGATGTCGGCGACCCAGGAGGAGTGGGCCCGCTGGGCAGCCGATGAGGTGACCAGCGCAAGGGCGAGAAAGGCGAGCGCGCTCGCAAGGGCGCAGCACACGGAGGGCGGACAGGCCGAAGAGGAGTGACAGGCCGGGCGACGGCCGTCGAGGCCCTCGCTCGCCCGACAGGCCCACGGGGCGGACGGCCGACAGCGCCGCCCGGCACCTGCCGCAGCCTCCCGGGCCCACAATTCAGGTGCCGTCGCCCGCCGTGCGCGGCACTCTGGAGCCATGGAAAACCAGCGCTCCGTGCGCATCTCGAAGTATCTGGCGAAACATCTGCGCCACGAACCGGACCGGATCGGCATCATCCTCGACGCCCAGGGATGGGTGGCCGTGGAAGAACTCATGACAGCGGCCGCGCGGCATGGATTCCGCTTCTCCCGGGCGGAGTTGGAGGCGGTGGTCGCCGGCAACGACAAGCAGCGTTACGCCATCGAGGACGGCCGGATCCGCGCCAACCAGGGTCACTCGGTGCGGGTCGACCTCGATCTGCCGCCGGCCGTACCACCCGCCCATCTCTTCCACGGCACGGTGGCCCGCAGTGTGGCCGCCATCCGGGAGGAGGGGCTACGGCCGATGTCGCGGCATGCCGTCCATCTCTCGCCCGACCGCGAGACCGCGACCCGCGTCGGCGCGCGGCGCGGCAAGCCCGAGGTCCTGACCGTCGACGCAGGCGCGATGCACCGCGCCGGCCATATCTTCCGGGTCAGCGCCAACGGGGTCTGGCTCACCAGCCGCGTACCGGCCCCGTTCCTCCGCTTCCCGGGCTGAGCCCTCGACCGTAGGACCGGGCCGAAATCCGTGTGCCCACAGGCCGGCCCGAGCCCACCGCCCCCGTGAGCCCGCCCCGGCGGCCCCGCGACAGCGCCTCCTCAGAGCCCCGGCGCCCCCCACACCGGGAACCACCGGGTCAGATCCTGCTCGATCGTCAGGTCGTCCCCGAGCATCGCCCGCACCTCCAGTTCAAGCGGGCTGTCGCGCTTCTCGCCGCCGCCCTCCTTCGGGGAGAAGGGGTAGAACGTGCCGCGCTTGTAGAGGTAGACCAGCGCCAGCGGCCGCTGCCGCTCATCGCGGAAGCCGACCAGCGAACACAGCAGCTGCGGGCCGAAACCCGCCTCCTCCAGGGACGTATTGACCGCGTGCAGGTCGTTGACCAGGCCCGCCACGTCCTCCGGCGGATGCTGTGCGAGCAGCCAGGTGTAGCCGTACGCGTCCTGCGTGAACTCCACCGAACCGTCCAGCAGGGACCGGGCCTCCTCCTGGATGCGCGAGAACGTCCCGCCCTCGACGCTCGCGAAACACACCGACCCCAGGCCGGTGGGTTCAAATCCGGCCGCGGCCTGAAGGGTTACCGCGGCGGACGGCAGCGCGAAGAGCCGGTCGAGATCGGGGCGTACCGGTTTGCTGCGGCCGAGGATGACGTCCAGAAATCCCATGCGCGACATACTCCTTGCTCGATACGTCCGGCCCCACTGCGCCGGTCATCCCGTCCGGCCACTGCGCCGGTCACCACATCCGGCCCGGCCGCGCCGTTCATCACGCCCGCCCCAGCTGCGCCGAGATCCTGGCCAGTTGGTCCAGCCGCTCTTCCAGCGTCGGGTGCGAGGACAGCAGCCGGCTGAAGCTCTCCTTGTTGAACGCCGGGGCGAAGTAGAAGGCGTTGAACGGCTGGGCCTTGCGCAGATCCTCGGTCGGGATCCTTGCGATCTGGCCGGTGACCTTGGTCAGTGCGGCGGCCAGCGCCGAGGGACGGCCGGTCAGCAGCGCGGCGGCCCGGTCGGCGGACAGCTCGCGGTAACGGGACAGCAGCCGGGTCAGCAGGAAACTGATCGCATAGACGACCACACTCACGGCGGTCACGATGAGCACGGCGATGGCCGCGTTCTGGTCCCGGTTGTTGCGGCCGATACCGCTCCACAGGGCGGCCCGGGTGATGATCCCGGCCAGTACGCCGAGGAAGGAGGCGATGGTCATCACCGCGACATCGCGGTGCGCGACATGCGAGAGCTCGTGGGCCAGTACCCCCTCCAGTTCCTCCGGCTCCAGGCGCCTGAGCAGCCCGGTGGTGGCACACACCAGGGAGTTCTTCCGGCTGCGGCCGGTGGCGAAGGCGTTCGGCACATCCGACTGGGCGATCGCGACCCGCGGCTTGGGCATATCGGCCAGCGCACACAGCCGGTCGACGGCGCCGTGCAGTTCGGGCGCCTGCTCCGGGGTGACCTCACGCGCGCCCATGCTGAACGCCGCGATCCGGTCACTGAACCAGAACTGCGCGACGAACAGGGCACCCGCGATCACCAGCACCACCACCCAGGCGCCCTTGAGCAGCACCACCAGCACGCCGACGACCACGACGTACAGCAGCCCGATGAAGAACATCGTGGTGACCATGCGTGTGGTCAGCCCGCGGTCCGGGGCGAATCGGGTCTGTGCCATGGCTCCTCCGCAACGCCGCAGTTCGCGCAGTGCGCCGACCGCCCACGCGCCGTCCCCGCACCGCACGCCGCGGGCAGCACACTGCGCCGCTGTCCCGATTCTCCCTCTTGAGGGCTATATAGGGGGTAAAGCCCAGGCCAGGGGACTGCCGGGCGCGTCGGGCGGCGGGACACATGCGGTGCCCAGGGCGGAGGCGGCTCCGGAGGAGGAGGAGCGGAGGCGGCTCCGGCGGGGTCGAGACGAACCGGCGGTCCGTAGGGGACCGCCGGACCGTGCCCCGCCTACCGGGCGCCCAGCTGCGCCGGCCCCTCCGTGGCGATCCGCTCGAACACCGCGGCATCGGCTTCGAAGACCGAATCGGCGATCGGCCAGTGGAGGACGAGCTCGTCGATGCCCAGCTCGGCGTGGCGTCCGGCGAAGTCGACGAAGGCGTCCACGGAGTCCAGCGGACGGTCCGGGGTGAAGCCGGTCAGCATGATCTTCTGCAGGTCGGCGAGGTCCCGGCCCTGGTCGGCGCAGGCCTTGCCCAGCCGCTCCAGCTGTCCGCGGATCGCCTCACGCGACTCCTCCGGCGTACCGCCCCCGTTGGAGACCTTGGGATCACCGGTCGTCACCCAGGCCTGGCCGTACTGGGCGGCCAGCTTCAGCCCGCGCGGCCCGGTGGCCGCCACCGCGAACGGCAGCCGCGGCCGCTGCACACAACCGGGGATGTTGCGCACCTCGTGCGCTGAGTAGTGGTCGCCGGCGTAGGAGACGACATCCTGGGTCAGCAGCCGGTCCAGCAGCGGGACGAACTCGGCGAAGCGGTCGGCCCGTTCCCGCGGCGTCCAGGGCTCCTGGCCGAGTGCCGTGGCGTCGAAGCCGTTGCCGCCGGCGCCGATGCCCAGGGTGATCCGGCCGTCGCTGATGTCGTCCAGCGAGATCAGTTCCTTGGCGAGGGTGACCGGGTGCCGGAAGTTCGGCGAGGTGACGAGGGTGCCCAGCCGCATACGGGAGGTCGCGGCCGCGGCCGCGGTCAGCGTCGGAAGGGCGCCGAACCACGCCTGGTCGCGGAAGCTCCGCCACGAGAGGTGGTCATAGGTGTACGCGGCGTGGAAACCCAGCTCCTCGGCGCGCTGCCATGCCTCCCGTCCGCCTTCGGACCAACGGCGGACGGGGAGTATCACGGTGCTCAGTCGCATACCCCCGAGCGTACGGCCGTCCGGAGGGTACGAACGATTCGCTCGATGCCCTGGACGGCTCCGCCACCGGCCGCCCGCACGCCATGGGCCGGCCGCCAGGGGCTCATGCGCGCAACCCACCGCACGCCTGTGCACGGCGGTACGGGAAGATGGCCCCGTGACTGATGCCCCCGCCACGCCACCACGGGCGCCCGAAACGGCCGTTGCGCCCCGGCTGATCGCCACCGACCTCGACGGCACGCTGCTGCACGACGACAAGACGGTCTCCGACCGGACGATCGCCGCGCTGGCCGCCGCGGAGCAGGCCGGCATCCAGGTGTTCTTCGTCACCGGGCGCCCGGCCCGCTGGATGGGCGTGGTCAGCGACCATGTGCACGGCCACGGCCTGGCGATCTGCGCGAACGGCGCGGCCGTCGTCGATCTGCACCGCGGCGGCCGGATCGTCGAGGTCAGCCCCCTGGAGCGCACCGTCGCGCTCACCGTCGTGGACGCGCTGCGCAGCGCCGCACCCGGCGTCTCGTTCGCGGTCGAGCGCACCGGCGGCATCCACTACGAGCCGCAGTACCCGCCCCTCCTCCTGGACCCGGCCGCGGTCGTCGCGCCGGCCGAGAAGCTGCTCGCCGAGGACTTCGTCTCGACGCTGTGTCCGCACCCGGCCGGCCCCGACGGCGCCCAGGGGGCGAACGCCCCGTCCGGTGGCCCCGACAGCCCCACCGATCCCGCGGGCCCCGCCTTCCCCGAGCAGCCCGTGATCAAGCTGCTGGCGCACCACCCCGAGCTGGACCCCGACGCGTTCCTCACGCTGGCCCGTACGACCGTGGGCGCTCTCGCGTCCTTCACCCGGTCCAGCCCCACCGCCCTCCTGGAGATCAGCGGGCCCGGCGTCAGCAAGGCCGGCACCCTCGCCCGCTGCTGTGCGGAGCGCGGCATCTCGCCGGAGGAGGTCGTCGCTTTCGGGGACATGCCGAACGACATAGAGATGCTGACCTGGGCCGGTACCTCGTACGCCATGGCCAACGCGCACCCGGACGTGCTGGCCGCCACGACGGGCCGTACCGCATCCAACAACGACGACGGCGTCGCGGCCGTCATCGAGCGGATCCTGCACCACGGCATTCCACGGGGCGACCGGTAGCACCGAGGGCGACGGCGCTGCGGCGGCCGGTTTCGCGTCGACGCCAGCCCGCCCCCTCACAACGGCGCTTCCCACCTCACCCTCGTCCCCGTGCCGTCCTCGCCCAGCCCCCGGCCGTACGAGCTGGCGCCGCCCAGCGACTCCGCGCGCTTGGCGAGGTTCTTGAGGCCGCTGCGGCGACCGCCGTCCGCGATGCCGATGCCGTCGTCGGCGACGGTCAGGCGGACGCCGTCGTTGCCGTCTGGGAGGCGGATCGTGGCGTCGACGACGACCTCGATCCGGGAGGCCTCGGCGTGCCGGAAGGCGTTCGACAGCGCCTCACGCAGCGCGGCGATCAGGTTTTTGCCGGTCAGCTCGCCGACCCGGGAGTCGACCGGACCGACGAAGGTGGCCGACGGCTGGAAGCCGAGCGGTACGGCCGCGGTGCCGATCTCGCGCAGGACCCGCGTCCGCAGCCCGGACGGCGCCTCGGCCGGTCCCTGTTGGAGGGCGAAGATCGCGGTCCTGATCTCCTGGATGGTGATGTCCAGCTCGTCGACGGCCTTGCCGACGCCCCGGGCCACCTCGGGCACGACGGATCTGCGCTGTGCGCTCTCCAGGATCATGCCCGTCGCGAAAAGCCGTTGGATGACGAGATCGTGCAGGTCACGGGCGATCCGGTCGCGGTCCTCGTAGACGGCGAGCCGCTCGCGGTCGCGCTGCGCGTCGGCCAGCACCAGCGCCAGCGCGGCCTGCGCCGCGAACTGGGTGGCCAGCGTCCGCTCGGCGGCGGTGAACGGGCGGGCGCCCCTGGCCCGCGGGGTCGCAAGGGTGCCGAGCACCCGGCCGCCGCTTTTGAGCGGCAGCATCATGCTGGGGCCGAAGCGGGCCGCGATATCCGTGATCATCCGCGGGTCGGTGGCCGAGTCGTGCACGAACACCGGTTCCCCGGCGAGAAGTTGCTCGACCACCGGGCTGTGGGGCGGAATCTGTGTCCCCATGATCCCGGTGGGGTCGTCCGCCGACACCGCGACGATCTCCAGACCGCCCCCCTCATCAGGCAGCAGCACGATGCCGGCCGCCGAGTCCGCCAGCTTGCGCGCCTGCTCGGCGACCACCGCGAGCGCATCGTCGACATCGCTGCCGGCGAGGAGTTCGGTGGTCACCGCCACGGAGCCGTCGATCCACCGCTCCCGCTGGCGGGTTGCCGCATGCACCCTGGCGTTGCCGATCGCGATACCGGCCTCGGTGGCCAGCACCCGCACCATGTGCAGGTCCTCCTCGCTGAACTCCCCGCCGCCGCGCTTCTCCGTCAGATAGAGGTTGCCGAAGATCTCGCCCTGGACGCGGATCGGCACCCCGAGGAACGTCCGCATCGGCGGGTGCCCGGCCGGGAACCCGGCCGAGCGGGAGTCCTTTGTGAGGTCGCCGAGGCGCAGCGGCTTGGGATCATGGATGAGCGCACCGAGCAGGCCCTTGTGGCCGTCGGGCAGCGCGCCGATCAGTTGGTGCTGTTCCCCGTTCACCCCGTACGTCACGAAGTCCGACAGCCCCTCGCGGGCATCGTCGATGATCCCGATCGCGGCATAGCGGGCGTCGGCGAGCTCGGCGGCGGTCTCCACGATCCGGTCCAGGGTGATGTGCAGATCAAGACCCGCGCCGACGGTACGCATCGCTTCCAGCAGCTGCGGCACCCGGGCGGTCAGCTCGGACGACAGGCCCCGCAGACTGCGGGTCGCCTCGGTGGCGGCGTCCATGGGGTCGGGGACGGCACCCGCGCCCTCGCTCCCGGCCTCCCTGGGGTCCGAGGGTGGGGGTTCTGCCGTGGCTGCCATGCCATGAGCCTAATAAGGGCTGTTTTCTTAGGAAAGTCCAGTTATGCGAGGAGTCGGGACGGGGCAGGAGACGGGCGCCCGGTGCAGGGCGGAGGCGTGGCCGGGTGCGGTCCCGGGGCGGTCCGCCGTCCCGCGCCACCGGCAGCCCGCCTCATGCCACCGGCTGCGCGTCGTCGTGCACCAACGGCTGCGCGTCGCCGTGTGCCACCGGCCGCGCGTCGCCGTACGCCGTATCCACCGCCCGCTCGCGCTCCAGCATCCGCCGGAACGGACCGTCGGCCGCGGCCAGCTCCGGGTACCTCCCGCGCTGCGCGACCCGCCCCTGGTCCAGGACCAGCACCTCGTCGACGGCCTCGAGACCGGTGAGACGGTGGGTGATCAGGACCGTCGTACGGCCCTCGGTCGCGGCCAGCAGATCGGCGGTCAGTGCATCGGCGGTGGCCAGATCGAGGTGCTCGGCGGGCTCGTCCAGAACGAGTACCGGGAAGTCCGCGAGCAGGGCACGCGCCAGGGCCAGCCGCTGCCGCTGGCCACCGGACAGCCGGGCGCCGTGCTCGCCGACCATGGTGTCCAGGCCGTCGGGCAGCCCGCGCACCCAGTCCGCGAGCCGCGCCCGGCCGAGCGCGTCCCACAGGTCCTGGTCGGCGTCGCCCGAGCTGCCGCGCCGGTCGCGGCGGGCGAGCCGGAGGTTCTCCCGCAGCGAGCTGTCGAAGAGGTGCGCGTCCTGCGCACACAGCCCCACCAGCCGCCGGACCGCGTCACCGTCCACCGTCCGGGCATCCGTTCCGCCCAGCAGGTACGTCCCCGCCTCCCGGTCCAAAAAGCGCAGCAGCACCTGCGCCAGCGTGGTCTTGCCGGAGCCGGACGGGCCGACGACGGCGAGCCGGCGGCCGGCGGTCAAGGTGAAGCCGACGCCGTCCAGCGCCGGCCGGTCCTGTCCCGGGTGGCGCGCGCTCAGATCCCGTACTGCCAGCGGGAACGGCGTCTCGGGAGCATCGGCGGGCACGGCCGGCTCCTGCACCGGGACCGGGGCGTCCAGCACCTCGAAGACCCGCTCGGCGGCGTGCCGGGTGCGCCGGCGGTACTGCACGGCGAGCGGCAGCCCGGTCACCGCCTCGAATGCGGCGAGCGGGGTGAGCACGACCACGGCCAGTGCCACGCCCTCCAACCGGCCCTCATGCACGGCCTGGACGCCGGCCACCGCCGCCGCGACGACCGTCAGCCCGCACAGCAGCGCCGACAGCCCGGCGCCGGTCCCGGCCACGGTGGCCGAGCGGGAGGCGATCCGGGTCAGATCCCGGTCGGCGCGCCGCACCGATTCCGTACGGGCGGGGAGGGCACCGGCCACCGTCAACTCGGCGGTTCCGGTGAGGACATCGACGACACGGGTCGCGAGCCGTCCGCGCGCGGGCGCCAGTTGACGCTCCGCCCGCCGGGCCAGCGCACCCGAGAGCATGGGCACCCCCACACCCGCGAGCAGCAGTCCGACGGCGAGGATCACACCGGCCTCCGGCAACAGCCATCCGGTGAAACCGACCGCGCCCGCGCCGACCAGCACCGCCGCCCCGACGGGCAGCAGCCAGCGCAGGAAGTAGTCCTGCCCCGCATCGACGTCGGACACCAGGCGCGACAGCAGATCGCCGCGGCTGCGCTCCTTGAGCCCGGCCGGGGCCAGCCGCTCCAGCCTCCGGAAGACGGCGACGCGTACCTCGGCGAGCATCCGGAACACCGCGTCATGGGCGACCAGTCGCTCGGCGTACCGGAAGACCGCACGGCCGATACCGAACGCCCTGGTCGCGGTCACCGCCACCATCAGATACAGCACCGGTGGCTGCTGCGCCGCTCGTGAGATCAGCCATCCCGAGGTCGCCATCAGGCCCACCGCACTGCCCAGCGCAAGGCTCCCGAGCAGCAGCGCCATCGCGAACCGCGCCCGATGGGCACGGGCCGTCCGCCGCAGCCGGGTGAGCGCCGAACCCCGGGCGAGGCCGGGGTGGAAGTCGGGCTCGGTGTCCTCGTCCTTGTCCTTGTCCTTGTCCTCGTCCTCGTCCTTGTCCGGAGCCCCGGCTGCCGCCTCGGCGGAGTCCCGTTCCGCGGCGGCCGGGGCCACGGCCGTCTCCTGGCGCGCAGCCGCCGCCACGGCCACACCGGCGCGCGGCTCCGCATCCACCGCGCCCGTCAATTCCGCCGCACCCGCCGGATCCGGCAACCGCACCACCCGGTCCGCCACCGCCAGCAGCGCCGGCCGGTGGACGACGAGCAGGACCGTACGGCCGACGGCGAGCCGGCGCACCGCGGCCACGATCGCCTCCTCGGTCGCGCCGTCCAGGTTGGCGGTGGGCTCGTCCAGGAGCAGGATCGGGCGGTCGGCGAGGAAGGCGCGGGCGAGCGCAAGGCGCTGGCGCTGGCCGGCCGAGAGCCCGGAACCGGACTCGCCGAGCCGGGTCGCCATGCCCTCCGGGAGCGCGTCGATGAAGTCCAGCGCGCCCGCGTCGTCCAGTGCGGCGCGCACCGCGGCGTCCTCCGCGTCCGGACGCGCCAGCCGTACGTTCTCGGCGATGGTGCCGGCGAACAGATGCGGGTGCTGCGGCACCCAGGCGATCCGCTGCCGCCAGCTCTCGGGAGAGAGGGAGGCGATGTCCCGGCCGTCGACGAGGGCCCGGCCCCCGTGAGGCTCGGTGAAGCCGAGCAGCACGCTCAGCAGCGTCGACTTGCCGGCGCCGGAAGGACCGATCAGGGCGACGGTCTCGCCGGGCCGAACCTCGAACGAGGTCGCCGGGAGCGAGTCGGCGGTGCGCCCGGGGTGGCGGACCACCAGATCCTCCACGGCCAGCGCCGTGCCCTCGGGCGCGGGTGCGGTGCCGGGCGTACGCAGCGGTGTCTCCAGTACCGCGAAGATCTCCTCCGCGGCCGAGAGCCCCTCGGCCGCGGCGTGGTACTGCGCGCCGACCTGCCGCAGTGGCAGATAGGCCTCGGGCGCCAGCACCAGCACCATCAGGCCGGTGTAGAGATCGAGCTCGCCGTGCACCAGCCGCATACCGATGCCGACCGCGACCAGCGCGACGGAGATGGTGGCGAGGAGTTCGAGCGCGAAGGACGAGAGAAAGGCGATCCGCAGGGTGCGCATCGTCGCCCGGCGGTATGCGCCGGTGATGGCCCGGATGGAGGCGGCCTGGGCCTTGGCCCGGCCGAAGACTTTGAGGGTCGGCAGGCCCTCGACGACATCGAGGAAGTGTCCCGACAGCCGGGCGAGCAGCCGCCATTGGCGGTCCATCCGCGCCTGGGTGGCCCAGCCGATGAGGATCATGAACAGCGGGATCAGCGGGAGGGTGAGCACGATGGTGAGCGCCGAGATCCAGTCACCGGTGACAATCCGCGCCAGCACCGCGAGGGGGACGACGACCGCCAGCCCCAACTGCGGCAGATAGCGGGCGAAGTAGTCGTCCAGTGCGTCGATGCCGCGGGTGGCGAGGGCGGTGAGTTCGCCGGTGCGCATCTCCAGGGTGCCCGCGCCGTCCGCCCCCGGACCGTACGGACCCGGAGCCTGCGCGCCACCGTCGGTGCGGCCGATCACCGCGCCGGGCCCCAGCCGTGCCGCCCGCTCGATCAGCCGCATCCGCAGCTCGGACTTGACCGCCGCGCCGGCGCGGTGCGCGGCCAGCTCGGTGAGCCAGGAGACCAGACCGCGCCCGACGGAGATCGCGGCGAGCAGCACCAGCGGTGTGGTCAGCGCGCCCGGATCGAGGTCGTGCTGGAACGCCCCGACGACGATCTCGGCGATCAGCATCGCCTGGCCGACGACCAGGCCCGCTCCGGCCAGCCCGAGTACCACCACCGCGACCAGGAAGCCTCGGGTGGCGTGGGCATAGCGGAGCAGACGCGGGTCGACCGGTTTCACGTGAAACTTCCGTCCTGCTGGGGCCGCCCCCGAGAGGGCGGCGACTCAGCTAATGGGCATCGGCGATGTGCTGGGTGCCGATGCGCTTGCGGAACACCCAGTACGTCCACCCTTGGTAGAGCATCACCAGCGGTGTGGCGAAACCGGCACACCACGTAATGATCTTCAGGGTGTAGGGGCTGGACGAGGCATTGCCGACCGTGAGGCTCCAGCTCTCGTTCAGCGTGGACGGCATGACGTTCGGGAAGAGCGACAGGAACAGCATCGCGACCGCGGCCACGACGGTGACGCCGGAGAACGCGAACGCCCAGCCCTCGCGCCCGACCTTATTGGCCCCGAGCGCCGCGACCAGCGCGACCACCGCGACGATCATGGCGATGAGGCTGCTGCTGTCGCCCTTGTCGGCCTGGGTCCACCCGAGGAAGCCGACCGTCGGCACCGCGGTCAGCGGTCCGAGGACGGTCGCCATCCTGCGCGCCCGTTCCCGGATGTCGCCCGTCGTCTTCAGCGAGGCGAACACCGCACCGTGGAAGGTGAACAGCGTCAGCGTGACCAGCCCGCCCAGGATCGCGTAGGGGTTCAGCAGATCGAGGACGCTGCCCACGTATTCCTTGTGAGCGTCGATCTTGACGCCGTGCACGATGTTGCCGAACACGACACCCCACAGCACCGCAGGCAGCAGCGAGGTCCAGAAGATCGCGTTTTCCCAGTTCCGCTGCCAGTGCTCCTCGGTCCGCTTGTGGCGGTACTCGAAGGCGACCCCGCGCACGATCAGGCACACGAGGATCAGCAGCAGCGGCAGATAGAAACCGGAGAAGAGGGTGGCGTACCAGTCGGGGAAGGCGGCGAACGTCGCACCGGCCGCGCTGATCAGCCAGACCTCGTTGCCGTCCCAGACCGGGCCGATGGTGTTGATCAGTACGCGCTTCTCACGCCGGTCGCGGGCGAGGAGCTTGGTGTGGATGCCGATTCCGAAGTCGAATCCTTCGAGGAAGAAGTACCCGGTCCAGAGGACGGCGATAAGGACGAACCAGACGTCGTGGAGTTGCACAGTCGCCTCCTAGTACGAGAAGGCCATCGGCCGGTCGGCGTCCGTGCTGTCGCCGCCGATCTTGGTGGGCGGATTGAGGTCGGAGTCGGTGAGCTCCTGCGGTCCGGCCTTGATGTACTTCACCAGCAGCTTGACCTCGACCACGGCGAGGATCGCGTAGAGCGCGGTGAAGACGATCATCGAGGTGAGCACCTCGCCCTGCGAGACACCCGGAGACACCGCGTCCGAGGTGCGCAGCACGCCGTAGACGGCCCAGGGCTGGCGGCCCGTCTCGGTGAATATCCAGCCCCACGAGTTCGCGATGAGCGGGAAGCCGAGGGTGACGAAGGCGAGCGACCAGTACCACTTGCTCAGGCGGGCACCGAGCACCTTGTTCTTGGTGAGCGCGAGATGCGGTGTTTCCTCGTCCCCCGTCCGCAGCCCCGGGGCCAGCCAGAACTTCTTACGGGTGAGCCAGAGCCCGGCGAGCCCGATGGCGAACGACGACATCCCGAAGCCGATCATCCAGCGGAAGCCCCAGTAGGCGACCGGGATGTTGGGCCGGTAGTCACCGGGCCCGAACTTCTGCTGCTCGGCCCTGTTGACGTCGTTGATGCCGGGGACCGGCGAGGTGAAGTCGTTGTGCGCGAGGAAGGACAGCAGGCCGGGGATCTCGATGGCGACCGTGTTGTGGCCCTTGTCGACATCGCCGTAGGCGAAGACCGAGAACGGCGCCGGCTCTTCCTTGTCCCACAGCGCTTCGGCGGCGGCCATCTTCATCGGCTGTTGCTTGAACATGACCTTGCCGAGCGAGTCGCCGCTGACCGCGGTGAGGATGCCCGCGATGACGAGCGTGATCAGCCCGAGCCGCAGTGACGTCCGCATGACCGTGATGTGCTTCTTGCGCATCAGATGGAAGGCGGCGATGCCGACCATGAACGCGGCGCCGGTCAGGAAGGCCGCGGTCAGCGTGTGGAAGACGACGACCAGGGTGGTGTCCTGGGTCAGCACCTTCCAGAAGTCGGTCAGCTCGGCACGGCCGTTCGCGGCGTTGTACTTGTAGCCGACCGGGTGCTGCATCCAGGAGTTCGCCGCGAGGATGAAGTACGCCGACAGGATCGTGCCGATCGAGACCATCCACATGCAGAAGCAATGGATCTTCTTCGGCAGCTTGTCCCAGCCGAAGATCCACAGGCCGATGAACGTGGACTCGAAGAAGAACGCGATGAGCGCCTCGAAGGCCAGCGGGGCACCGAAGACGTCACCGACGAATCGCGAGTAGGCGGACCAGTTCATACCGAACTGGAACTCCTGGACGATGCCGGTGACGACCCCCATCGCGATGTTGATCAGAAACAGCTTGCCCCAGAACTTGGTGGCCTTGAGGTACTTCTGCTTGCCCGTGCGTACCCATGCGGTCTCCAGTCCGGCCACCAGAGCGGCGAGGGAGATCGTCAGGGGGACGAACAGGAAGTGGTAGACGGTGGTGATGCCGAATTGCCATCGCGCCAGAGTCTCTGGCGCCAACGCCAGTTCCATGCCGTGCTCCTTACGTCGCCGTTGCACTACCGCAGTGCCCCAATTTGAACCCCGCAAAGGGGCACATAACAGGCGCGCTTGTGAACGCGTTCACATTCACAAGCAATTATCTCCTACCGCTCCTCAGCCTTCTCTGTGGGGGGTACGTGACTGCGGTCACGCCGGAATCCAAGGCGCGCGACGCCTTCCCCCGCAACGTCCCGGGCCCCCTCGACGGCGGCCCCGCGCCCTGATCACCGCCCGCAGCGGGGATCAGATCCGGCCACATACGACCCGAGGCCGCAGGTCAGCAGACCCACGGCCTCGGTGCCACGTCCGACGGCGGCTTACAGCGCCTTGCGGAACTCCTCCGCGGCCTGCAGGAACAGGTCCATCGCCGGGCTCTCGCCGATCGTCACCCGTACGCCCTCGCCGGCGAACGGCCGCACGACCACCCCGGCCCGCTCGCAGGCCGCCGCAAAGTCGGTCGTACGGTCCCCCAGCCGCAGCCAGACGAAGTTCGCCTGCGACTCGGGAACCGTCCAGCCCTGCCCCAGCAGGCCGTCCGCCACCCGCGCCCGCTCGGCCACCAGCGCGTCGACCCGCTCCAGCAGCGCCGCCTCGCTGCGCAGCGACGCCACCGCCGCCTCCTGCGCCAGCTGGCTCACACCGAACGGCACCGCCGTCTTGCGCAGCGCCGCGGCCACCGGCTCATGGGCCACCGCAAAGCCGACCCGCAGTCCCGCGAGGCCGTACGCCTTGGAGAAGGTGCGCAGCACACACACATTGGGACGGTCGCGGTAGAGATCGATGCCGTCCGGCACCAAGGGATCGCGCACGAATTCGCAGTACGCCTCGTCCAGCACCACCAGCACATCGCTCGGCACCCGGTCCAGGAAGGACTCCAGCTCCGCACGGCGCACGACGGTGCCGGTGGGGTTGTTCGGGTTGCAGACGAAGATCAACCGGGTCCGGTCGGTGATCGCGGCGAGCATCGCATCCAGGTCGTGCACCTCACCGGAGGTCAGCGGGACCTGGACGGACGTGGCGCCGGAGACCTGGGTGATGATCGGGTACGCCTCGAACGACCGCCAGGCGTAGATCACTTCATCGCCGGGCCCGGACGTCGCCTGGACCAGTTGCTGGGCCACGCCCACCGATCCGGTGCCGGTCGCCAGATGCTCCACCGGTACCGAGAACCGCTCGGACAGCTCCGCCATCAGGCCCGTGCAGGCCATGTCCGGGTATCGGTTGAAGGAGCCGGCGGCGGTCACCGCACTCTCCAGGACGCCCGGCAGCGGCGGATAGGGGTTCTCGTTGGAGGACAGCTTGTACGTGACGGGGCCACCGGTCGCCGCCGGCCGCCCCGGCTTGTAGGTGGGAACGCCGTCCAGCGCAGCACGCAGCTTCGGGGTCTTCTCGCTCACCGCAGGTCCTCCTCGACCGTCCTGCTCTTCGCCAATACTGCACACCTTATGAGGATTGACCCGTTCGGCGGCAGTCCCGGCCCGCCGCCGGGCTCACCCACGCACCCCGGCCCGCTACCGGGAAGCCCCGCGCAGAGCCTCATAGGGGCGCCGTCCAATCCGGCGTGCGCCGGTGGCTTACGCCGTGGCGCGCATCCCCCGTCAAGGTGACTTGAGACCGCTTCGAGACCTGAACCGATCGACAGGTGAAGGCACCACATCTCCCCCGGAATGATCACCTATTGCGCCAACTCCCTTTGTTTTCCCGAGAATTGATGGCTACCTGCCATGCAGAAACGTACCTCCTCACAGCTGTCGGCCAAGCCCCGCGAATGGCCCTAATGAGCCCTACTATCGGCTCGCCATGACAGCAGCAGGGAAGCACCAGGTGAGCCGGTCGACCGGTCGCCGGCTGGGGCGGGCGGGCATCCGGGACGTGGCCGCCGCAGCCGGTGTGTCGATCACGACTGTCTCCGACGCGCTCAACGGCAAGGGCCGGCTTCCGGATGCCACCCGTAGCCATGTCCGCGAGGTGGCCGACCGGCTGGGCTACCGCCCGTCCGCAGCCGCCCGCACCCTCCGTACCGGCAAGTCAGGGCTCCTCGGCCTGACCGTGACCACGTACGGGGATGAACCTTTCACCTTCACCGAATTCGCGTACTTCGCCGAGATGGCCAGAGCGGCCACCTCCGCGGCCCTGGCCCGCGGCTATGCGCTGGTCATCCTCCCCGCGACCTCCCGCCACGACGTGTGGTCCAACGTCGCCCTGGACGGCACCGTCGTCATCGACCCCGCCGACGGCGACCCCGTCGTCACCGAGCTCGTCCGGCACGGCATCCCGGTCGTCTCCGACGGCCGCCCCGGCGGCGCGCTGCCCGTCACCGGCTGGGTCGACAACGATCACGAGGCCGCCGTCCTCGGCCTGCTCGACCATCTCGCCGACGCCGGCGCCCGTCGCATCGGGCTGCTCACGGGCAACACCACCGACACCTACACCCGCCTGTCGACCACGGCCTATCTGCACTGGTGCGAGCGGGTCGGCCAGGATCCGGTGTACGAGTCCTACCCGGCACACGACCCGTGCGCGGGAGCCGTCGCCGCCGACCGGCTGCTGGCCCGCCCGGACCGCCCGGATGCCGTCTACGGGCTCTTCGACCCCAACGGCACGGATCTGCTCGCCGCCGCCCGGCGCTACGGCCTGAGAGTGCCGGAGGACCTGTTACTGGTCTGCTGCAGCGAGTCCACCCTCTACGCCGCCACCGAGCCGCCCGTCACCACGCTGTCCCTCAAGCCGCGCCGCATCGGCACCGCCGTCGTGCAGATCCTCATCGACGCCATCGAGGGGCTCGACAACGGCCGGCCCGTCGAACAGGTGATACCGACCGACCTGATCATCCGGGCCTCGTCCCAGCGACGTTCGCCCAGAACGACCGTCAGCCCACCACGAGGACCCACCGGCGACTGATCGTGCTCCCACATACGAGCGACGGTGTGATCACTTCTACGAGGAAAAAACAGGGTGATCACGGGAGAAATCCACCGCGAATGCCGGGCTTCGACGGATTGACCACCCCCGGGTGCGTCACAACCTGCGATCGGCATTCCTATGATGGGCGCACGACACCGCGGACCGCCGTCGACCAGGCAAAGGTCCGAGAGGTGCACGGCGGCGCGACGGTGGAGGGGTCGATGACTCAGGGGGCCAGTCAGGGACCCATGGTGTGGACCATGGCGGGAGAAACTCCGGCGTGTGTTCCGCCACCCGGAGTGCCCTCCGGCGCGTCCGCCGGGTCCCCCGTGCCGCCTGCCGGCCCGCCGCTCGACCTTCCCGCCGGCACCCCGGCCGCGCCTCCTGCCGCACCTCCGGCTGCGCCCCCCGTGGTGCCGCCGGCCGAGCTGCCCGAGGAGTACACGCCGACCGCGCGCGACCTCCCGGTGATCGAGTCCGGCCGTACGGACACCCTCATCGACCGCCCGGCCGTCGTCCCGGTGCCCGAACCGGCCCAGGACCCCGACGCGCCCGAGGGCATGGGCCCGCTGTACGTCGTCGGCGATGTGCACGGCTACTACGACGAGCTGCGCGAGGCGCTGGCCGCCGAGGGCCTGATCGACGCCGACGGCAGCTGGGCAGCCGGCAACGCCCGGCTCTGGTTCCTCGGCGACTTCACCGACCGCGGCCCGGACGGCATCGGCGTCATCGACCTCGTCATGCAGCTCTCCGCCGAGGCCGCCGCGGCCGGCGGCTACTGCAAGGCCCTGATGGGCAACCACGAACTCCTGCTGCTGGGCGCCAAGCGGTTCGGCGACACCCCCGTGCAGTCCGGCGCCGGCACCGCCTCCTTCCAGGCGGCCTGGCTCCTCAACGGCGGTCAGAAGACCGATATGGACCGCCTGGAGGACCACCACCTCCAGTGGATGGCGCGCCTGGACGCCGTGATGGAGGAGGACGGGCATCTGCTCGTGCACTCCGACACCACCGCCTACCTCGAATACGGCGACTCCATCGAGGCGGTCAATGACACCGTCCACGACGTGCTCACCCGCAGCGACGCGGACGAAGTCTGGGATCTGTTCCGCAAGTTCACCAAGCGTTTCGCCTTCCGCGACGAGGCCGGCTCGGACGCCGTACGCGAACTCCTCGGCGCCTACGGTGGCGACCGCGTCGTACACGGCCACAGCCCGATCCCCTATCTGCTGGGCGAGGTGGGCACGGAGGACGGCGAGAGCGAGGGCATCGCGGTCGACGGTCCGCACGTCTACGCAGACGGTCTGGCCATCGCCATGGACGGCGGTATCACGATGGCCGGAAAGCTATTGGTCGTTCAACTTCCGCTGACTGGCTGAGCGTTCTCGGGGAAGGCGTGCGGCAGCCGGACGGCGGGCGGCCGGCACGCCGTCGGGGGACAGCACGGGCGGAAACCGGTCGTGGCATTACTCAAATTCCGTAAACTCTCTGTCACCCCGCGCCGGAGTCGCTCTACCATCGGACTATCCGTAGCAGGCTCTCCTCCGTTTCCGCCCACTGCCCGGCCAACGCCGGCCGTACGGCCCTACGGAGCATCGGGGGATCCACATGAACAGCGCTCCGCACCTGCTGAACGAGGACCGCGCGGAATTTGCGCGGATCCTTGATGAGGCGCTGCGCACCGCCGAATACCGCCCGGACGACTTCACCGCCGTCGCGGGAAACCATCTCAATACCGAGCAGTTGCGGACGATGGCGCTCAGCGCGACCACCGCCATCGCCGCGTGCGCCACGGCCGAATACCAACGCTATGTAGAGCTCCGCGCCGAGTTGCGCGCACCGACGCCCGCACCGTCCCGCGCCGAAGCGGACGGCGCGGAGCAGAGCGCGGGGGATGACGGGAGCTCAGGACCGGCCAGTGCCACGGCCTTGGGCGAGGCCGAAACCACGGGCGCCGGACTCACCGCCATGGTCGCCGTCCTCGCGCCCGTCCTCGCCGGCATCGCCGCGGTCCTCTTCCTCCTCATCGGCTATGTGCTGCGCGCCATCAGCCCCGACAAGTCGCTGGCGCAGCCGCTGATCAGTGTCGGCTGGATATTCGCGGCACTGACCGCCGCAGGCACTCTTGTCGCGATGGCCGGCCTGGTCATCACGGCCGTGCGCAACGGCTCGTCCGACCAGGCCGCCAGAGCCGGCGAACTGGGCAAGGCTCTGGACCATGCGCGTGAGGTGTGGCGCCGCGCCCTCCTGGAGCGCGGCGTGCTGCCCTTTCTCCGGGAGGCCCTTGCCGACCCCACGGCCACTCCGGACGACGACCCGGCCCGCTATGTCCCCCGTCGCACCCCGCCGTCCGAGAGCCGCATCCCCACCCTCGGCTACACCCGCCCCGAGTTCACCAGCCCCGACAACGGCTCCTCGGGGTCCCGCCCGCGCTACTCCAGCCCGGACTTCACCAGCCCGGATCACGGGGGACCGGACCACCAGCCGGATTAGGGCCTGTCCGGCGCCCTGCACGTCACGGGGCGCCCGCCGGCCCCGGGGCGGGCAGGCGGAAGGCCCCCGCCTTTTCGGCAGGGGCCTTCACACGGAGGCGTCCGAACGACGGTTAGTCCGCGATCGGCAGATACACGCGGTTACCCGCCGCCGCGAACTCCTTCGACTTCTCGGCCATCCCGGCCTCGGGGTCGATCGACAGGTCACCCCCGTGCTCGCGGCGGATGTCCTGGCTGATCTTCATCGAGCAGAACTTCGGGCCGCACATCGAGCAGAAGTGGGCCGTCTTCGCCGGCTCGGCGGGCAGCGTCTCGTCGTGGAAGGCGCGGGCCGTGTCCGGGTCGAGGGCCAGGTTGAACTGGTCCTCCCAGCGGAACTCGAAGCGGGCGTCGGAGAGCGCGTCGTCCCATTCCTGGGCGCCCGGGTGCCCCTTGGCCAGGTCGGCCGCATGGGCCGCGATCTTGTACGTGATGACGCCGGTCTTGACGTCGTCGCGGTCCGGCAGGCCCAGATGTTCCTTGGGCGTGACGTAGCAGAGCATCGCGGTGCCCCACCAGGCGATCATCGCCGCTCCGATACCGGAGGTGATGTGGTCGTAGGCGGGCGCGATGTCGGTGGTCAGCGGGCCGAGCGTATAGAACGGGGCCTCCTCGCAGATCTCCTGCTGGAGGTCGATGTTCTCCTTGATCTTGTGCATCGGGACATGTCCCGGGCCCTCGATCATCGTCTGTACGCCGTGCCGCTTGGCGATGGTGTTCAGCTCGCCGAGCGTCCGCAGCTCCGCGAACTGCGCCTCGTCGTTGGCGTCCGCGATGGATCCGGGGCGCAGGCCGTCACCCAGCGAGTAGGTGACGTCGTACGAGGCGAGGATCTCGCAGAGCTCCTCGAAGTGCGTGTAGAGGAACGACTCCTTGTGGTGCGCCAGGCACCAGGCGGCCATGATCGAGCCCCCGCGGGAGACGATGCCGGTCTTGCGGCGGGCCGTCAGAGGGACATAGCGGAGCAGCACACCGGCGTGCACCGTCATGTAGTCGACGCCCTGTTCGGCCTGCTCGATGACGGTGTCCTTGTAGACCTCCCAGGTCAGGTCCTCGGCCTTGCCGTCGACCTTCTCCAGCGCCTGGTAGAGGGGGACCGTGCCGATGGGGACGGGGGAGTTGCGCAGCACCCATTCCCGGGTGGTGTGGATGTTGCGGCCGGTGGAGAGGTCCATCACCGTGTCGGCGCCCCAGCGGGTCGCCCAGGTCATCTTCTCCACCTCCTCCTCGATGGAGGAAGTGACCGCCGAATTGCCGATGTTGGCGTTCACCTTCACCAGGAAGTTCTTGCCGATGATCATCGGCTCGATCTCCGGGTGGTTGATGTTGGACGGCAGCACCGCCCGGCCGGCCGCGATCTCATCGCGGACGAACTCGGGCGTGACGTTCTCGCGGAGGGCGACGTACTCCATCTCCGCGGTGATCTCGCCGCGCCGGGCGTAGGCGAGCTGGGTGACCGCGGCGCCGTCACGGCCACGGCGCGGCTGGCGGGGGCGGCCCGGGAAGACCGCATCGAGGTTCTTGAGACCGCCGCGCGGCGAGGTGTGCTTGAGGCCGTCGTCCTCCGGCCGCATGGGACGGCCCGCGTACTCCTCGGTGTCGCCGCGGGCGATGATCCAGTTCTCCCGCAGCGGCGCCAGACCACGGCGGACGTCGGTATCGATTTGAGGGTCGGTGTACGGCCCTGACGTGTCGTAGAGCGTCACGTCCTTGCCGTTGGTGAGGTGCACCCGCCGGACGGGGACGCGAAGGTCCGGGCGCGATCCGGAGACATAGCCCTTGTGCCAGCCGATCTGCGGCTCATTGCTGCCGCTGGCACCGTTTCCGTTTTCGGGCGTGCGTGCATCCTGCAGAGTCATAAGACCCAACTCCCTACGCCGGCATTACCCGGTAACAGGTTCGGCGGTCGACGCAGCGGCTTCCGTCCATGGGCGTTTCACGTGAAACGCCGCTGGGACGAAGGTCAGCGCCCTCTCAGCCCGGTGCTCCGAGCTCCCGCGATTGCAAAGGTGGCACCACGGTAGCGGCCGATGTGGCGGAGTGAACAGGGGGCCCCAGGAGTTCTTGCGATGATCGAGCGGTGAGCCCTGACGAGTCCCACCACCATTCCGCCGTGCACTCACATGCGCACAGCCATGGCCCTGCCACGCCCGTCTCCCGGCATCTGCGCAAGGTCATCGCGGCAGTGCTGATCCCCTTCGCGGCCGCGGTGGCGGTCGGTCTCGTCGTGCTCTGGCCGGGCGGCGCGCCACCCCACAAGCCGTCCGGCGTCGGCTTCGACCAGCCCACGGAGCAGGCCCGAGTCATCAAGGTGGCGGAGGTGAACTGTGCGGATGTCCATGCCGAGCAGCAGCCCCAACAACCGTCTCCGACAGGGCAGCCACCGGCCGGGGGAGCGGCCAAGGGCAAGCCCTGTCAGCAGACGACGATCAAAGTCACCACGGGTGAGAACGCCGGGCGCACCTTCCAGACGGTGGTGACGCCGGACGCCCTGCGCCACTACACCACCGGCCAGGACGTGGTGGTGGCGTACTCCCCCAAGGCGCCGAAGGATCTGCAGTATTCGGTCAGCGATGTCGACCGGACGCTCCCGATGTGGGTGCTGGCTGCGATCTTCGCATTCGCGGTGGTGATCGTCGGCCGACTGCGTGGCGTCCTGGCGCTGGTGGCACTGGCGGCCAGCTTTGCGGTCCTGACGCTGTTCATCCTCCCGGCGATCCTGCAGGGTTCGAATCCGCTGGTGGTGGCGGTGGTCGGGGGAAGCGCGATCATGCTGATCGCGCTGTATCTGTGTCATGGGCTGACGGCCCGTACGTCGGTGGCCGTGCTCGGCACCCTCGCCTCACTGCTGCTGATCGGGCTGCTCGGCTCGGTGTTCATCAACTGGGCTCTGCTGACCGGCAATACGGACGAAACGACCGGGCTGGTGCACGGCCTGTATCCCGACATCGAGATCCGCGGCCTGCTGCTCGCGGGGATCATCATCGGGTCACTGGGTGTGCTCGACGATGTGACGGTGACCCAGACCGCCGCCGTCTGGGAGCTCAAGGAGGCGGACCCGGCCGCCGGCTGGCGCAAGCTGTACGGGGCCGCGATGCGGATCGGCCGGGATCACATCGCGTCCGTCGTCAACACCCTTGTACTGGCTTACGCGGGCGCCGCGCTGCCGCTGCTTTTGCTGTTCTCGATCGCACAGAGCAGCGTCGGCACGGTCGCCACGAGCGAGGTGGTCGCGGAAGAGATCATCCGCACGCTCGTGGGCAGCATCGGACTGGTCGCCGCAGTGCCGCTGACGACGTTGCTGGCGGCCCTGGTCGTCTCGGCGGACCGGAAGGGGCAGGGCGTGGTGGGGAGCGACGGCGGGGCAGGAGCCGGACAGCGCTTCGGGGCGGGTTCCGGAGTCGGGGTTGGCGCCGATGTGCCGATGGGCGCCACGGAGTCCCGGCCGGGCCGGCGCGGGGGACGCGGCAGGCGCCGTAAGCGGTGACGGAACACGGGGCCGGTCCGGCAGGCAACGCCGACCGTAAGCGGAGCGGGGGCACGGGGACACGTGCGATGAAGGGCAGACGGTACGGGCGGGGCGGAGCACACGGGTACGCGGGATGACCGGCGTACCCGGTACGACACCGGCGTGAACGGCCCGTCCGGGGTCGGGGTCAGCCGGCCGGTGCCTCCGTAAGGATCCGGTCGAGTACGGCCTCCAGGGTGTCGCAGACCTCTTCCTTGCCCAGCGGTACGAGCCGGTCCGTACGGTCCAGGAAGGCGACCAGCGGCGCCGCGCTCACCCGGAACAGCGCACGCTCGGCGCCGACTTGAAGGCTGATGAAGACATCGCTGAGGTGCGTGGGGGAGGCCGGCTCGATACGCACATCCCCCTCACCGGACGGCCGACTCAGTCCGTCCAGCAGCAGCTCTCGACCGAACGCCCACGTCACGGGCGCATCGCCGGGCAGATCGAAGGTGAGGCGGACGGCGTACGGATCGGCGCTGGCGAAGTCCAGCTCCACCGGAATCCGGAACGCGAGCTCTTCCGAGACGACGAAGCTCATGATCACTTCTGCCTGAACTGTGTCGGTCATCAACCACTGCCCCGCACTTGATCGGAGATGGCCGGGAAGCATCGCCCGTAGCCCTATTGGCGCCATCGTCTGCCAGGCGCAAGCAGATCACAAGGAGTGAGTTTCCAGATACTGACAGAGAAGGCGAGTGTCGTTAGTGACGCCTCCGCCATTCTTCGTAGTCGGTCTGTAACGGACCGCAATCGATGCAGTTCGTCCATGGACAGAGAAACCACCGACACCGCGGCGACCGCCTCGACCGGGACCGGGATAGCCGGGAACGCCGTGCCCTGGGCATATTTCTGACACCCGAAAGCCCGGAGGCTGCCACGCACCGTATCCAAACGGTGCGGCAATTCGCCCTCAGATCACACGGAAAAGGGCGATATCGACTGGACGGTGCGGCGGGCGAGACGCTCTTTGTTCGATGCCTCGTCAAACTGCGCGAGCAGACATTGCCCGATCACGTGGGCGGTGCGGCGGCACGGAAGCCGGCCCTTTCCTCCGCCGATGGCTACTCCGGGCTGTCGGCGACCGCCACCGTCTCAATATCACCCTCTCGGTAGACGGCGAAGTAGACGGCGGTGCCTACTCCGACCCGTCACGGCCGGCACGTCGGGATCCGGGCCCGTCGTCGGCACCCGACGCCGGGCCGGACGCCGACGGGAGTGGGAGGATCATTTGCCGTTCACGATTGCCAACACCGACCCCCCGGGTCCGCTCGCAGCGGGCACGGGGGGGCGGTCGGTGGGAGGCCTGCGGCCTACCAGTCGCCCTTCGATGAGGACGAGGACGAGCCACTGGTCCTGCGGACGAGATAGATGACTCCGGCGATCAGGGCTGCCGCTATGAGGACCTTGAACAGCACGCTGATCAGGAAGCCGAGCGCCGTGGTGATCAGTCCGCCGAAGACCACGATCAGGACGACGGGCACCACGACCCAGGTGACCCACCACGGAAGTCCTGCCAATATCCCCTTACCAGCCACTGCTCTGCCCTGCTTTCTGTCTGTCGCGCTGTCGTTGTCCGTACCGCGCCATCCGTCTGCTGCGCTGTTGTCGCGGTGGTGTCGCCGTCCGCGTGCGGCGTGTCTGTCGCCTCACACCTCCGGTTCCCCCTGCACCAACGATGCTAGGACGCGGACCGCGGCCGTGGGGGCTTCGCAGCCCCGGCCCTCCCCTGACCCTTCCCCTACGGGTCCCGGGGACAGACCCTTACCTCTCAGGAGGAGAGAAGACCACCATCACCCGGAGGTCCTCGCTGATGTGATGGAACTTGTGGGGCACCCTGGCCGGCACATAGACCACACTGCCCCGGGCCACGGACTGGGTCTCCGTGCCGACGGTGATCGCCGCCCGGCCGCTGACCACGAGATACACCTCGTCCTGGGCGTGCGGCTGCTGCGGGTCGGTGCTGCCGGCGTCCAGCGCATACAGCCCGACCGACATGTTGCGTTCCCGGAGGAACTGCAGATACGCACCGTCGTTCGCGGCCCGTTCCGCTTCCAGCTCATCCAGTCTGAAAGCCTTCATGCCGATCGCACCCCTCTGATGATTCAGACTCGTCTGCGACGATCTCACCATGAAGCATTTTCTCGTCAAGACGATCGCCAACGCCGCGGCGCTTGCCGTGGCTATCTGGCTGCTCAAGGACATCACGCTCACCGGTGAGAACACCGGCCGCAAAATACTCACCCTGGTCCTCGTCGCGCTGATCTTCGGGCTGGTCAATTTCCTGGTCAAGCCCGTGGTGAAGCTGCTGTCCTTCCCCCTGTTCATCCTCACACTCGGCCTGATCACGCTGGTCGTGAACGCGCTGATGCTGCTGCTGACCTCCTGGCTCGCCGGCAAGGCCGATCTCGCCTTCCATGTGGACGGCTTCTGGACGGCACTGCTCGGCGGCGTGATCATCTCCATCGTCGCGTGGGCGACGCACGTGATCCTTCCCGACGAGGACTGACCCTTGCCCGTTCCCTTCCGTATCTGCTTCGTCTGCACCGGCAACATCTGCCGGTCGCCGATGGCGGAGTCCGTCTTCCGCGCCCGCCTCGCGGAGGACGGGCTCGACGGCCTGGTCGAGGTCGACAGCGCGGGGACCGGAGGCTGGCACGAGGGCGATGGAGCCGACCCGCGCACGGTCGCCGTGCTGTGCGCGGGCGGCTATGAAAACGCTCACACCGCCCGGCAGTTCCACGCCTCCTGGTTCGACCACCTCGACCTGGTCATTGGGCTCGACTCCGGCCATCTGCGCGAGCTGCGCGACCTGGCCCCGACCGTGCGGGACGCCGCCAAGATCCGCCTGCTGCGCTCGTACGGGACGGGCGCTGCGGCAGAAGCAGGCCCGGGGCCGGTGCCCGGCCGTGCGTCCGGCCCCGACCTCATCCGCGACCTCGACGTTCCCGATCCGTACTACGGCGATTTCGCCGGCTTCGAGGAGTGCCTGGAGATGATCGAGGCGGCGAGCGACGGCCTGCTGGCGGCGGTCCGGGCCGCGATCACGGCCCGCAGCGTGGCCACCGCCCCCGCACCCGGGCATGACACCGGCCGGCACCGAGCGCAGGACCCGCACCAGGAAAAGGAGAGCGCATGACCGGCGACGGCACCCGCGCCGTACGCGCCGGGCTTCCGGAGCCCGAGGCCTATGAGCCGGCCCTCCCTGGTCCGGTGTTCGCGGCGCACTACCACCTCCCCGGCGATGCCGTCGGCCCGTACACCTACGGCCGCGAGGCCAACCCGACCTGGACCCGTCTGGAACAGGCCATCGGCGAGTTCGAATCGCCGGATGAAAGCGCCCATACCGTCGCCTTCGCCTCCGGAATGGCAGCGATCACCGCCGTCCTCTTCTCCCAGCTGCGCACCGGCGACGCCGTGGTGCTCCCCAGCGACGGATACCAGCTGCTGCCGGCCGTCCGCACCCGCCTGGAGAGCTATGGCATCGAGGTCCGTACGGCTCCGACCGCACACGACGCACAGCTCGATGCGCTGGACGGCGCCCGGCTGCTGTGGATCGAAACACCCTCCAACCCCGGCCTCGATGTCTGCGACATCCGGCGGCTGGCCGACGAAGCACACCGCCGCGGCGCGCTGGTGGCCGTCGACAACACCCTCGCCACCCCGCTCGGCCAGCGGCCGCTCGACCTCGGGGCGGACTTCTCGGTCGCCAGCGGCACCAAGGCGCTGACCGGCCACGGCGATGTCCTGCTGGGGTATGCCAGCACCCGCGATGCCGCGCTGGCCGATTCCGTACGGCTGTGGCGCAAGACGGTGGGCGCGATCCCCGGCCCGATGGAGAGCTGGCTCGCGCATCGTTCGCTGGCCACCCTCGCGCTGCGCGTCCGCCAGCAGTCGGAGGGTGCGCTGGCTCTGGCCACGGCGCTGGCCGACCGTCCCGAGGTCACCGGCCTGCGTCACCCGGGCCTCCCGTCCGACCCGTCCCACGAGCTCGCCGCCCGGCAGATGCGCCCGGGCCGTTTCGGCTCCGTGGTGTCCTTTGTGCTGCCCGACAAGGCCTACGCGGAGCGCTTCATGGACGCGCTGACCTTGGTGGACGATGCCACGAGTTTCGGGGGTGTTCGGTCCAGCGCCGAGCGACGCGCCCGCTGGGGCGGTGACGCCGTTCCGGAGGGCTTCATCCGCTTCTCGGTCGGCGTCGAGGAGCCGGAGGATCTGGTCGCGGATGTCATCCGGGCACTGGGCGCGGCCGCACAGAACTGAGCGGATGTCCGGGATGAAGCGAAGCAGGGAACGTGTCGAACAAGCGGAGCGTCCCCACACCCGTGCACGGGAAGCGGCATGAGGTCGGCCGGCAGGGTATCCCCCCTCGTCACCCTGCCGGCCTGCGGTTTCCACATGGCCCCGAGTCCACGCGTTTCACGTGAAACCAGATGTTCCACGTGAAACGAACCGCTCGAACAAGGCTAGTTGACTGAGCGTCATTGTCCAATCACGCTAGCGACACAGCCCTATCGACAAATTTATAGTTGGCCCGCGACCAGGCTTCCGAGAGGCGCAGGAGGTACGCGATGGATCTGGCTCTGCTGCGCACCTTCGTCACAGTGCACCGAGCCGGCTCCTTCACCCGCGCCGCGGCGCTGCTCGGCCTCTCCCAGCCCGCGGTGACCAGCCAGATCCGGGCGCTGGAACGCCAGTTGGGCCGCCCCCTCTTCCTCCGCTACGCCCGTGGCGTCACCCCCACCACCATCGGCGATGAACTCGCCCACAAAGTCGCACCGCACCTGGACGCGCTCACCGAGATCACACAGGCCGGCCTGGACCGGGACTCCGTCACCCGCACTCTCCATCTCGCCGGACCCCCGGAGTTCCTCGCCGAGCGCGCGCTCCCGGCGCTGACCCCGCTGATCGCCCAGGGACTGTCCATACGCACCGCCTTCGGCCCCGCGGAGGAGCTGCTGACCGGCCTGGCCGCCGGCCACCACGATCTGGCCGTCACCACCACCCGGCCGCGCGGCGGGCTGCTGACCGCCACCCCGCTCTGCGACGAGGAGCATGTACTGATCGCCGCGCCGCACTGGGCCGCCGAGCTGGGCGGCAGCACGGTGCTGCAGGCCGGGGGAGTCCGCGTGCTGGACCCCGTGCCGCTCGTCGAGGTCCACGAAAGCCTGCCGCTGATCGCCCGCTACTGGTCCGCGGTCTTCGACGCCAAGCCCGCCGCGTCAGCCGCCGTGATCGCTGCGGACCTCAGAGCGGTGCTGTCCTGCGTGACGGCCGGCGCGGGGCTGGCCGTGCTGCCCCGCTATCTGTGCGCCGGAGCACTGGAAAGCGGCGCCGTCGTGGCCCTGCTCGACCCGCCGGTGCCCCCGCTGCGTACATACTTCCTGGCCGTACGGACCGGGACGCTCGGCCTGCCGCATATTGCCCGGGCGCATGAGTGGCTGCTGCGAACCGCTGTCGACTGGTGACCGAGGGGCGTGGGTTTCACCGGGCCGTGACTGCGGCATCTGTCCCCTATGAACGTACGGCCAGTCGTCAAACGCACCGCCCGCGCGATTCTGCTCGATGGCGCGGACCTCGTTCTGATCAAGCGCACCAAGCCGGGCCGGGCCCCGTACTGGATCACTCCGGGCGGCGGCGTGGAGCCCGAGGACGCCACCGTCATCGACGCTCTCCACCGTGAACTGGACGAAGAGCTGGGCGCGAAGATCAAGGACGTGGTGCCGGTCTTCGTCGACACCGTCGAGCACTTCAGCGATGGCGGGGTGGACGGCGTGAAGGTCCAGCACTTCTTCGTCTGCCGGCTCGACTCGATGGACCTCTCACGCCGGCACGGCCCCGAGGTGGAGGAACCCTGCGGGGAGTACGAGATCGTGCGGGTCCCCTTCACCCGTGTCGGCATCGCCTCCGTCGAGGTCGTACCGCTGTCGCTGCGGCACTACCTCGACGGCAACATCGAGGGCGTGTGGGCCATGCACGCCCCCGATCTGGGCTGAGCTGAGCCCGCAGCGCCCGCCCCGGAGGCGGGCGCTGGGTCAGCCGTCGCGCCGGTCGAACCATCCGCGGAATGCGGGACCGTCCTCCGCGGACCGACGGGGCCGGGCACGGGCGAGCACCCGCTCGACCCGGTCGAGGAACTCCGCGTTCAGCTCCTCCACGAAGTCGTCCCGGCCCGGGACAGGGGGCGCGCCGGGGTACGCGGCACCGACCCGTGGGGCAGGGGCTGTGCCGCCCCCGTACGCCGGATCGTTTCCGTAGGCCGGATCGCTGCCGTACGCCGGAGCCGCACCCTGATACACCGCGTCGTCCGTGTCCTCATACACCGCGTCGTCCGTGTCCTCGTGCAGTCCGCCCCGAAGGTGCTCGTTCTTGCGCTCCGCGCGCCGGAAGGGCGGCCGCTGACCCGCCTCCGCCGCCGAGCCGAAGAAATCGCCGCCCTTGCGCTTGACGTCGTCGGTACCCCAGGCCCGCGCGCCGCGCTGCTGCGCCGGGATCTTCTGGAGATGTGGAATGTGCTTGGCGCAGTGGATGTACGCCTCTTCGACCTCGACGGTGACCCACAGTTGGGCCCGCCGGCCGGGGACCGGGTCGACCGGCAGACCGGAGTGGTGCGCCCGCATTTCCTCGTCCATGACGACCCGCGCCCGGCCGTTGATATGCAGCCCGATGCGGTCGCGGGTGAAGTCGACCATCAGGATGCCCAGGCGCGGGTTCTCCGAAATATTGCCGATGGACGCCATGACACCGTTGCCACGGTATTCCGGGTACGCCAGCGTCCGGGCGTCGAGCACCTGGACGAACCCCGGCGGCCCGGCCCGGAACGTCGCATCGCATTCGCCGTGCCGGTCGGCCGTGGCCAGGAAGAACATCTCCTGCCGGGCCGCGAACTCCTGCATACGGACGTTCAGATGGTCCAGGACCTGGTCCCCGTAGAAACGATCGGCGCGCTCGGTCGTACCGAGCCTCTGCTGCACCAAGTGCTCGCCGTCGCTCCCGGGGCGCTCTTGCCGTGGCATGCCCCACCCCTCCCCTGTCGGACCGAATTCGACCTGTGCTGCCAAGACCTCAATCTCCTGCCGAGACCAGCTCTGCCACGGAGTCGTGCCGGATGCGCTCGGACGGGATGCCGACCCCCACCAAAGCGTCCACACCGCTGCGGATCAACCCCGGCGGCCCGGAAAGATACGCGTCGTATTCCCGGAACGGCCCGTATTGCCGCACTGCGTCCGGGAGTTGACCGGTTTCGCTGCTCGTTCCGCCGCGGGCCGCGGGTCCGTTGGCGACGACGGGACGGACGGAGAGCCAGGGGTGGGTCTGTTCCAGGCGCAGCATGGTGTCGAGGTCGTAGAGGTCGTGGTCGCTGCGGGCGCCGTAGAACACCTCGACGGGGCGCCGGACCCCGTGTTCCGCGACGTCCTCCACCAGCGCCTTGATGGGGGCGATGCCGGTGCCGCCGCCGACGCACAGCAGACCGCTGCGCGTGCTGTGGTCGACCGTCATCGAGCCGCCGGGGGCACCGAGCCGGATGACATCGCCGGGGCGGGCGCGGTGGACCATCGCGTTGGATACCCAGCCGGCCGGGACCGCCTTGACGTGGAAGGACAGCAGGCCGTCGGAGCGCGGTGCGGAGGCGAAGGAGTAGTGCCGCCAGACCCGTGGCCACCAGGGGGTTTCCACGCTGGCGTACTGCCCCGCGAGGAACGGGTAGGGCTGGTCCGGGCGGACCAGCACCACCGCGATGTCGGGCGTACGCAGCTCGTGTGAGACGACCTCGGCCTGCCACCAGGCGGGCGCGACGGCCTCGTCCTCGGCAGCTGCATCGATCATGATCTGCGAGATCGCGGTGTAGGCCCGCACCCATGCGGCCTGGGCCTCCGGTCCCCAACTGGACGTCGCATAGCGCGCGAGCGCGTTGAGCAGGCATTCGCCGACCGCCGGGTAGTGGTCGGGCTGGGTGCCGTATTTGCGGTGCCCACGGCCGAGGTTCGCGAGGTAGGCGGTGAGCACATCGGCGTCGTCGACGTGCTGGGCGGCGGTGAGCAGCGCCTTGAACAGCCGGTCGCGCTGGGTGTCCATCGAGGCCGGGAACAGCGCCCGCAGATCGGGGTACTGGACGAAGAGCAGCGCGTAGAAGTACGAGGTGACCTTGTCGGCCACGGGCTCGATTTCCGCCATGGTGCGACGGATGAGGATCGCGTCGGGGGAGGCAGGTGTTGCGGAAGAGGCCGAGGCTTGCAGAGCGTCGAGAGAGGGCTCCGGGGCGGGGGCGGTGGGACGCGCCTTGGGGGTGAAGGCGGAGGGCGCTGGGGCGGGAGCCTGATTCTGGGCGGCCGGATCCGTGGCAGGAGCGGCGCCGGTGGGAGCACTTCCCGCGGGCGCTCGCGTGGCGCGCGCCGATTCGTGTACGGGCTCGGGCTCCCGGCCCCGGACGGATTCGCGCTCCCGGTCCGACGGGCGTTCCGCGGGCGGCTCACCACCCCAGGCGGGCTCGGCCTCGCGGCGCGGCGGTGCGGAGGCCGGGGCGGCGTACCCGGGGGCTGCGGCGGGCTGCCCGGAGTAAGCAGCCGCGGCGGGCTGCTCGGGATAGCCGGCTGCCGCGGACGGCCGGCCCGCTTCGTGCCGCGACGGAGGAACCTGCGACGGCTCCGTCTCGCGTTCACGTGCGGCGGCGGTGCCTACCGGCCGGATCGGATTGACCGGCCGACTGGGTATCTCTTCCCGGTCGTTCCGTTCATCTCTCTCGTTCCACTCATGGTGGTCTCTGCGGTCGCCGCGGTCGCGGTGTTCACTCCGGTCGTCCGGTTCCGCCGGAACGTCCTGGTTCTGCTGCCGGTCCTGGCTGTTTTGCCGCTCCTGCTGTTCTCCGGAGGACTTCTTCGCCGGCGGAGTGAACCAACCCCAATCGCCACTGCTCCCGCCGGAAGAACCGCTATCGGCCGACGTGGTGGTCGGAGCGTCCATGGTCTGCCTCGCCTCGAACGTCTTTCGGTTGTCTTCGCACTTCCGTGGATCGGAACTGCCCGGAATTCCCCCGCCCTGCCCCGGAATTCTTCATCGACTCAAGCGATTCCGGCAACACCCTCCAAAGCGGACAAATCTCACTCCCTTGCGACAATGCGGATCAGATGCCGCGTCAGCAGCATGTCGCTCCTGCTCATCACATCGGACAAATAGTCGGAAGTCCGGGTGCCGAGGGCCGCTTCGCCGCTAGGCTGACGAGCTTTGAGCTCGTCCTTCGCGCACCCGCGGAACCCCTACCTCCGCCAAGCCGGACTCGACCATACCGGCAGCAGTTGAAACCACAAGCCCTGATCTTGGAACACTCCGCGCAGCCCTGCCAATAACAGTGATCCTCCCCACAGACTGCATTTTCAGCGCACACAGCGGACGAATCCGCCGGAGAAACTTCGGAATTACTGGCCAGTACGCACCAGTGCGTATGCCTCACGCAGATCACCGCCCGCGTACGCATATGAGGCCAGCCCACTGACATGGTGATCCGCATTCACGGCCACCGACTGCGGAACTGCCGCGAACAGTTCGGTGTCCGACATGGAGTCGCCGTATGCCACACAGTCGGCTCGGGTCAGCCCGTACTGCACACAGAGTTCATCCGCGATCCGTACCTTCGCCGCCGACGAGAGGATGCCGGCCGGATCCACCGCCTCCCGGATCGGCAACACGGGCCAACGGGAACCGTGCGCCGCGTCGGCGCCCCAGGCCAGCAGCCGTTCGACGAAGAAGCCCGGCGAGAGAGAAATCACCGCGCACCGTTCGCCGCGCGCCCGGATATCCGCCCAGACTTCCCGGATACCGGTCAGCCAGGGCGCGCCGTCAAAAGCCGCGGCCACCGTGAGTTCGGTCAACTCGGCGGCCCATAGATCGCATGCCCGCTGCGCGAACTGCGGTGGAGTCAGTTCACCCGCGGCAAATCCGCGTTCCAGCTCGGCGATCTCCCGGTCCAGCCCGAGCTGCCGGGAGATCTCCATGGCGGCCGCGGAACCATGGAGCAGAGTCCCGTCCATGTCGAACAGATGCAGCTTGCCCATGCCCCGGAGCCTAGGAGGCCCGGTGCCGGCAGGCGAGAGCGGGACCGTACGAGGGTGCGAGCGGGTCGGCACGGTTCCCGTTACCGGGAGGGCGGGCGGCCGGCCCGTACGATCGGTCGCCCGGGGACCGGGGGGGCGGGCACCGCACTTCGGGACGTACTCAAGCCCGCGTACGCGCGGATACTCCCGCCGGCAGATGTACCTCGGGGCACGGGGCGCCACCGTGGAAACCATGCAGCAGCTCAGCCGACCCGCCCGCCGGGCCCTCCTCGTCCTGCACGTCGCCGTCTCCGTCAGCTGGCTCGGTCTCACCGTCGGGCTGCTCACGCTCAGCATCACCGGCTACACGACCGGCTCCCCCGACATGGCCGGCGTCGCCTACCGGGCCATGAAGATCTTCGGTGACTGGCTGGTCCTCCCCGTCGCCCTGGTCTCGCTGGTCAGCGGACTGGTGCTGTCGCTGCGCACCGCCTGGGGGCTGGCCAGGCACCGCTGGGTCTACGTCAAGTTCTGGCTGACGCTCATCACCGTGCTGCTGTCGGTCTTCTCACTCCGGCCCGGCATCAACCAGCTCGCCGCCGAGGCCGCCGCGGGCACTCCGACCCCGGACATCAACCTCGTCGTCGCGCCCGCGGTCGCCACGGCCACCTACCTCTTCATCACCGCGATCTCCGTCCTCAAGCCCTGGGGACTCACCCAACGCGGCAGCCGACTGCGCGAGGCGCAGTCGGCCGAGGCCCGCGCCGGCCGGTCACGAAGGAGCGGCATCAAGGGCGCGGGCGTCCGCTAGGGCGTGTCCGCAAGGTCCCGTCCTTCGCCCGCGGGCCGGGCGGGACTTTGCGGACACGCCCCAGGGCCGGGCGCCGTCAGGCGAGACCGGCCTCCGCTGTCGCCCCGGTGACGATCCGGTGGTCCTGTTCGGGGGCACCGCCGCCGAAGCCGAGCGCACCGATCAGCCGGCCGTCCCGATGGAGCGGCACACCGCCCGCGAGGAACAGCAGCGGCCGGTCCAACGCCGTGGGCAGGGTGTGGAACAGCCCGTCGGGCCGTACGAGCTCGACCAGGTCAGCGGTCGGGGCGTCCAACTGCAGTGCCGTGTACGCCTTGCGGGTGCTGGTCTCCCCCGAGATCAGCACGGCCGCGTCGTCCCGCCGGAAGCCGAGCAGATGCCCGCCCGCATCCAGAACGCTCACGCTGCCCCGGACCCCGAGGCCCTCGGCGGCACGGACGGCGGCGTCGATGAGGCCCTCGGCGTCGCGTGTGGTGAGGGGACGGACGGTGGGGGTGGGCGTGTCAGGCGTGGTGGTGCTCATGAGGAGTCTTCCTTGGGGTGAAGTGGTGCTGGTGGTGCGTCTTGCGCTGGTTGGTTCTCGGTGGCCGGTGATGCTCGTAACGCAGATGGCCCGGGGGGCGCGGTACGGCCGGATACCTCAGCCGTGCGCCGCCGCTACGGGCTCGTCGGCAGCCGCGGTGGCTCCGCCGGCGGCCACCACGCGGCCTCGGCTCGTCTGACGCCGCTCCAGAGCGGAGGCGAATATCGCCACCCCGAGCGCCGCGACGGTCATCAGCGCACCGACCCAGTTGGGCGCGGCGTAGCCGAGGCCGGCCGAGATGACGATCCCGCCGAGCCAAGCGGCCAGCGCATTGCCGAAGTTGAAGGCCGCGATATTGCCGGCCGAGGCGAGGGTGGGCGCCGAGGCCGCCTGGTCCATCACCCGCTTCTGCAGCGGCGGAACGGTGGCGAAGCCGAAGATGCCGATCAGCGCGACGGTGACGATGGCGGCGGTCTTGTTGTGCGCGGTGAAGTTGAACGCGGCCAGCGACAGCGCCAGACCGGTCATCGACACGAACAGCATCGGCATCATGGCGCGGTCGGTGAAGCGACCGGAGATCAGGTTTCCGCCGACCATGCCGAGGCCGAAGATGGCCGTCAGCCAGATCACGGAGGACGGCGCGAAGCCGGTGACCTCGGTCATCATCGAGGCGAGGTAGGTGACGGCCGCGAAGACACCGCCGAAGCCCAGGATCGTCATCAGCATCGCGAGACCGACCTGCGGGTTGCGGAACACCGCGAGTTCGCTGCCCAGGGGAGAGGCCGCCTTCGCCCGCTGCGCCGGGACCAGCTTGACGATGCCCAGCAGGCCGATCACACCGAGCGCGGTGATGGCGTAGAAGGTGGTGCGCCAGTCGAACTGCTGGCTGAGCATGGTGCCGGCCGGTACGCCCACGACATTGGCGATGGTCAGGCCGCTGAACATCAGCGAGATGGCGGTGGCGCGCTTCTCCGGCGCGACGAGGTCGGCGGCGACGAGCGCGCCGATGCCGAAGAACGCGCCGTGCGTGAACGCGGCCACGATCCGCCCGGCGAGCATGATCCCGAAGTTGGGTGCAATGGCCGTGAGCAGATTGCCCACGATGAACAGGCCCATCAGCAGCATCAGCATCTGCTTGCGGGTGAAGCGCGTGCCGACGGCGGTCATCAGTGGCGCCCCGATGACCACGCCGAGGGCGTAGACGGTGGTCGCGTATCCGGCGAGCGGGATGGAGACACCGAAGCCTGCCGCCATGTCGGGCAGCAGGCCCATGACCGCGAACTCGGTCGTTCCGATCCCAAAGGCACCGATGGCGAGGGCCAGGAGTGCGAGAGGCATGACGGATCCCTTCAAATGATTGCGTCCGTCCCTTACGAGCGTTGACAATAATTGCAGACGCGGTTAATTGCAAGCGCTGTATATTTCGCGGGTGTCCTATCCTGGGTGGTGCGCCCATGAGGTGCGCCCTTGAGGAGGTCGTCGATGACGCAGCAGACGCGGGAGAAGCAGGAGACGCAGGAGACGGTGGAGGCACCGCAGCCGTCAGCACCGGCCGCTCCCGGCTGCCCGCCGGCACCCGCCCCAGGACTCGCGCAGGGCTGGTGCGCGCTCTCCGCGCTGCACAGCCGCATCGAGTCCCACATCGAACGCGCCCTGCAGACCGGGCACGAGCTCAGCGTCCGCGAGTTCTCGGTCCTCAATGTGCTCAGCGAGCAGCACGACGGTCCCGGCGGCCATCTGCGGATGCACCAGGTCGCGGACTCCGTCGTCCTCAGCCAGAGCGCCACGACCCGCCTGGTCACGCGGCTCGAGGAGCGGGGACTGCTCTCGCGCTATCTGTGCCCCGACGACCGGCGCGGCATCTACACCAACGTGACGCCCGACGGCCTCGCGCTCCTGGTGGAGGCCCGGCCCACCCACGACGGGGCGCTGCGCGAAGCCCTCCAGGACGCCGCACAGCGCCCCGAGCTGGCGCCGCTGGTCACCGCCGTCGAGACGCTCGCGCCGCCGGAGTGACGCCGGCGGCGCGAGCTCATGCCAACTGCTGAACGGGCGGCACGCGGCACGGCCGCCTGCCTGCCGCCTCTGCGGTCGCACGGCATAAGGTCGCGCCCATGAGCGATATCGAGATACGCCGCGCGACCGAGGCCGACCTGCCCGCCATCATCGCGATGCTCGCCGACGACGCGTTGGGCGCCGCCCGCGAATCACCGGACGATCTGGCTCCGTACCGTGCCGCGTTCGAGGCACTGGCCGCCGACCCGCATCAGCACCAGATCGTGGCGGTCCGCGAGGGGCGGACGGTCGGCACGCTTCAGCTCACGGTCATCCCCGGCCTGTCCCGGCGGGGTGCCACCCGCGCGATCGTCGAGGCGGTCCGGGTCCACCGCGACGAGCGCGGCAGCGGCCTCGGCACCCAGCTCATCGAGTGGGCGATCGCGGAATCGCGCACACTCGGCTGCCAGATGGTGCAGCTCACCTCGGACGCGACCCGCATCGACGCGCACCGCTTCTACGAGCGCCTCGGGTTCGAGGCCTCCCACCTGGGCTTCAAGCTCCAGCTCTGAGAGACGCGGCGGCCGGCGCACGGCCTCACCCGATCACGTCTGCCGCGTACGTCCCCGCGTCCGGTGCGCCCTCTGCCGGCAGGCACCACCGCAGTAGCGTGCGGGCCGGCCCGTGCGCGCCGTCGCGAGGGCCGCGCCACATGCCTCACACCGCGTTGCGTGACGTTTCTCCGACTCCACCGGGAGTTTCGTCACGGCGCGCGGCGGCCGCAGCGCATCGCACATCAGCGCCGTCATCCGGCCCGACCCCTCGGCCGCCGCACCGGTTCCCGCCGTGGCCCGCTCCATCGAAAGGCAGCCCACCAGCAGGGCCCTGAGGTCCGTTATCCCGACGTCCTGCCGTACGGCGCCTGCCTCTTGGGCCCTCCCGAGCAGGACCTCCAGCGCATCGTCGAAGTCCTGCCCGACCCCCGGCGACGGCTGGAAACGGCCCGCGCCGGCCGCTTCCAGCGCGTCACACAACGCCTTGTTCCGTGACGCGAGCCGCACCACTGAGGCGAGGAAGCGAAAGAACACCGGGCCGGGGTCCGGTGCCTCGGCCAAGTCCTTGGCGGTGTCGGTGAAAAGCTCGATCCGCTCCACGATCGTCGCCCTGAACAGGGCTTCCTTGGACGGAAAATGGCGGTAGACCGTTCCCGCACCGACGCCCGCACGGCGCGCGATCTCTCCGAGCGGAACCCCCAACCCCCGCTCCTCGAAGGCGAATCGAGCCGCCTGGAGCACCAGCGCCCTGTTGCGCCGCGCATCCGCACGGGAGCGCGTGACACCGCCCTCGATCACCGCCGGACCTCCTGAGAAACGTCGTCACCCGGTGGGCGCGTTCCGTCTTTTCAAACGGGTCGCTCGTTCCGATTCTATGGGAGGGTTCCAGCATGATCGTTCAACGCCTCAGCGACGCGTCTACCGGGGAAACCGGTCGGCAGCCGACCTCGGTGCAGACATACGGGCAGTCGAGGTGATCGACCCCGCTGCGCTGAGGCCCGCGAGCGACGGCGCCTATGGCGTCTTCCGCGTCCAGCCTGCCTCCGGAGTCCCGGGCACGCCACCGGACTGCTCCTGACAGGCGACAGACGAGATCACCGCCGGTCGCACCGTCGCCGACGCCGTCTCCCTCGATGCACGGAACCGCGTTCACCCTCCGCCAGCAGCGTCCAACTCCGCTACAGGTAAAGGAAATTGGAGAACACCGAGCCATCGGGGGCACATCCGCGGGCATGGGCGTTTCACGTGAAACGACGCCGCGGCCCGACGCACGTGTGGGGTCGCGTTTCACGTGAAACACGACCCCACCGCTACGACTCGCCCTACAGCCGGGCGCCGGATCGCCTCAGCGTGCAACCACCGCATCCCACGCGGCGCCCGCCGCCAGATCCGCAGCCTCGGCGTCCACGGACACACCCAGCGCACGCAGTCCGCCCGCCAGTGCCGCCAGCGAGGCCGTGACCACCGTCCGGTCGGCGGCGCGGCCATAGTGATTCACCCGGATCATCTCCTTGGCCAGCGCGCCCGCCGCGGCCTGCACCGGCACCGCTGCGTCCACCGCGAGCGCCGCGGTCACGATCTCCCGGGCGTCCACTCCCTCAGGCGCACGGAGCGTCGTGGCGGCCGGTGCCGCGTCCTCGTCGCGCACGACGTACGGAACAAGCCCGCCCAGCGCCCGCACACCGGCCCTGGTGGCCGCGGCCGCCGCCCGGTGCCGGGTGATGACGCCATCCAGGCCCTCGGCGTCGATACGGTCCGCGGCCTGCTCCAGCGCGAGCATCTCCAGTTGCGCCGGTGCGTGCGGCAGCGCCGTGCGTCCGCCGTCGATCCAGCGCTCCTTCCAGTCCAGTAGCGAGAGGTACGAGCGCCGCGGCGCCTGCTCGTTGGCGGCGATCCGCTCCCACGCACGGGCACTGACCGACACCGCCGACACCCCGGCAGGTCCCGCCATTGCCTTCTGTCCGCCGATCACACACAGGTCCACGCCCCACTCGTCGGTGAGCAGCGGCTCGGCGCCCACCGATGCGACCGCGTCCAGCATCAGCAGCGCGCCGTGCTCCCGCACCACCGCGCCGATCTCGGCGACGGGGTTGGTGTTGCCGGTGGCCGCCTCCGCGTGCACCAGGCTCACAAAGTCGATCTCGGGGTGCTCCTGCAGCGCATCGGCCACCTGCCGCGGGTCGACCGCACCCGTGAATGGTGCCGTGATGGTGACCACCTCGGCGCCGCAGGAACGCAGCCAGCCGCCGAACGTCTCGCCGTACGGCCCGGTGATGATGTTGAGCGCGGTGCTGCCGGGCCCCACGGCCGAGCGAATACAGGCCTCCAGGGGCAGCAGCGCCTCGCCCTGCATCGCCACCACATCGCAGCGGGTGTGCATCAGGGCGGCGACCTTGTCCTCGATCCGCGCGAAGTGGGCCGCGGTAAGCGGCGGCAGGTCGAGCAGGTCCGGGGCGGCGGCGTTCGCGGTCGGGTCAGACACGGCAGTCACAGGGCCTTCCAGCGGTAGCGAGCCGACTCGGCGCGGCTCCTGACATCTGGTTCGACTGTACGTCCGCTCCGCGGGCCCCCGTCCGTACGGGCCTCACGCCCTCCAGCCCTCCGGATCCACCCCACCGGGCACCGGTTCCGACGGCTCGTACGGCCCGCGGGTGAACACGAAGGTGCCGAGATCCAGATGGCTGACCGAACCGCCCGGCTCGCGCACCACTCGCAGCGTCTCGCCCGCGTAATAGCCGTCCAGCCCCGTCCATGTGCCGTCCTTCTCGGCCCGGAACCGCGAGGCCCGCCCGGACCCGGACAGCGGTGTGAGCTCCAGCCTGCGCTCGCCCCGCAGCCGCAGTGCGTGCGGGTTCGCGCCCCAGTACCAGGGCCCGGTCAGCGCCAGCAGTTCCGGGTCCAGCGGCCCGGACAGCGGACGCCAGGGCTCGGGGATCCGGGGCTCATGCTCGCTCACGATCCCGGTGAGATCGGCGGCGAGGGCCGCGACCGCCGGGCCCGAGGTGCAGTTGGCGAGCACGACCCCGGCCACGTCCTCCTCGGGATCGGTCCACAGTGCCGCCAGAAACCCGGGCATCGAACCGACGTGCCCGGCCAGCAGCCTCCCTTCGCGCCGTACGAGCTGAACGCCCAGTCCGTACCCCGCATCCCACGCATTCCCCTCCGGCGGTACGGCCGGTGTCCGCATCTCGGCCAGGCTCGCCGCACCGAGCACCCGCTCGTCGCCCCGCAGCAGAAACCCCGCCCACCGGCACAGGTCCGCGGGCGTCGACCACAACTGCCCCGCCGGGCCCATCAGACCGGTGTCCTCGGCCGGCTCCGGCAGCAGGGCGTCGGCCCACGGGTGGACCGCCCAGCCACTCGCGTGGGGCCTCGCCGGCCGCAGCGTCGTACGCCCCATGCCCAGCGGTTCCAGCACCTCGCTCCGCAGCACCTCACCCCACGGGCTACCGCCTCGCAGCCGTTCGACCAGCGCGCCGAGCAGCGCGTAGCCAAGGTTGGAGTAATGGTGCCGCCGTCCGGCGGGGAGCCGCTGCGGCCGCTCACCGAAGAGGTCGGCCGGCCGGGGGCGTAGTGTGCCGGCGGTCCGCTCCCACCACGGCCCTTGCGGCTCGGCCGCCAGCCCCGAGCTGTGCGCCAGCAGTTGAGCGATCGTCGCGTCCGGCACCGGAGTCCCGTCCAGATGCCTGCCGACCGGGTCCTCCAGCCGCAGCAGCCCCTCGTCCCGCAGCCTCAGCACCAGCACGGCGACAAAGGTCTTGGTCAGCGAGCCGATCCGGTACTGCACATCGCGGTGCGGCACCTCCCCCTCCACCGAGCCCCGGGCCGCCGTCCACACCGTCTGTCCCCCGCGGACCACCGCGCCCGTCATGGAGGGCGCCCGCCCCTCGGCCTGCCCGACCGCCAGCCGGCGCAGCAACGCCCGCCGCGTCTGCGGCAACAGCTCCGTGGGCTCTTCAGGCGTAGCCACCACTCCCGGCCCGTGGCCGGCCGGCCCGGGCTCGTGGGACTCCGTGGACTGTCCGATGGTCATGGCGCTCCTCAACAGCGGATCCGGTTCGGCCGGGCCCCATCCTCGCCGCATCGCCGCAGCGCTTCCGCCCCGGTCAACGCGCCCAGTTCGCTCTGCTCGTCCGCCGGCAGCCGGCGCGCCGCATGCAGCATGTGCAGCGCGGTCCGCAGCCGTACGCGGTCCTCCGTAGCGGCGGTACCCCGTCACGGCATCCACCCGCGCCGGCCGCAGCACCCCGCAGTCGTCGTAGAACCGCAGGGCACTCGGCGCGAGCCCCACCCGGCGCGCAAACGTGCCGATGGTCAACAGCTCTTCGGTCTCGTCCATGTACGCGATGGTGGCGCTTCGACCAACCTGAAGGTCAAAGGGCGCGACCCGCCCGCCGCCCGGCGCCGTCAGGCGGTCAGCGCCGCAGCGCTCCGGAACGTTCGCCGGTATGCCTGCGGTGACACCCCCACCGCACCGTGCAGATGTTGGCGCAGGGAGGTACCGGTGCCGAAGCCCGCGTGATGGGCGACGAGGTCGATGGGCCAGTCCGTGGATTCCAGCAGCTGCCGGGCGCGTTCGATGCGCTGGACGGCGAGCCACTGACCTGGGCTCATCCCGACCTCGTCGCGGAAGCGCCGGGTGAGGGTCCGCACGCTGACGCGGGCGTGCGCGGCGAGGGCGCTCAGGGTGAGCGGGTCGCCGAGGCGCTCCAGGGCCCAGGCGCGGGTGGCCGCGGTGCCGCCCGCCGAGGGTTCGGGGACGGGCAGCCGGATGAACTGGGCCTGACCGCCGTCCCGCCAGGGCGGCACCACACACGAGCGGGCCACGTCATTGGCGACGGCGCTGCCGTGGTCACGGCGCACGATGTGCACACACAGGTCCACACCGGCGGCGGCTCCGGCAGAGGTGAGGACATCGCCGTCGTCGACGAAGAGCACATTGGGGTCGACACGGACGGTCGTGAAGAGGCGCTGCAGCTGTGCGGCCTCCCGCCAGTGCGTGGTGGCCGGCCGATGATCGAGCAGCCCGGCGGCGGCCAGGACGAACGAGCCGGTGCAGATGGCCACCATCCGGGTGCCGGGTCGTACGCACTCCAGCACCTTGCGCAGTTCATCGGGCAGCCGGCCGTCCTCGACGATGGTGCCCAGCGCGTGGGACGGCGGGATGACGACGGTGTCCACGCTCGCGAGTACGGAGGCGTCCTCGGCGACCGCGATGTCGTAGTCGGCCTCGGCGCGCACCGGGCGCCCGTCCGGACTGCAGGTGACCACGGAGTAGAGGGGCTCACCGGCAGCGCTGTGCGCGGCGCCGAAGATCCGCGCGGGGATCCCGAGCTCGAAGGGGACGACACCGTCCAGGGCGAGAACACCGACGCGATGCATGACCCGATTCTTTCAAACGTTGGCCATCAGGACACCGCTGGGCTCCCGCCCGCCACGGAAAGCTGACAGCACCCCCGGGAAACGCGCCCGACCAGCGGCGCGGACGCCCCGGTCCCCGCCATAGGCACCGTACGAAGGAGACACCATGTCCGAGACCCGGACCCCGCAGATGCGCGCCGTCAGCCAGGACATCGCCGGAGGCCCCGAGGTCCTCAAGGTGATCACCACCGACCGGCCGGTGCCCGGCCCTACGGAGATCCTGGTCCGGGTGCACGCCGCGGGCGTCAATCCGACCGACTGGAAGACGCGCGAGCAGGGCGAGTTCCTCACCGGCGCCGAGCCCCCGTTCACCCTGGGCTTCGATGTCTCCGGCGTGGTCGAGGCGGTCGGTCCCGGCGTGACCCTCTTCGCGCCGGGCGACAAGGTCTTCGGCATGCCCCGCTTCCCGCACCCCGCCGGGGCCTACGCGGAGTACGTCACCGCCCCGGCGCGGCACTTCGCCCCTCTCCCTGCGAGCCTGGATCACGTCCAGGGCGCCGCCCTCCCGCTGGCCTCGCTCACTGCCTGGCAGGCCCTGGTCGACACCGCAAAGATCCAGCCCGGCGCGCGGGTGCTGATCCATGCCGCGGCGGGCGGAGTCGGTCATCTGGCCGTGCAGATCGCCAAGTCCCGCGGCGCGTATGTGATCGGCACCGCCCGGCAGGCCAAGCACGACTTCCTGCGCGGCCTGGGCGCCGACGAACTCATCGACTACACCCAGCAGGACTTCGCGGAGACGGTGCGCGACATCGACATCGTTCTCGACACCATCAGCGGCGACTACGGCGCCCGCTCGCTGCGCACTCTGCGCCCCGGCGGCACGCTGGTGTCGATCCTGCCGCTGGACGACTCGTTCCCGGTCGCGCAGGCGCGCGAGGCACGGGTCCGCGCCGGATTCATGCTCGTCGAGCCCGACCGGGCCGGACTGCAGGCCGTCGCCGACCTGGTGGACAGCGGAAAGCTGCGGGTCGCCGTCGACACCGTCGTACCTCTTGAGGAGGCCGCAAAGGCGCACGCCCTCGGCGAGACCGGCCGCACCACCGGCAAGATCGTCCTGTCCGTCGCCCCCTGACGACGTCTCCCGCGGGCGGGCCCGCTCTCGGCGGTTCCTTCAGCATCGGCGGTTCCTTCAGCATCGACGGCACCCGCCGGTGAGACCTCACCGACCGGCGCGGAACCCTGAGGCCGACGGAGTACCTCACCTGAGGTGCACCGAACTCCAGGAAGCCGTCGACCAGCTGTATCCCGCTGGCCTCGAGGAGCCGGCGGTGACGTCCTTCACGCGCTCCGCGCCGCTGACGCTGTAGGATCTCGCCGCGTCCGACATGTCGATCTTTTGCGACCTGGGCTTTCTTGGTTGTCTCACGGCCGTGTCACCATGATCAGTCTCAAGTCCGTGGCATTTCCTCGTCCGACACCGGGCAGGTCAGCGGTCGTCCAGCCCACCACCGTTGTTGGCTCATTCCAGGGCGCTCAGGGACGCACGCGAATGACGGTCTTGCCCTTGCGCCGCTCGGTCGGGTTGAGCGCAGGGACGGCGTCGTCGAGGATCGCGACGGTTCCGATGTGCGTGCGAAGGCGCCCGTCCCGCACCCGGTCGACGATCTCCACCAGCTGACTCGGAACGGACTCGACGACGAAGTCGACCGCCAAGCCGTCGACAGGGCGAGCCTCAACAGGCCCGACCACCGACACCAGCGTCCCGCCAGGCCGGATGATTCTCGCCGAGCGCCTTTGGATGTCAGCGCCGATGACATCGAAGACCACGTCGACCCCGCCGATGTCGTCGAGATCCTCGGTGGCGAGGTCGAGGAACTCGTTCGCGCCGAAGTCGAGCGCCGCCTGGCGGTCCGCCGCCCGCCCGGTACCGATGACGTAGGCGCCGAACTCCCGGGCGAGCTGCGTAACCACGGACCCGACTGCGCCGGCGGCGCCGTGTGCGAGGACGCTCTGCCCCGCCTGAAGACGACCGTGCTGGAACAGACCTTGCCACGCGGTCAGGCCGGAGATCGGCAGGCTCGCACCCACCGTGAAGTCGACGTTCCCCGGCAGCGGCGCCAGGTTGCGTGCCTCTACGGCCGCGTACTCGGCCAGGGTTCCATCGCGGTGCCAGTCCGTGATCCCGAACACCCGCTGTCCCAGCGAGAGCCCCGTCGTGCCGTAGCCGAGGGAGGTGACCACTCCGGCGAACTCGTGGCCGATGATCGCCTGGGCTCGATCGCGACCGGCGCGATCGACCCACGTCGAGGGCCACTCCCACTCCGCGGGGACGAAGCCCGACGCATGGACTTCAACGACGACGTCGTTGATCGCCGGCGTCGGCTCAGGCCGCTCCGCGAGTGTGATCCCGGCTGCTTCCGCGGCCGGATCCGTCGCGACGATTGCCTTCACTGGTACCTCCGTATATCTCGTGCTCGCCGGCTCTGTGCGCCGCCCAAGCCATGGAGTGGGCGATTAGCCCACAGAGGAACGGCAACAAGATCCGTCACCACAGACGGATGGACCACTGAAACGCGTCGAGTCCAACCGGAGCTCGACGAGCACCACACACCCGGGGCAGCAACACCCACCCACGCGCTAGTCTCACGGCGATGTCGTATACGACATCGGTACGACACAGCTCGTGCGATTACGACATCAGCCGTAAGACCCAACAGAAAATGTAGGATCTCGCGGCTCGTGTCATAGAGCACGGACGTGCCCAGCTCGCTCCAGGACCTTCTGCTTCTCCTCCGCATCGAGCTGCCCGAGAACCACGGAGGCGATCTCACCTTCGTCGTTCGCTGACGGCCCCGGGCCGTCAGGACCGATCGCGGCACGGTCAGAGAACAGCAGCTCCTTGAGCGACAGCCGTAGAAGCCGCCCGTGACCATCCTTCAAGACCACTTCGTTGCCCGCCGTCGTCGCGGCCATCTCCACCACCTCGACGGACTCCCCGTCGTAGCGGAAGCGCGTACCGACTCCGACCCGAGCCGCCGCCCTGCTCACGCCGCCCTCCTCAGGATGCGCGAAGGACCGAGCGGCCGGTCGAGATCGGTAACGAAAACCTGAGTCCACAGCAAATGGTGGATCGCAGCGCGGACTTGAGGTTCTGGATAATCCTGCAGACACTCCCTGACCTGCCCCAGAAGAAGCCCGTCGAGATCCGCATCCCTGAGTTCTTCCAGAACCTCGGACCCGAACAGCCAGTCCCTGCGGTAACCCGCTAGGAACCGGACATTCTCCAGTTCCACGACCGGAGACTCGCTCCAGACCTCGTACTTCCAACCGCGCGATTCCACCGCCCGCCGGGTCCAGTCGAAGGTGAACGCCACCTCCGGCTTGGATAACCGGTGCAACGGCTTGACGTCCACGACCACCGGCACCTGCCCGGTGAGCAGGAGATAGTCCGGAATGTGCTTACGGGCCTTGCCCTCCAGCACTGTCTTCAGCAGGAAAGGCTGGCCCACGATGCCACGTACGGACAGATCGAAGTCAGCGAAGAGCAACCCCGAAAGCTCCAGGCGCGACTCGTAGATCACGTGATCGCGCGTCGTCGCCGACCAGTAGGTACCCGAGTAGTGCTTCTGGCCCTTGTGCCATCGGAACGTCCGCCACGGAGAGGCCGACTGCAGCGACACCGCGGCTACGGACTCCCAAGAGCATTCTTAAACCCCGCCACCGTGCCCACGAAAGCTGACCGTCGCTTCCATCCCCACTCCCGGGTTGGAGTTGCCATCGACAGCACAATGCTCCCGTTCAACACGCCGACGGGAGTGCACCAGCAGCGCTTTCACTCGAACGAGGCACGGCAACGACCTGCGAATCTCAGCTCAGTGTCGGATCCGACTCAGATCCGACATCGGCCGTGAGATTCCGACACGGGATTTGAGATCCCACAGACGCCCCGCTCACGTCTGTGCCATGTCCACAAACCGCGAGTAGTGGCCCTGGAACGCGACCGTGATCGTCGCCGTGGGGCCGTTACGGTGCTTGGCCACGATCAGGTCGGCCTCGCCGGCGCGCGGGGACTCCTTCTCGTAGGCGTCCTCGCGGTGCAGCAGGATGACCATGTCGGCGTCCTGCTCGATCGAACCGGATTCACGGAGGTCGGAGACCATCGGCTTCTTGTCCGTGCGCTGCTCGGGGCCACGGTTCAGCTGGGAGAGCGCGATGACCGGGAGTTCCAGCTCCTTCGCCAGCAGCTTGAGGTTTCGGGACATGTCCGAGACCTCCTGCTGGCGGCTCTCGGCGCGCTTCGAGCCGCCGGACTGCATCAGCTGGAGATAGTCGATGACCACCAGCTTCAGTTCGTTGCGCTGCTTGAGCCGACGGCACTTCGCGCGGATCTCCATCATCGACAGGTTCGGCGAATCGTCGATGAACAGCGGCGCGGCGGAGACATCCGGCATCCGGCGCGCCAGCCGCGTCCAGTCCTCGTCCGTCATGCTGCCGGAACGCATGTGATGCAGCGCGACCCGTGCCTCGGCGGACAGCAGACGCATCGCGATCTCGTTGCGCCCCATTTCCAGCGAGAAGATCACGCTCGGCAGATTGCTCTTGATCGAGCAGGCCCGCGCGAAGTCCAGCGCCAGGGTCGACTTACCCATGGCGGGACGGGCCGCGATCACGATCATCTGGCCGGGGTGCAGGCCGTTCGTCAGCGAATCCAGGTCGGTGAAGCCCGTCGGCACGCCCGTCATCTGGCCCTGGCGTGAGCCGATCGCCTCGATCTCGTCGAGGGCGCCCTCCATGATGTCGCCGAGCGGGAGGTAGTCCTCACTGGTCCGCTGCTCGGTGACGGCGTAGATCTCCGCCTGGGCGCTGTTGACGATCTCGTCGACATCGCCGTCCGCGGCGTATCCCATCTGCGTGATGCGGGTGCCGGCCTCGACCAGCCGGCGCAGCACCGCACGCTCATGGACGATCTCGGCGTAGTACTCGGCGTTCGCGGCGGTCGGTACGGACTGGACGAGGGTGTGGAGATACGAGGCGCCGCCGACCCGTGCGATCTCGCCGCGCTTGGTCAGCTCCGCGGCGATGGTGATCGGGTCGGCGGGCTCCCCCTTGGCGTAGAGATCGAGAATGGCCTGGAAGACCAGCTCATGGGCGGGACGGTAGAAGTCCTCGCCCTTGAGGACCTCGACGACATCCGCGATCGCGTCCTTGGACAGCAGCATGCCGCCGAGCACGGACTGCTCGGCATCCAGGTCCTGTGGGGGGACGCGCTCGAACCCGCCTGCCCAGGAGCCGCCGTCGTCATCGCGTTCCTGGCGGTCGCCGCGGCCGCGTCCCTTGCCCTCGCCCCGTCGGGAGCGGGCGGCCGGCAGCAGGTCGCTGGGACCGGAGTCCGCCCAGGGGTCTTCCATGGGCTCGGGAATGCTCACCCCGGCACCTCCTCCCGTCCGCGGCGCGGACCTTGCTGTGCGGTTCTTTCTTACGGCACAGCTCTGACAATCGAGACGCCCGACTCCGGTTACGGCGCGTCGAGTTCGGACGATTTCTCAGGCCGGAACAGGCGGCGGGTGCCGGACCACGGTAGGCCCGTGGGCACCGTCCGCCAATCTGGTTATCCACAGGCCATGTGGATGACTGGCCTACAGCTGTGGAGAAGTCCCCGGATCCTGTGCACGGCACGGGGGAAACTTCTGTGGACAAGCACACAATCACCCCACCCTCACTCTCCTGACCTGCAGTTTTCTCATCCATAGGCTGTGGGGAAGAAAAACTTCCGCAAGCGGCTCAAGATCGCGACAAACGGCATGGAGAAGGTAACTCCACACAGCGGAAAGTAAGGACTGTAAGGGGTTTGCATCTCTTACCTGTGGACGATTACCTTAGAGCGCATGACCCAGGCTCCCGCGACACCGCGGCGCACCGACCGCCGCCATGACCGCGAGATCATCGCCCTCGCCCTGCCCGCGTTCGGCGCACTGGTCGCGGAACCTCTCTTCGTCATGGTCGACAGCGCCGTCATCGGCCACCTCGGCACTCCCCAGCTCGCCGGTCTCGGCGTCGCCGCCGCCCTGCTCACCACCGCCGTCTCCGTCTTCGTCTTCCTTGCCTACGCCACCACCGCAGCGGTCGCCCGCAGGGTCGGCGCCGGCGACCTCCCCGCCGCCATCCGCCAGGGCATGGACGGTATCTGGCTCGCCCTGCTGCTCGGCGCCGCCGTCATCGCGGCCGTCCTGCCCACGGCCCCCTGGCTCGTCGAGGCCTTCGGAGCCTCCGCCACCGCCGCCCCGCACGCCACGACCTATCTGCGCATCAGCGCACTCGGCATCCCCGCGATGCTCGTCGTGCTGGCCGCCACCGGCGTGCTCCGCGGGCTCCAGGACACCAGGACCCCGCTCTACGTCGCCATCGGCGGCTTCTCCGTCAACGCCGCGCTCAACGTCTGCCTGGTCTACGGCGCCGGGCTCGGCATCGCGGGCTCCGCCTGGGGCACGGTCATCGCCCAGTGCGGCATGGCCGCCGTCTACCTCGCCGTGGTCGTCCGCGGTGCGCGACGGCATGGCGCCTCGCTGCACCCCGACACCGCGGGGATCCGTGCCTCGGCTCAGGCCGGCGTCCCGCTGCTGGTCCGTACGCTCTCGCTGCGCGCTGTGCTGATGATCGCCACCGCCGTCGCCGCCCGGCTCGGTGACGCCGAGGTCGCCGCCCACCAGATCGTGCTCACGCTGTGGTCCCTGCTGGCCTTCGCGCTGGACGCCATCGCCATCGCCGGGCAGGCCATCATAGGCCGCTACCTCGGTGCGGAGGACCGCGACGGTGCCAGGGCCGCCTGCCGCCGCATGGTCCAGTGGGGCATCGCCTCCGGCCTGGTCCTCGGTGTGCTGGTCGCGCTCGCCCGCCCCCTGTTCATCCCCCTGTTCACCTCCGACCCCGCCGTGCAGGGCCCGCTGCTGAGCACTCTCCTGGTCGTGGCCGTGACACAGCCGGTCTCCGGCATCGTCTTCATCCTCGACGGCGTGCTGATGGGCGCCGGGGACGGCCCGTACCTCGCCTGGGCCATGGTCGTGACGCTGGCGCTGTTCGCTCCGGCCGCGCTGGCCGTACCTGCCCTGGGCGGCGGACTGGTGGCGCTGTGGTGGGCAATGGCGCTGATGATGACCGTCCGCATGCTGACTCTGTGGCTGCGCACCCGCTCGGGCCGGTGGATTGTGACCGGGGCCTCCCGCTGAACCACCTCCCGCGACACGCAGCGCATGTCAATAATGACCGTGTGCGCTCGCTTGCCAGGAAGTCCGTGCTGCCACTGACGTTCGTCGTCATCGTGGCTGCTGCCGTGGTGGGCTACGCCTCGGAGGAAGCCGATACGAGCAGCAGCGACGTCAGCGGTCACAGCAGCTTCGGCAAGTCCGGCGAGGCCGACCACGATCCCCAGGACCAGGATCCCGCCGCGACGGCTCCGGCCGATGACGGCAGTGCGTACACCCCGCGCAGAACCGAGCAGAACGCCCGGGTCGGCGCGGTCTTCGAGAAAAACGACTCCGGCGACCACTTCTGTTCGGCGAGCGTCGTGCAGAGCCCGGGCCGGAACATGCTCATCACGGCGGCGCACTGTGCCTTCGACGCAGACGCCGAGACGACGGTGGACGATCTCGTCTTCGCCCCCGACTACCGCGACGGCAAGGAGCCCACCGGCCTCTGGAAGGTCAAGAAGGTGGTCGTCGACGACCGCTGGGCCAAGTCGCAGGACGAGGATCTCGACGTCGCCTTCCTCGTGCTCGACAAGAAGAACGGCAAGCAGATCCAGGACGTCCTGGGCGGCAACACCCTCGGCATCGACCGTGGCTTCGACAACGAGGTCAAGATCACCGGCTATCCGACCAGCCGTGACACCCCGATCTCCTGCCAGAACCGCACCACGAAGTACAGCGACACCCAGCTGCGCATCCAGTGCACCGACTTCGAGGGCGGGACGAGCGGCAGTCCCTGGCTGGCCGACTACGACCCCAAGAGCCACACCGGCACGGTCATCGGTGTTCTCGGCGGCCATGAAGGCGGCGGCGACCAAGACGATGTCTCCTACGCCGCGTACTTCGACGACGACGTCGCCAAGCTCTACAGGCGCGCCCAGGACGAGGACTGACAGCGGACCGTCGGCGCCCCGGACACGACGAAGGGCCGCACCCCGGTGACGGGATGCGGCCCTTCGGCGTGGTGCGGCAATTACGCGGCGACGACCTCGACGCCGAGCTTCGCAACGACCTCGGCGTGCAGACGCACGGAGACCTGGTGCGCGCCCAGGGTCTTGATCGGCGAGCCGAGCTCGACACGACGCTTGTCGACGTCCGGACCACCGGCGGCCTTGATCGCCGAGGCGACGTCGGCCGGGGTGACGGAGCCGAACAGGCGGCCCGCGTCGCCGGCGCGAACGGCCAGCTTCACGTTGACGCCCTCAAGCCGGCCCTTGACCTCGTTGGCCTGCTCGATCGTGGCGATCTCGCGGATCTTGCGACCGCGACGGATCTGCTCGACGTCCTTCTCGCCACCCTTGGTCCAGCGGATCGCGAAACCACGCGGGACCAGGTAGTTACGGGCGTACCCGTCCTTGACGTCAACGACGTCGCCGGCGGTGCCGAGGCCGGAGACCTCGTGGGTGAGGATGATCTTCATGATTCGGTCACCCTTCCCTTATCGCGCGGTGGACGTGTAGGGCAGCAGCGCCATCTCACGGCTGTTCTTCACGGCCGTGGCGACGTCACGCTGGTGCTGAGTGCAGTTGCCGGTGACCCGGCGGGCACGGATCTTGCCGCGGTCGGAGATGAACTTCCGCAGCAGGTTCGTGTCCTTGTAGTCCACATAGGAGATCTTCTCCTTGCAGAACACGCAAACCTTCTTCTTAGGCTTGCGAGCAGGCGGCTTCGCCATTATCTCTCTCCAATGAGTTCAAGAAGTTTGTGCTGACGCCCTCAAGGCCCCTGGCCGCCTCACGGCGCTGTTTCACGTGAAACAGCGCGGAGTCGAACCAGCTGTACGGACCTAGAAGGGCGGCTCGTCCGAGTAGCCACCGCCGGAGCTACCGCCCCAGCCACCACCGCCACCGCCACCGGCCTGCTGACCGCCGCCGGCAGGACCGTTGGTCGCCCACGGGTCGTCGGCGGGAGCACCGCCGCCGCCCTGCTGGCCGCCGCCGGGGCCGCCGCCCCAGCCGCCGCCACCCTGGCCACCGCCCTGCTGACCGCCGCCGAAGCCGCCACCGCCCTGGCCACCGCGACCGCTGGTCTTGGTGATCTTGGCCGTGGCGTTCTTCAGGCTCGCGCCGACTTCCTCGACGTCGAGCTCGTAGACCGTGCGCTTCACGCCCTCGCGGTCCTCGTACGACCGCTGCTTGAGGCGGCCCTGGACGACCACGCGGGTACCCCGCGTCAGGGACTCGGCGACGTTCTCCGCCGCCTGACGCCACACCGAGCAGGTCAGGAACAGGCTCTCGCCGTCCTTCCACTCATTGGTCTGGCGGTCGAAGGTGCGGGGAGTGGACGCGACGCGGAACTTCGCGACCGCCGCACCGGACGGGGTGAAGCGCAGCTCGGGGTCGTCGACAAGATTGCCGACAACCGTGATGACGGTCTCGCCTGCCATTAGGGGAACCTCTCGGCGGGTGTGCTGCTGGCTGCTGGTGTTGCTGCTACTCGGACCCGGTTACCGCTGGACGCTTGCGCGCTCAGTGGGTCTCGGGACGAAGGACCTTGGTCCGGAGGACCGACTCATTCAGGTTCATCTGACGGTCGAGCTCCTTGACGACCGCAGGCTCGGCCTGCAGGTCGATGACCGAGTAGATGCCCTCGGGCTTCTTCTTGATCTCGTAAGAGAGACGACGACGGCCCCAGGTGTCGACCTTCTCGACCTTTCCGTTGCCCTCACGGACGACGGAGAGGAAGTTCTCGATCAGCGGGGAGACAGCGCGCTCCTCGAGATCGGGGTCGAGGATGACCATCACCTCGTAGTGACGCATGTAGAACCCACCTCCTTTGGACTCAGCGGCCACGGTCGTTCCGTGGCAGGAGGGTCGTATGCGTTCCGCACCGAGCCCGTCCGGTCATCCGGACAGACATGGGCGCAGACCGTACAGAGTACCTGCCTGAAGCCTTCCGGTTGAAATCCGCCCGCTCCACCCCTCAATCTGGAACACAACGGGTGTGAGCGGCGTTACAGTGCGCCGCCCTGTCATCGGAGGTGCCGCATGGCACAGGCAGCACGGACCCAGCGCAGTCTGCTCTCGCTTCTCAACAGCGACGGCAAGGACCATCCCGTCGAGAACACCATCGCCATCGTGACCGTGGTTCTCGGCGCGATCGCCGTCTTCACCACGCTCTCTCCCAGCCTGCACCTGGTCAGTTCCTGGGTCGGTCTGATCGGAATCGGCACCGGCCTGTGGGGACAGTTCATCTCGTCGACGACAGGTGAACGCTTCCTGTTGATCATCGGCCTCGGGGCAGCGGCCGTCGGCTTCTACCTCGGCCTGGCTCACGGTGGCCTCTTCGGCGGCATTATCGGCTAGCCACTGCGGCATACGGGGCCCCGGCCCGTATGGCCCAGACGGGGCGCTCCCCGGTCACAGTAGGCTTCGGCGCGAGAGCCGGAGCCCCGACCAAGGGGACACACCTGCCGAGGAGCGCCCCGCATGAGCCTGACCCTGAGGACCATCAGCCGAGAGCAGCATCTGGCATATATCCAGAGTCTGCCCGCGGCCAGCCACATGCAGGTCCCTGCCTGGGCAGACGTCAAGGCCGAATGGCGCTCGGAGAGCCTGGGCTGGTTCGACGCGAGCGGCGAGCTGGTCGGCGCGGGTCTGGTGCTCTACCGCCAGCTGCCCAAGATCAAGCGCTACCTCGCCTATCTGCCCGAGGGTCCGGTCATCAACTGGTTCGCACCGAACCTTGAGGACTGGCTGCAGCCGATGCTCAGCCACCTCAAGCAGAAGGGCGCCTTCTCCGTGAAGATGGGCCCGCCGGTGATCATCCGCCGCTGGGACTCCGCCGCGATCAAGTCCGGCATCCAGAGCCCGGACGTCAAGCGGCTGCGGGACGTCGAGGCGAGCCACATCGAGCCACGCGCCTTCGAGGTGGCCGACCGGCTGCGGCGCATGGGCTGGCAGCAGGGCGAGGACGGCGGCGCCGGCTTCGGCGATGTGCAGCCCCGCTATGTCTTCCAGGTGCCGCTGGCCGACCGCTCGCTGGAGGAGGTCCACAAGGGCTTCAACCAGCTGTGGCGCCGCAACATCAAGAAGGCCGAAAAGGCCGGGGTCGAGGTCGTCCAGGGCAGCTACGAGGAGCTGGCCGAGTGGCAGCGGCTCTACGAGATCACCGCGGAGCGTGACCACTTCCGCCCGCGGCCGCTGGGCTACTTCCAGCGCATGTGGACGGCCCTCAACTCCGAGGACCCCAACCGCATGCGGCTCTACTTCGCCCGCCACGAGGGCGAGAACGTCGCGGCGGCCACGATGCTGATCGTCGGTGGCCACGTCTGGTACTCCTACGGCGCCTCCGCCAACCACAAGCGTGAGGTCCGGCCCTCGAACGCGATGCAGTGGAAGATGCTGCAGGACTCCTACGCGCTCGGCGCTTCGGTCTACGACCTCCGCGGCATCAGCGACTCGCTGGACGAGAACGACCATCTCTTCGGCCTGATCCAGTTCAAGGTCGGCACGGGTGGGCAGGCAGCGGAGTACCTCGGAGAGTGGGACTTCCCGCTCAACAAGCTGCTGCACAAGGCGCTCGACATGTATATGTCGCGCCGCTGACCGCTTCACCGCACCGTCCGTACTCCTGACACACCCCAGCCACGAGAAAGGTTCCGGGCCCGGCCATGGCGCTCACCCTCTACGTCGACACCGCGCGCTGGCGGGCGCATCAGCAGAGCGTTCTCCAGCAGTTCCCCGGGCTGGTCCCGGTCTGCAAAGGCAATGGATACGGCTTCGGCCATGAGCGCCTCGCCGACGAGGCGACCCGCCTGGGTGCTGACATCCTGGCGGTCGGCACGACCTACGAAGCGGCCCGTATCAAGGACTTCTTCAGCGGCGATCTGCTCGTCCTGACGCCGTTCCGCCACGGCGAGGAGCCGGTACCGCTGCCCGACCGGGCGATCCGCTCGGTCTCCTCGGTCGAGGGCGTGGGCGGCCTGGTCGGCGCCCGGGTCGTCATCGAGGTCATGAGCAGCATGAAGCGCCATGGAGTCAAGCCGGAGGATCTGCCGAAGCTGGCCGCGGCCATCGAGGACATCCGGCTCGAAGGCTTCGCGTTGCACCTGCCGCTGGACCGCACCGACGGGTCCGACGCGGTCGAAGAGGTCATCGGCTGGATGGACCGGCTGCGCGCCGCCCGCCTCCCGCTGCACACCATGTTCGTCAGCCACCTCAAGGCCGATGAACTCGCCCGTCTCCAGCAGCAGTTCCCCCAGACACGGTTCCGCGCGCGGATCGGTACGCGGCTGTGGCTCGGCGACCACGAGGCCACCGAGTACCGCGGCTCGGTGCTCGATGTCACCCGGGTCACCAAGGGCGAGCGCTTCGGCTACCGCCAGCAGAAGGCTGCCTCCGACGGCTACTTGGTCGTGGTGGCCGGCGGCACCTCGCACGGTGTCGGCCTGGAGTCGCCCAAGGCACTGCACGGAGTGATGCCGCGCGCCAAGGGCGTGGCCCGGGCCGGCCTGGCAACCGTCAACCGCAACCTCGCCCCGTACGTATGGGCCGGGAAGCAGCGCTGGTTCGCGGAGCCGCCGCACATGCAGGTGTCGATCCTGTTCGTGCCGAGCGACGCACCGGAGCCGCAGGTCGGTGAGGAACTGGTGGCCCATCTGCGGCACACCACCACGCAGTTCGACCGCATCATGGACCGCTGAGCCGGCCGCACTCCAGCTCGGACACACGCCAAGGGCCCGGTGCCGCAGACGTTCTCTGCGGCACCGGGCCCGGTGCATGGACGGGCCGGTGCCGATTCATTCCCGTACGGCGCCCCAGCGCACCTGCGGCGCTGCCTCGAACTGCACCGCGTGCCGGGGGCGGTGGTACGCCCGGCGACCGAGCACGAACACATCGGGGCTGCGGTCCAGGACTCCGCCCGACGGGTCGTCGTCCCCGTCCCTGCGGACCACATCGCGCTCCGGCAGCAGAATGTCCCGTACGACGACCGCGCACAGATAGAGGGTGCCCAGGAGGTGCAGCACGATGGCCAGCTGGTAGCCCTCCAGCGGCAGGCCTTGGTGCTTGTCGCCGTTACCCGTGTAGGCGAGGTAGGTCCAGATCCCCAGGAAGTACATGACCTCGCAGGCCTGCCAGATCAGGAAGTCCCGCCAGCGCGGCCGGGCCAGCACGGCGAGCGGGATCAGCCACAGGACGTACTGCGGCGAGTAGACCTTGTTGGTGAGGATGAACAGCGCGACGACGAGGAACGCCAGCTGTGCGAAGCGTGGCCGGCGCGGCGCATAGAGGCTCAGCAGGCCGATCGCGCCACAGCCCAGGATCATCAGCAGCGTGGCATAGGTGTTCGCGTTCTCCAGGGGGTTGCCGGTCCGCTGCGAGATCAGGAGCCAGAGCGATCCGAAGTCGATGGGCCGCTCCTGGCTGAACGTGTAGAACTTCGCCCAGCCTTCCCGGATGTGAAACCCCGCGCCATCGTGCGTGATCATCACCGGCAGGTTCACCACCAGCCAGGACGCCACGGCGCCGGCCACCGCCCTCCCGTACGCGCGCCAGGCGCCCGCCCGCCAGCACAGCACCAGCAGCGGGCCCAGCAACAGCACCGGGTACAGCTTCGCCGCGGTAGCCAGCCCGATGAGGACACCGGCCGCCAGCGGGCGGCTGCGTGACCACATCAGCATCCCGGCGGCGGTCAGGGCGACCGCCAGCAGATCCCAGTTGATGGTGGCGGTGAGAGCGGCAGCCGGCGCCAGGGCGACAAGGAGGCCGTCCCAGGGGCGCCGCCGGTGGGTGCGGGTCACGCACACCGCGACGACGGCGGCGCAGATCATCAGCATGCCGGCGTTGACCAGCCAGTAGATCTGTTCGCGGTGCTGGATTCCCCCGCCGTGCGGTGTCATCCAGGAGGCGACCTCCATGAAGACGCCGGTGAGCACGGGGTACTCGAGATACTCCATATCGCCGGGCAGCCGGTCGAAATACGGGATCAGCCCATCGGCGAAGCCCCGCCCCGCATAGAGATGGGGGATATCGGAGTAGCAGGCGTGGGTGTACTGGCTGGTGGCACCGAAGAACCAGCCGCCGTTGTAGCAGGGCAGCTTCTGCACCATGCCCAGGGCGAACATACCGATGGCGACGAGCGCGATGACCCTCACCGGCGTCAGCCAGTGCGTCCCGAGCAGTGCGCGTCGGCCGATCGGCCCGCCGATCAGCTCGCTGCCGGCCGCCGCCACCTCATCCCGCCGCGTCGGCCGTACCGACTCGTCCCGTCCCACGCTCGTCATGGGCCCATCCTGCCGTACAACTCTGTGCAGAAGACGGTGAAGCCCCCGCCCGGTCGAGCCGGGCGGGGGCTTCATGGCTCTGCGTTTCACGTGAAACATTCAGCGTTTCACGTGAAACGGTTGGTCAGCCGCTAGGGCCGCCGAACAAGCCTCCACCACCGTTCGCGTCCGTCGGGTCAGGCGTCGGACTCGTGCCTCCGGTGCCACCGCCCGGGCCACCCGGCCCGCCGGGCCCTCCTCCGGTGCCCCCGCCGTTACCGGCCCCACCACTGTTCTTGCAGTTGATGTCCCAAGGAGAGCAGGTGTCTGTCGGGGTCGGGCTGGGCGAGTTCGACGGGGAAGCGGAGTCGCTGGGAGTCCCCGACGGAGTGTCCGACGGTGTGTCCGACGGCGTGGGCGTCGGCGTCGGAGACGGCATGCCGGCCTCGTCCACCCGTCGCCCGATGGGCGTGGCAGGCGGGAATGGCTCCCCCGTGACGCCGTTCATCGCCTGCAGCATGTACTCGGTCCACACCTCGGTGGGCAGTGCACCACCGTGGATCGAGTCGAAGCCACCGACACCGTTCATGGACAGCTGACGCGGATTCTTGGCGTCCTCACGGAACATGGTGACGGCTGTCGAAAGCTGCCTGGTGTAGCCGACGAACCAGGCCGACTTGTTCTCGTCGGTGGTACCCGTCTTGCCCGCCGCCGGCATGTTCAGCCGCCTGGCCAACTTGCCCGTGCCGTTCTTGATGACGTTCTGCAGCACCTTGGTCACGTTGTTGGCGATGTTGGAATCCATCGCCGTCTCTTGCTTGGGCCTGTCGAAGCCCCCCAGGTCTTCACCCTCGAACGTCACCTTGGTCACCGAGTAGGGCTCCACCTTCGTTCCCGATTGGGCGAACGTCGCATAGGCATCGGCCATACGAATCGCGCTCGGTGTGGAGGTACCCAGCGCAAAGGACGGGTTCAGGTTCTTGTCGAAGCTGGCCGACGCGATACCCGCCGCGTGCGCCATTTCCCGGACCTTGGGCATCCCGACATCCATGCCGAGCTGCACGAAGGGAGTGTTGACGGACTGTTCCATCGCCTTGGTCAAGGGGATGTAGCCCCAGCGGTGATTACTCTCGTTCTCCTGGTAGAAGGGCGAGTTGTCCCGCTTCGTTACGTAGCTGCCGTCGGCATTCTTCACCTTGAGGTGGTCATTGCCGTTGTAACGACTGTCCGGTGAGATCGGCCCGTCACTCCTGCTCGTTCCGTACTTCATCCCCGCTGCGAGCACGAACGGCTTCCAGGTCGAGCCGACCGGCACACCGAAGGTGTCGGCGTTGTTGCTGAAGTGACCCTTGTCGTAGCCCTCGCCGCCGTACAGGGCGACGATCTTGCCGTCTCCCGGCACCACGGAGGCGCCACCGAACTGGACGTATTTATCCTTTGCGCGCTTCTTCGGGTCGATATAGCGCTTGTTGACCTTCTTGACCGCGCCCTCGAGCTCATTGGTCTTATGCGCGTCGAAGGTCGTCCGGATCGTGTAGCCGCCCTTGTCGAACTGGGCCTCGCTGAGACCCGCGTGCTTCAGCACGTACTTCTTCGCGGTGTCCATCATGTAGCCGATCTGGCCGCTCTTGCTGGCCACCGGCTTCGGCAGATGTGGCGTGGGGAAGTGCTTTCGGAACTTGTTCCGCTGCGCCTTCGACAAGAGGTGGTTGTCGACCTCACGGTCGAGGATCCAGGACCACCGCGCCTTGGCACGCGCGGTGTTTGCCGCCCGTGTGGCTCCCGGGCTGGTGCCGCCCGCGGGGTCATACAGGTCCGCACCCTTGAGCACAGTGGCCAGGAAGGCGCTCTGGTTCGCGTCCAGCTTGGCGGCGTCCACTCCGTAGTACGCCTGAGCCGCTGCCTGGATCCCGTAGGCCCCACGACCGTAGTAGCTGGTGTTCAGATACCCCTGAAGGATCTCGTCCTTGCTCTTCGACCAGCCGACCTTGATCGCGATGAACAGTTCCTTGAACTTGCGGTCAAGGGTCTGCTGCTGACTCAGCATCGCGTTCTTCACGTACTGCTGAGTGATGGTCGAGCCACCCTGGGTCTCGCCACCCTTGGCCATGTTGAACACCGCACGTGCGATGCCCATCGGGTCCACACCCGAGTCCGTCTTGAACGACGCGTTCTCCGCAGCAATCGCCGCATTCTGCATCGAGCGCGGAATCTCGTTGATCGTGACGTTCTGCCGGTTCGTCTCACCGTCACGCGCCATGACCTTGCCATTGGCCCAGAGGTAGACGTTGTTCTGCGACTTGGCGGCCAGGCTCTCGTCGGGAACGTGCACCAAGGCCAGCGCGACGCCGGAGGCACCCACGATCAGCCCTATGAAACCGACGCTCATGGTGGCGACCTGTTTCCAGGAGGGCACAAAGCGGCGCCACCCGACGCGGTTGGCACGCGGGTAGTCGATCAGACGCTTCTTGGCAGGCTTTCCGCTGCCGCGGCCGCGTCCCCGGCCTCCCTCGGGGCCGCCGCCGCCACTACCGCGCCGGCCGCCACCACCACGGCCGCCGGCGCCCTCACCGGCAGCCACCGCAGCGGCATCGGACCCGCGTCGGCGACCGCTGCGCTGGGCAGCTCTACGGGCCTCGGCACGACCTCCTTGCCGGGGCTCATGCCCGGTCGGCTCGGAGTGGGAGGCAGGACCGGCAGCGGAGCCACGCGGAGGGGCGGAACGACGCCCCGGTGGCTGCTGTGCGGCGCGTCGGGCCGCGGCACGTCCGCCACTCTGCGGCTGTGGCGGTTTGCGACGGTGCTCGCTCATGGAACGAATACTCCTCGGGCAGGCGCGCTTTCTCGTCGCCTGAAGGCGGCAGTTGTCTTCAGGTCCCCCCGATGCACGGCCCGCTCCTGAGGCGCGAGCCGCACTACACCGAGGACAGGGACGCCAGATATCGGCCCACGGTTCCCGGCAGTCTGCATGCCGCACAGACTACGCACGGCCAAAACCTGCCCAGTGTTGAAATTCACTCCAAATCAGTCAGGTTGATGAGAACGATTCGGTGATGTGATGCCGTTCACCGTCCCCCCACTTGTTCCGCCCAGGTGACCCCTCTATCGTCTGGATGTATCGAGTCGATACATCAGCACGACATAAAGAACGCACAGGACCAAGGAGGCGGAGGATGAGCAGACGTTCCGGCATCCTCGAGTTCGCCGTCCTCGGCCTGCTCCGCGAATCCCCGATGCACGGCTATGAGCTGCGAAAACGGCTCAACACCTCGCTCGGGGTCTTCCGCGCGTTCAGCTATGGCACCCTCTACCCCTGTCTCAAGGCGCTGGTCGCGAGCGGCTGGCTCATCGAGGAGACGGACAGCACCGCGGAGGGCGTACCGGCCGCAACGCTGACAGGGCGCCGAGCCAAGATCGTCTACCGATTGACCTCAGCGGGCAAAGAGCACTTCGAAGAGCTGCTCGCGCACTCCGGACCGGATGCATGGGAGGACGAGCACTTCGGCGTCCGCTTCGCGTTCTTCGGGCAGACATCGCGGGACGTGAGGATGCGGGTGCTGGAAGGCCGCCGTAGCCGGCTGGAGGAGCGCCTTGAGAGGATGCGTACCTCCTTGGCCAGGTCCCGCGAGCGGCTGGACGACTACACCCTCGAACTGCAGCGGCACGGCATGGAGTCCGTCGAGCGCGAAGTCCGTTGGTTGAACGAGCTCATCGAGAGTGAGCGCGCCGGGCGTGATCAGCGCGCACCAGGTCCCGCAGCACAGGACAAGAAGAACCAGTCAGGAGATACGGGCGGCCTGCCCCGGCACCGGGGTGGTACCCGGCCGGATCCGTCCGATGACACCACCACATGAGGCTCTGCTGTGCAGGTCCTCATCGAGAACACAGGGAGCAACCGGAATGGGTTCGGTTCGCGTAGCCATCGTCGGCGTGGGCAACTGCGCCGCCTCGCTGGTACAGGGCGTCGAGTACTACAAGGACGCCGACCCGAAGAGCCGCGTGCCCGGCCTCATGCACGTGCAGTTCGGTGACTACCACGTGCGTGACATCGAGTTCGTGGCGGCCTTCGACGTCGACGCCAAGAAGGTCGGGCTCGACCTCGCGGATGCCATCGGCGCCAGCGAGAACAACACCATCAAGATCTGTGACGTCCCCAATGCGGGCGTGACGGTGCAGCGTGGCCACACCTACGACGGCCTGGGCAAGTACTACCGCCAGACCATCGAGGAGTCCACCGAGGCCCCGGTCGGCATCGTCCAGATCCTCAAGGACAAGCAGGTCGACGTCCTGGTCTGCTACCTCCCTGTCGGCTCCGAGGACGCCGCGAAGTACTACGCCCAGTGCGCCATCGACGCCAAGGTCGCGTTCGTCAACGCCCTCCCGGTCTTCATCGCCGGCACCAAGGAGTGGGCGGACAAGTTCACCGAGGCCGGCGTCCCGATCGTCGGTGACGACATCAAGTCGCAGGTCGGCGCCACGATCACGCACCGCGTGATGGCCAAGCTCTTCGAGGACCGGGGCGTCATCCTGGACCGCACGATGCAGCTGAACGTCGGCGGCAACATGGACTTCAAGAACATGCTCGAGCGCGAGCGCCTGGAGTCCAAGAAGATCTCCAAGACGCAGGCCGTCACCTCCCAGATCCGGGACCGTGAAATGGGCGAGGACAACGTCCACATCGGCCCCTCGGACTACGTGGCCTGGCTGGACGACCGCAAGTGGGCCTACGTCCGCCTCGAGGGTCGCGCTTTCGGCGATGTCCCGCTGAACCTGGAGTACAAGCTCGAGGTCTGGGACTCCCCGAACTCCGCGGGTGTCATCATCGACGCCCTGCGCGCCGCGAAGATCGCCAAGGACCGGGGCATCGGTGGCCCGATCCTCTCCGCGTCCTCGTACTTCATGAAGTCCCCGCCGGTGCAGTACTTCGACGACGAGGCACGGGAGAACGTCGAGAAGTTCATCAACGGCGAAGTCGAGCGCTGAGACGCCTGACTCACCGTCCCTGCGCAGGCCCCCGGGTATTCCACCCGGGGGCCTGCGGGCTGTGTGAGGCTGTGCCTCATGCATGCTGTGCGCGACCTCCGCGTATTACTCCGGCTACGCGACTTCCGCTCGCTCCTCGCCGCACGGCTCCTGTCCCAGGCGGCTGACGGAGTGTTCCAGGTCGCGCTCGCCACCTTCGTCGTCTTCTCGCCCGAGAAGCAGACGTCGCCCGTGGCCATCGCCTCCGCCATGGCGATCCTGCTGCTCCCGTACTCCCTCCTCGGGCCGTTCACCGGCGTGCTGCTCGACCGCTGGCGGCGCCGTCAGGTCCTGCTGTACGGCAATCTGCTGCGCACCCTGCTGGCCATGGCGACGGCGGCGCTGATCGTGTCAAAGGCCCCCGACTGGCTCTTCTACGCCTCGGCCCTCTCCGTGACCGCCGTCAATCGCTTCGTACTGGCGGGGCTCTCGGCCGCGCTCCCGCGCGTGGTCGACGGTGAACAGCAACTGGTCATGGCCAACTCTCTGGCCCCCACGGCCGGAACGCTCGCCGCGACCGCCGGCGGCGGGCTCGCTTTCGCCATCCGGCTGGCCGGCTCGGAGGTGAACGCGTATGTCGTGCTGTTCGCCGCCTCCCTCTATTTCTGTTCAGCCCTCACCGCCCTGCGCATGGCCCCGCAGTTGCTCGGCCCTGACCCGGCACGTCTCCAACCCCATCTGCGCGAAGCCCTGTTGAGCACGGTGCGGGGACTTGCGGACGGGTTGCGTCATCTCGCCGCGCGTCGTGCTCCGGCCCGGGCACTGGCGGCGATGACCGTGATCCGCTTCTGCTACGGAGCCCTGACGGTCATGGTGCTGATGCTGTGCCGGTACTTCTGGTCCAGCACCGAGTCGGAGGGTCTGGCACTGCTCGGGATCACTGTCGGGGTGTCAGGAGCGGGCTTCTTCGCGGCCGCCGTCATCACGCCCTGGGCCGTCGGGCGGCTCACCGCGTTCGGCTGGATCGCCTGCTGTGCCGCGATGGGAGCCGTGTTGGCGCCGTCTCTCGGACTGTTCTTCCTGCCGGTCCCGATGCTGGCCGCCGCGTTCGTGCTCGGCCTCGGCACGCAAGGGACCAAGATCTCCACCGACACGATCGTCCAGTCGTCAGTCGACGATGCCTTCCGCGGCCGGATCTTCGCCATCTACGACGTTCTCTTCAATGCCGCCTTCGTCGCCGCCGCCGCGGTCGCCGCCCTCATGCTGCCTCCGGACGGAAGATCAACCGCTCTGCTCGGCGTGGTGACCGTCCTCTACGCGGTGGTCACCGTGGCAATGGTCCGCTTCGGGCGCGGCTGAGCACCCGCATTCCTCGCCCCGTGCTGATCAGTTCTCTGCAGTGAGGCGCCCGGAGCAGATACCTTACGGACGTCCTACACGAGCCTGTACACATCAATATCGGGGGAGATCCATGACCACGCCGCCTCAGGGTCAGCAACCATACGGCCAGGCACCGTACGGACAGCAGCCATACGGACAGCAGCCATACGGGCAGCAGCCGTACGGACAACAGCCCTACGGACAGAACCCGTACCCGCAGGCACCGCCGGCACCCCAGGCCCCCTACGGTCAGCCCCAGGGTGGATACGCCTACCCCCAGCAGCCACAGGCTCCGTACGGACAGCCGCAGCCGGGTTACCCCGTGCCGCCGCAGCAGCCCTTCATGCAGGGCGGACCTCCTGTACCGCCGCCGCGGCCCGCCAAGCGGCGTTCCCCCAAGACGATCCTGAGGGCTGTCGGAGCCGTCCTCGGGCTGGTCTTCCTCGGGGTCGCCTGGATCAGCAGCATGAACGACGCGAGCAGCGCAGAGGTCGGCGACTGCGTGAAGAAGTCCAGCAGTTCACTCGACGACGGCCTCGAGGTGGTGGACTGCGGCACCTCGGAGGCCCAGTACAAGGTGACCGCGGTGCACGATGACACCTCGGACCCGTCCGTGTGCCCCGCAAACGAATCGGCGTACAGCAAGAGCGTGCACCGGCGCAGGGGGTCCGACACCCACATGGTGCTCTGCCTGACCTCGGCCAAGTAGCGCGCAGAGAACCCCCTTGGATACGCCGTGGGGCGGTGTTTCACGTGAAACACCGCCCCACGTTTCACGTGATACGTGGCGGTTCACCGACCGCCGGTTTCACGTGAAACATCAGCTCTGGCCGGCCCACCACTCCTTCAGAGCGGCGATCGCCGCGTCCCGCTGCATCGGCCCGTGCTCCAGCCGGAGCTCCAGCATCTGCTTGTACGCCTTGCCGACCTCGGGCCCCGGGCTGATGCCCAGGACCTGCATGATGTCGTTGCCATCCAGGTCCGGGCGGATCGCCTCCAGCTCTTCCTGCTCCTGCAACCGGGCGATGCGCTCCTCAAGCCCGTCGTAGGCACGCGACAGGGCACTGGCCTTGCGCTTGTTGCGGGTGGTGCAGTCCGAGCGCGTCAGCTTGTGCAGCCGCTTCAGCTGCGGGCCGGCATCCCGCACGTACCGCCGGACGGCGGAGTCCGTCCATTCGCCCGTCCCGTAGCCGTGGAAGCGCAGATGCAGCTCCACCAGACGCGAGACGTCCTTGACCATGTCATTGGAGTACTTCAGGGCGGTCATCCGCTTCTTGGTCATCTTCGCGCCCACCACCTCGTGGTGGTGGAAGGACACCCGACCGTCCTTCTCGAAGCGCCGCGTCCTGGGCTTGCCGATGTCGTGCAGGAGGGCGGCCAGCCGCAGCACAAGATCGGGACCGTCCTCCTCGAGGTCGATCGCCTGCTCCAGGACCGTCAGCGAGTGCTCGTAGACGTCCTTGTGGCGGTGATGCTCGTCACTTTCCAGCCGTAGCGCGGGCAGCTCGGGCAGGACCTGGTCGGCCAGGCCCGAATCGACGAGGAGCCGCAATCCCTCGCGCGGGTGCGCCGACAGGATCAGCTTGTTCAGCTCGTCCCGTACGCGCTCCGCGGAGACGATCTCGATGCGGTCCGACATCGCCTTCATCGCGGCGACGACCTCCGGAGCCACCTCGAAGTCCAGCTGAGCGGCGAAGCGGGCGGCGCGCATCATCCGCAGCGGGTCATCGGAGAACGACTCCTCCGGCGTCCCAGGCGTGCGCAGCACCCGCGCGGCCAGGTCCTCCAGGCCGTCGTGCGGGTCGACGAACTCCTTCTGCGGCAGCAGCACCGCCATGGCGTTCACCGTGAAGTCCCGGCGCACCAGATCTTCCTCGATGGACTCGCCGTACGACACCTCGGGCTTGCGGGACGTACGGTCGTACGCCTCGGAGCGGTAGGTCGTGACCTCGATGTCGAACGATTCCTTCTTGCAGCCGACCGTCCCGAAGGCGATGCCGACCTCCCAGACCGCGTCCGCCCACGGCCGGACGATCTTCAGAACGTCCTCGGGGCGGGCATCGGTGGTGAAGTCCAGGTCATTGCCGAGCCGGCCCAGCAGCGCGTCCCGGACCGAGCCGCCGACCAGGGCAAGTGTGAACCCGGCCTCCTGGAAGCGACGGGCCAGGTCATCCGCGACGGGGGACACCCTCAGCAGTTCGCTCACGGCGCGGCGCTGCACATGGTTCAGCGCGTTCGTCGACTGCGGGGTCCGCTCGGCGGTCGGGGCGGGGAGGTCATTGTTGGCGTTCGGCACAACAAAACAGAGTACGTGGCCGCGCAGTGCAAAGCGTCACGTAATAAAGGGGACAGGCTGGGCGCGCGGCTCTCCGTACCGCGATCATGTGGAGCAGTCCCTGGCACTCCGTCGCTGCGGCTCTCGTTACCATTCGTGGACGCACATTCCGAACGACCACTGACGACGACGAGGGACGGGCGAGCGCGTGGCCGAGGCGGCAGGGTTCCAGCGGACTGAACGGCCGCGTGGCCGATGGCTGCGAAGGACCGTGACACTGCTCACTGGAGTGCTCCTTCTCGTGGGGCTGCTCCAGGTTCCGCACGCCTCCTCCGCGCAGGCGGCCCCGACGGGCTCCCGCACGGTCGACGTCACCATCAACTCGATGTCCCCGTCCGCTCCCACCAAGAGCGACACGGTCACCGTCTCCGGCACGCTGACCAATGAGGGCCGCAGCACGATCACGGACGCGCATGTCGGCATGCACCGTGGATCCACGCTCGGCGGCCGTAGCTCCATCGAGAATGCGTCGCGTCGTACCGGCTATCTGCCGGGCACGGACGGTGAGGAGATCAAGGGGCACACCGAGAAGATCGGCAAGCTGGAGCCCGGCATCAGCCGTCCCTTCAGCCTCAGCGTGCCGGTCAAGGACCTCGATCTCAGCGATAACGGTGTGTACCAGCTCGGCGTCTCTCTGTCGGGTCGCTCTCAGGCCGCGCCGTACGGGCAGGTCCTCGGCTTCGACCGGACGTTCCTGCCCTGGCAGACGGCCGGTGCCGGGAAGAAGACGCAGCTCACATACATGTGGCCGCTGATCTCCCCCACCCATCTCACCGCCGAGACCGACGCCGATGCCCAGCAGACGCCGGTCTTCCGCAACGACGACCTCGCTGCCGAGCTCGCGCCAGGAGGCCGGCTGCAGCAGATGGTCGCGCTCGGCAAAAACCTGCCGGTGACCTTCGTCATCGATCCCGACCTGCTCGCGACCGTCGACGCGATGACCAAGTCGTACCGGGTGAACGGCCCGGACGGCCCCATGGGCAAGAACCAGGCGGTCGCCAAGCAGTGGCTGCACGACCTCGAAGAAGCGGTCAAGACGCACGAGGTCGTCGCGCTGCCCTTCGGCGACCCCGACCTGGCCTCGCTCGCCCACCACGGCAAGGGCGTGCCCAGTGCGCTCAGTCACCTCGGCCCGGCCACCGACCTTGCCGACAAGACCGTGGACACGATCCTCGGCGTCAAGCCGCGCACGGACTTCGCCTGGCCCGTCGACGGCGCGATCGACTCGTCCATCGTGGATGTCGCGACCTCGGCCGGTGCACACAACGTGATCACCCGAAGCGACAGCCTGCGGGACGCCGGCAGGCTGTCCTACACCCCGACGGCGGCCCGCCCCATCGGCGGCGGCAATAGCGCCGTCGTCGCGGACGCGCAGCTCTCACAAGCCTTCGAGGGTGATATGTCGAAGGCCGGAAACTCCACTCACGCGGTTCAGGAGTTCCTCGCCCAGACGCAGATGATCAGCCTCGAGGACCCGGGCCGACAGCGCAGCATCGTCGTCGCGCCGCAGCGCATGCCGTCGGTCAGCCAGGCCCACGCCATGGCCACCGCACTGCGGAATCTGGACGAGTCCGGGAGCTGGACCCAGTCGCTGCGCCTCGGCGCCGCGGCCAAGGCCAAGCCCGACCGCGCGGCCACCCGTCATGTGCCCAGCGGCGCCGCCTACCCGTCCTCGCTGCGCAGGCAGGAACTCCCCGTCAACGCCTTCCGGCAGATCCAGGGCACCCAGTCCGCCCTGGACGACTTCCAGGTGATCCTGGCCCATCCGGAGCGCGTGGTGACCCCGTTCGGCAACGCCATAATGCGGGAGATGTCGACGGAGTGGCGGGGCAATGCCACCGGCGCCAGAACCTTCCGGCACTCCGTACGCAGCTACCTCGACGGTCTGACCAAGAAGGTTCATCTGATCCAGAAGTCGGGGGCGACGCTCTCCGGGCGCAGCGCCACGATTCCGGTGACGGTCCAGAACAACCTGGTCCAGGGCGTCAAGGACATGACGCTGAAGCTGACCTCGTCCCAGCCCAACCGTCTGGACGCGGGGAAGTCGCAGCAGATCACGGTGGACGGCGGGCACAGCCAGTCGTTCAAGTTCGACACCACGGCGAACGCCAATGGCCGGGCATGGGTGACCGCCCAGCTCTACACGGCGGACGGAAAGCCCTACGGTGACCGCATGACGTTCCAGGTGAACGTCACGGAGATCACCGCAACGGTGATGCTCGTCATCGCGGGTGGCGTGCTGCTGCTCGTCCTCGCCGGTGTGCGGATCTATCTTCAGCGCAAGCGGGCCGCCGCCCGGCGGTCCGAGGACGGGCCCGACGGCGACGGGCCCGACGGCGACGGGCCCGACGATGACGGGCCGGACGGCGAGACAGGCACGGACGGCGACAACGGCGGCACCGACGGCGACGAGCCGGAGCAGCCGAGTGACCCCACGCCGGACACCGGATCGGAAAGCTCCGACCCGTCCGGCTCAGGTGAGAAAGTGGACCGTTGATAGATGGCGGGGCCGGATGGCCGGCGACGGATGAGGTGGGGCAGCGATGAATGCGCCGTACGACGGTGACCGGGGCCGGGGCGCCAATGGCGACCCCACGGGGCCGGTCCCTCCGACGCCCCCGCCGCCCGCGGACCAGGATCCGTACGTCCAGGACCCCTATGTCCAGGATGCCTACCGCAACGACCCGCACCGCGCCCAGGACCCGACGGCGCAGGATCCGGTGACCGAGGCGCTCTACGACCGCGCCGCGCACCCCCCGCCGCCTCCGGGGCAGCCCACGCAGCCGCTCTACCAGCAGCCTGCCGCGGGCCGCCACACGCCCGATCCGCAGCTGTGGGCCTCGCCCCCGCCGCCCGAGCCGCAGGGCCCGACCCGCAATCTCCCCTACGGTGATGCCGCCGCGACGACGCAGTTCGTGGGTGTCGACGATCTGATCACCCAGGCCGCCGACGAGCGTCCGGAGCCTGACGCCTTCGCGCATCTCTTCCGGGACCAGCAGTCCTACGAGCCCCAGCACCACGCGCCCGCGTCGGCGGGCCCCTCGTTCGCCGGTGCGGCGCCCGGGCCGGAGGCCGTGCCACAGCAGGCCGTACCGGAGCCGGAGCCGGCACCCGTGGCGGCGGCCGGCAAGCCCTCGGGGGGCCGCGCCTCAGGTCTGCTCAAGTCCAGCGCGGTGATGGCCGCCGGCACGATGGTGTCGCGTCTCACGGGCTTCGTCCGCTCGGCACTGATCGTCGCGGCCCTCGGTGGTGCGGTGCTCGGTGACTCCTGGCAGGTCGCGTACCAGCTTCCGACGATGATCTTCATCCTGACCATCGGCGGCGGTCTGAACTCCGTCTTCGTCCCGCAGCTGGTGCGCGCGATGAAGGAGGACGAGGACGGCGGCGAGGCCTATGCGAACCGGCTGATGACGCTGGTCATCGTGGTACTCGGCGTGCTGACGGTCCTGGCGGTCGTGGCGGCGCCGCTCCTGGTGAAAATGGTGTCCTTCGACATCTCCCGTGACCCGGCAGCCAACGAAGTCGCCGTCGCGTTCACCCGCTATTGCGTGCCCACGATCTTCTTCATGGGTCTGCATGTCGTGATGGGACAGATCCTCAACGCCCGCGGCCGCTTCGGCGCGATGATGTGGACTCCCGTCCTCAACAACATCGTCATGATCGCCACCTTCGGCCTGTTCATCTGGGTCTACGGCACGGCGAAGACGTCGCACATCGGGGTCACCACCATCCCCGACGAAGGCATCCGGCTCCTGGGGATCGGCACCCTCCTCGGACTCGTCGTCCAGGCACTGGCGATGATTCCGTACCTGCGCGACGCCGACTTCAAGCTTCGGTTGCGCTTCGACTGGCGCGGCCACGGCCTGGGCAAGGCCGCCAAGCTCGCCAAGTGGACCGTGCTGTTCGTGCTCGCCAACCAGGCGGGCGTCCTCGTCGTCACCCAGCTCTCCACCTGGGCCGGCAACACCGCCGACCAGCAGGGACACCCGGGCACCGGCTTCATCTCGTACGCCAGCGCACAGCTGATCTGGAACATGCCGCAGGCGATCATCACCGTCTCCGTCATGGCGGCGCTGCTGCCACGGCTGGCGCGATCCGCGCACGACGGTGACACCGGAGCCGTCCGCGACGACATGTCGCAGGGCCTGCGCACCTCCGCCGTCGCGATCGTCCCGATCTCGTTCGGCTTTCTCTCCCTCGGCATCCCGCTGTGCACGCTGGTCTACGGCTCGTCCGGCGCCGGCATCCCGATGGGCTACATGCTGATGGGCTTCGGCGTGGGGCTGATCCCGTTCTCGGTGCAGTACGTCGTCCTGCGTGCCTTCTATGCGTACGAGGACACCCGCACGCCCTTCTACAACACGGTGATCGTCGCCGCCGTCAACGCCGCGGCCTCCGGTCTGTGCTTCCTGGTCCTGCCCGCCCGCTGGGCCGTGGTCGGCATGGCGGCCTCCTACGGCCTGGCGTACATCATCGGCGTGGGTGTGGCCTGGCGCCGTTTGAGCAAGCGTATGGACGGCGACCTCGACACCGCACATGTCGTCCGGACCTATGCACGGCTGGCGGGCGCCAGCATCCCGGCCACGATGATCTCGGGAGCCGTGGTGTACGGCATCATGCAGGCGCTCGGCAGCGGGTTCCTCGGGTCGCTGGCCGCTCTGGTCGCCGGTGCTGCCGCACTTCTGGCCGTGTTCTACGTAGCTGCACGCAAAATGCGCATCGAGGAACTGAACGCCCTGGTCGGCATGGTCCGGTCGAAGCTTGGGCGTTGATTGAGCACAACCATCGACTGCCACCGTGTGTCGTGCATAGTGGCGGACTGTGGGCACAATTGTCTTGGCTCATTGAGCCTGCAACGGATGGGGAGGCAGGAACGACGGTGGCGGAACGGAGCACGGCTGCCGTCGACGTGGCTGACACGAGCGGTGAAGAACCGCTGACCGCCAAGGCGGGTAAGGCCACGGACGACGGTGCTAAGGCCGAAGAGGTATCCGGCAGGGAAAACGACGCCGAGGGCACCGACGAGGAGCGTGCCGCGGCGATCGAAGCCGAGCCACCGGAGCTGCACAGCGGCCACAAGCTTGCCAGACGTTACCGCCTCGAGGAGTGCGTCACCCGTCTGGACGGATTCAGCAGCTGGCGCGCGGTCGACGAGAAGCTGCGCCGCGCCGTCGGCGTGCACATCCTGCCGGCCGACCACCCGCGGGCCCGACCGGTACTGTCCGCCGCCCGTTCCTCGGCGCTGTTGGGCGACCCCCGGTTCGTCCAGGTCCTCGACGCCGTCGAGGAGAACGACCTCGTCTATGTGGTCCATGAGTGGCTGCCGGATGCCACCGAGCTCACCACGGTGCTCGCCAACGGCCCGCTGGAGCCGCACGACGCCTACCAGCTCGTCAGTCAGGTCTCCCAGGCCATGGCCGCCGCGCACCGCGAGGGCCTGTCCCATCTGCGGATCACGCCCGGCTCGGTGCTGCGTACGGAGTCCGGGCAGTACCGCATCCGTGGGCTGGCCGTCATGGCCGCGTTGCGCGGCATCACCTGCGAGCACCCGCAGCGCACGGACACAGAGGCGATCGGGGCGCTGCTCTACGCCGCGCTGACCCAGCGCTGGCCTTACGAGAACGACGCGCATGGCCTCACCGGCCTGCCCAAGGGCGTCGGGCTGATCGCACCCGACCAGGTGCGCGCCGGTGTGCACCGCGGGCTGTCCGAGCTCGCCATGCGCGCTTTGATCAACGATGGCGCCACGGCCTCCCGCCAGGAGCAGCCGTGCACCACCCCGGAGGAGCTGGCCAAGGCCGTGGCGGCCATGCCGCGTATCCGGCCTCCGGAGACCTCCTTCACCACACCTCCGCCGTATCAGCGCACGGGATACCAACAGGGCAACTATCGGCAGCCGTCGGCTCGCCCCGCCCAGGCGAGCCATGCGCCCCAGCCTGTCGCCGCTCCGCCGCCCCCGCTGCAGAGCCGCACCGGCCGTGCGCTGAAGTGGTCCGTCTCCGCGCTGCTCATCGCGGCGCTGGGACTGGGCAGCTGGCAGCTGGCGGACACCCTGCTGAAGCGGGAGAACGACCAGGACGACCCGGGTAACGCACAGCCGAGCAGCGGCGCGGCCAAGAAGCCCAAGGGCAAGCCGATCAAGATCATGGAGGCCGGGGAGTACTACCCCGACGGCCAGCCGCAGCACGCGAATCAGGCGCAGGACACAGTCGACGGGAATCCCGGCACCTACTGGGGCAGCAAGGGCTACCGCGAGGGCCCTGATCTGAATCCGGCCTTCAAGAAGGGCGTCGGCCTCGTCTACGACCTCGGCTCGCAACAGCAGATAAGCGGGGCGTCGATCGGACTTCACTACAGCGGCGATCACACGACCGTGAACCTCTATGCGGCCGATTCGCTCTCCGCTTCCCAGCCGCTCAGCTCCATGCGCCGGCTCGGAACGGGCAGGACCTCGGGCTCGACTGCCAAGGTCAAGCTGAAGCAGCCGGCAAAGGCGCGCTACGTCGTCGTATGGATCACCGCGATGCCGTATGCGCCGGGCGATGGGTACAGCAGCGCCGGGTACCGGCAGGGTGTGACAGAGGTGTCCTTCACCAGCTGAGCAGCTGGTGAAGGCGGCACGGCTGTCCAGGGCAGTATGTGGGGCTCCGAGGTCCGGCAATCCGGGCGGAGCCCCACACTCTTGGGCTCAGCTTGTGTGTGGACCGCCCACGTGAGAACGGCGCATATCGGCCACCGGCCTGCACACCGTCGCCTTTCGACAGCATTTACTTTCGTGACCTGGCGGGCTTCAATTGGACCGAGATCAGGCAGCTACGGCCGGGGGGCCCGTGTCCACCGACAGCGACAAGGCTTCGACACCAACCGACGCCGATCTCCTTGCCCTGCATGTAAAGGGCGACCCTGACGCGTTCGGGGAGATCGTCCGGCGCCATCGCGACCGGCTCTGGGCGGTGGCACTGCGCACCCTCAGTGATCGCGAAGAGGCCGCCGACGCCGTGCAGGATGCTCTGGTCTCCGCCTATCGCGCAGCCCACACCTTCCGCGGGCAGTCCGCCGTGACGACCTGGCTGCACCGCATCACGGTCAATGCCTGTCTCGACCGGGCCCGCAAGGCCGCCTCACGGCGCACCTCGCCCGTCGCCGAGACCGAGCGGCTGGAGCAGCTTCTCGAACCCGAGGAATCCGCCGCGGCACCCGCCGAGCGCCAGGATCTGCACCGGGAGCTGCTGAGTGCCCTCCGCACCCTTCCCGAGGAACAGCGTGCCGCTCTCGTCCTCGTCGACATGCAGGGCTACCCCGTCGCGGAAGCGGCGGCGATCCTGGAGATCCCCACCGGCACGGTGAAAAGCCGCTGTGCACGGGGCCGTGCTCGGCTTCTCCCCTTGGTCACCCATCTGCGCACCGACAACGGGGATAGCAAACCCGCGAGCGGGGGAAGGAACCGGGCGCAGGGGACATCCGTCCCACCGACGGCAGGGCCGAACGACACAGGTGCCGTGAAGGGCGGAGGTGGGCGAGCGTGACGTCGACGACCGGCACGGGTGAGCACCCCACAGGTGAGCACCCGGAAGTCTCCGAGATCTCTGACCTCACGGACGGGCTGCTCTCTCCCTCCCGCAGCGCGGACGTGCGGCATCATCTCGCCGGCTGCCCGCTGTGCGATGACGTGTATGCGTCCCTGGAAGAAATCCGGGCGCTGCTCGGCACCCTCCCCGGCCCGATCCGCATGCCGGCCGATGTTGCCGGCCGCATCGATGCCGCCCTCGCCGCCGAGGCGCTGCTGGACGCCAGGACTCCCGCTGCCGGGGCTCGTGTTTCACGTGAAACAGCCACCGCCACCGTCGCGGTTTCACGTGAAACCGACGACGCGCCTCCCAACCGTGCCATGCCGACCACCCGGCCGGCCGGACGGCCCCGGCGATCCTCTGGGCCAGGTCGCCCGTCGCCACGCGGCCGCTCTTCTCGTTCGCGGCGCTGGCCCCGGATTCTGCTCGGCAGCGCCGCAGCCGCGGCGGTCTTCAGCTTCGGCGGCCTGCTCATCCAGAACGCCGCCGTCGATGGCACCCAGGCAGGCCACCATGGCCGGGCCACCGCCACCCCCGAGAAGACCACGGAGGGTGCAGCCGCTCTGACCGCCGCCAGCCTTGGATCGCATGTACACGATCTGCTGGCGTCAAAGGGCTCACACAAGTCCCCGGACATCGGCACCCGAACCTCTCCCGAGTCGACGCTGCGCGGTGGCGCCGACACCATTCCGTCGTGCGTCCGCCTGGGCACCGGGCGCACGGAAGCGCCGCTCGCATCCAGCCACACCCGGTACCAGGGCAAGGACGCCTACCTCGTCGTGCTGCCGGATCCGTCCGATCCGAAGCGCGTCTCTGCCTATGTCGTCAGTTCCACCTGCGTCTCCGCCACGCCACCGGTTCCCGGAAAGGTCCTGCTGTCTCACTCGTACCAGCGAGACTGAGCGACGAGCAGTCCGCTGTGACACTCCGGGAATGCTCGCCCCGTAGGATCCGTTGGGTGGGGTGAGAGTTCCGAGAGCCCCAGCAAGCAGTCGGCAGAGACAAGGAAGACACCCGTGAGCGACGTCCGCAACGTGATCATCATTGGCTCCGGGCCCGCGGGCTATACCGCAGCGCTCTACACCGCCCGCGCGTCCCTGAAGCCGCTGGTCTTCGAAGGTGCCGTCACCGCCGGAGGCGCGCTGATGAACACCACTGACGTGGAGAACTTCCCCGGTTTCCGCGACGGCATCATGGGGCCGGACCTGATGGACAACATGCGTGCCCAGGCGGAACGCTTCGGCGCCGAGCTTGTGCCGGACGACATCGTCTCGGTCGACCTCTCCGAGGAGATCAAGACCGTCACGGACACCGCTGGAAATGTGCACCGGGCTAAGACCGTGATTGTCAGCACCGGATCCCAGCACCGCAAGCTCGGCCTGCCCCGTGAGGACGAGCTGTCCGGCCGTGGCGTCTCCTGGTGCGCCACCTGCGACGGGTTCTTCTTCAGGGACCAGGACATCGCCGTTATCGGGGGTGGCGACACCGCGATGGAGGAGGCCACCTTCCTCTCCCGCTTCGCCAGGTCGGTCACGGTCGTCCACCGCCGGGACACCCTGCGGGCGAGCAAGGCCATGCAGGATCGTGCCTTCGCCGACCCGAAGATCAAGTTTGTGTGGGACAGCGAGGTCGCCGAGGTCCACGGAGAGGGCAAGCTCTCGGGTCTGACGCTGCGCAACCTCAAGACCGGCAAGACTTCCGAGCTGCCCGTCACCGGCCTCTTCATCGCGATCGGCCACGACCCGCGGACCGAGCTGTTCAAGGGTCAGCTGAATCTCGACGACGAGGGCTACCTCAAGGTCGATGCGCCCAGCACCCGGACCAACCTGACGGGCGTCTTCGCCGCCGGCGATGTTGTCGACCACACCTACCGCCAGGCGATCACCGCGGCCGGCACGGGCTGCTCCGCCGCCCTCGACGCCGAGCGGTACCTCGCTGCGCTGTCGGACAGCGAGGCGTCCGAGCCGGACAAGATCGCCTCCGTCTGATCCGCGCACTCAGCTTTCCCACCACCCACCCAGTAAGGAGATTGCCATGGCCGGCGCCACGGTGACCGTCACGGACGACAACTTCGAAGAGGTCGTCCTCAAGAGCGACAAGCCCGTCCTCGTGGATTTCTGGGCCACCTGGTGCGGCCCGTGCCGCCAGGTTGCCCCGTCCCTGGAGGCGATTGCCGCCGAGCACGACGAGATCGTCATCGCCAAGCTGAACACCGACGAGAACCCGGCAACCACCGCCAAGTACGGCGTCATGTCGATCCCGACCATGAACGTCTACCAGGGCGGCGAGGTCGTGAAGACCATCGTCGGTGCCAAGCCGAAGGCTGCGATCGAGCGCGACCTGTCGGACTACCTCGCCTGAGTCGCGTCACCACGTTTCACGGGAAACGGGCCTGCCCCCACCGAAGGGGCAGGCCCGTTCTCTGTTTCACGGGATACCACATGCCTCAGAGCGGTCGCAGGGCCGGTTCCTTCTGCACAGCTCCCAGCAATCGGTCGATGGCCAGCTCGACATCTTCCTTCCACGAGATCGTGGTCCGCAGCTCAAGGCGTAGCCGGGGAAAGCGGGGATGGGGCCGTACGGTCTTGAAGCCCACCGCGAGGAGATGATCGGCGGGCAGCACACATGCCGGCTCGCTCCAGCGGGCATCACCGAAGGCCTCGATGGCTTTGAAGCCACGCTGGATGAGGTCCTTGGCGACCGTCTGGACCATCACCCGCCCGAGCCCCTGGCCTTGGTAGCCGGGGATCAGCCACGCCGTCAGCAGCTGCACTGCGTCCGGTGAGACCGGGCTGGTGGGGAAGGCCGTGGACCGCGGCACATACGCCGGCGGGGCGTACATCACGAACCCGACGGGCACCTCGTCGACATAGACCACCCGTCCGCAGGACCCCCACTCCAGCAGTACTGCCGAGATCCAGGCTTCCTTCTCGAGCTCGGGGCGGCCCGCCTTTACCGCGGCCTCGCCGCTGACGGGGTCGAGCTCCCAGAAGACACAGGAGCGGCAGCGCTTGGGGAGGTCCGGAAGGTTGTCCAACGTGAGCGGTACGAGCCGACGGCCCATGGAACCAGGTCCTCGCTTCCCTCGCCTGCCACACCAAGCGCCGTCAGCGCCGCCTGCTCTCTGAGCAGACCACCAACGAATCCTCCGACAGCTGCGAGGCCGAACCCCGCTGCCAACAGTCCGGTGCGGCTCACCGATTGCATGGCCCTCTCCTCGGTGTGAGGTGTCTCCACATGGATGCGTGCCATACCCGAACGCATCGTATCCACCCTTTACGGGCACGGGTACCGCAAGAGAGCAAAGGGCGGGCCGTGTTCCGGTATGCACTCCGGAACACGGCCCGCCCTGGAGCCGAGAGCATCAGCTCACTCTTCTTCGTTGTTCTCCTCGGCCAGCGACTGACCCAGGACACGCCCCTCGCCAGGAGCGAGCGTGCCGAGGATGCGCTCCAGATCGTCTATCGAGGCGAACTCGACGACGATCTTTCCTTTCTTCTGCCCCAGGTCGACCTTCACCCGGGTCTCAAAGCGGTCGGACAGCCGGGAGGCCAGACCCGTGAGCGCAGGGGACACCCGGGTGCCCGCACGGGGCCCCTTGGCCTTGCTCGCGCTCTGGGGGGCCGACCCCATCAGCGTCACGATCTCCTCGATGGAACGGACGGACAGCCCCTCTGCCACGATGCGGCGTGCGAGGTGGTCCTGCTCTTCCGAGTCCTCCACGGAAAGCAGAGCGCGGGCGTGTCCTGCGGAGAGCACACCTGCGGCGAGCCGCTTCTGTACGGACGGCGAGAGCTTCAGCAGCCGCAGCGTATTGGAGACCTGCGGGCGCGAACGCCCGATCCGGTCGGCCAGCTCGTCATGCGTGCACTTGAAGTCCTTCAGCAACTGGTCGTAGGCGGCTGCCTCTTCCAGCGGGTTGAGCTGTGCCCGGTGGAGATTCTCCAGAAGCGCATCGAGCAGCAGCTTCTCATCGTCCGTGGCCCGAACGATCGCGGGAATCTTTTCCAGGCCGGCCTCACGGCACGCCCGCCAGCGGCGCTCACCCATGATGAGCTCATACCGCCCCGGTCCCGTCTGCCGGACCACCACCGGCTGGAGGAGGCCCACCTCCTTGATGGAGGTGACCAGCTCGGCAAGGGCGTCCTCGTCGAAGACATCACGCGGCTGGCGCGGGTTCGGCTTGATCGCGTCCAGCGGCACCTCGGCGAAGTGCGCTCCTGCCACTTCTGAGACACCCGCCGACGTTGCCGCCGGCCCGGCCGGTGTTTCCGTTTCACGTGAAACACCGTGCGCCGGCAGCGATGCCACCTTGGCGGCCGCTACTCCTCGCTCCGGGGCCAAGACCGGTGCGGACGACGGTGACGCCGCTCCCTGCCCCGCAGGCCCGGCATGGTCCGTGCTCTGCGGTGCCGCGGGGATCAGCGCACCGAGCCCACGGCCCAGGCCTCTACGTCGTTCGCTCACTGAGTCCCCTCCGAGATGCTGTGCTGTGCTTCATAGTTGACGCTGAGGCCCTGGTCCCCGGTCTGCGGGGCCCCACGCAACGCGATCTCTCGGGCCGCTTCGAGGTAGGAAAGCGAGCCACTGGATCCCGGGTCATAGGTGAGCACCGTCTGCCCATAGCTGGGGGCCTCGGAGATGCGCACCGATCGGGGGATGCTCGTACGGAGCACCTCGTGGCCGAAGTGACTGCGCACCTCGTCGGCGACCTGAGAGGCCAGCCGGGTGCGCCCGTCGTACATAGTGAGCAAGATCGTCGAGACATGGAGCTTGGGGTTGAGATGCCCCCGCACCAGGTCGACGTTCCGGAGCAGCTGGCCGAGCCCCTCAAGCGCGTAGTACTCGCACTGAATCGGGATCAGTACCTCGGCGCCGGCTACCAGAGCGTTCACTGTCAGCAGTCCGAGCGAGGGCGGGCAGTCGATGAAGATGTAGTCCAGCGGCTGTTCATACGCCTGGATGGCCCGGTCGAGGCGGCTCTCACGGGCCACCAGCGAGACCAGCTCGATCTCCGCACCGGCCAGATCGATGGTGGCGGGCGCGCAGAACAGGCCCTCCACGTCCACGACCGGCTGCACGACGTCGGAGAGTGGCTTGCTCTCCACCAGTACGTCATAGATGGACGGCACTTCGGAGTGGTGGTCGATCCCCAGCGCCGTCGACGCATTGCCCTGGGGATCGAGATCGATCACCAGAACCCGTGCACCGTGCAGGGCCAAGGAAGCCGCCAGGTTCACCGTGGTCGTGGTCTTGCCGACCCCGCCCTTCTGGTTGGCAACCACCATGACCCGCGTCTGTTCAGGCCGGGGCAGCCCCTCACCCGCGCGGCCAAGTGCCTCTACCGCCAGCTGAGCTGCACGACCGATCGGGGTGTCGTCCATCGGGGGCGGCGTTTCACGTGAAACGTCGTCCCCGAACGACTCGTTACGGGGACCGGGGACCGGGTCGGTCATCGGTCCCGCGATGTTGGCGTCGGACCGCAAGGATTCACTCTCCTCGACATCAGGCTCGCAATGTTCAGAGCCTGCCATGCTTTCGGTGTCGTGAACCAGTGAGGTCCGTTCTCCTGTGGACGAATCCACTTCTGTGGATACTTCGCTGACCCTTGCGGGCCTACGGTCGCGCGGCGCGGCGGCCGCACGACCTCGGTCGATGATCCCTTGCAGCAGAGAACGACGTTTCACGTGAAACACGATGCCAGCGTCGCGCCTGAATTAGCCGCGACACTCCGTCTTGCGTCGTTTTGATGGCATTTACGAGATTCGCCCGTTCCTTTCTTTATGGAACGGCGCACCCGGGCCATCGAGGCCGGCCTGTAGCGCTCCGGCACCAGGGCGTCAGCGTCGGCGGCCCCTCGACACACGGCCCACCCGCGCCGCCTTCGCCCGCTTGGCAGCGAAGCGCACACCGCCGGGGCTCTCGCCCACCTCGACCCGCACGACGGTCGACGGCGGATCCACGATGCCCTCGCCCACGTGCACCACCGATGTCTCCACCACGCCCAGCTTGCTCAGCGCCGCCCGAGCTCCCTTGAGCTCCTCCTCCGCCGCATCGCCCTTGAGCGCCAGCATCTCGCCGTAAGGACGCAGCAGCGGAACACCCCAGCCGGCCAGCCGGTCGAGCGGGGCGACGGCACGCGCCGTCACCACATGCACCTGGGGAAGCTTGCCCATGACCTCTTCGGCCCGCCCGCGCACGACGGTGACATGGTCCAGCCCGAGCAGCTCGACGACCTCCTGGAGGAAGTTCGTACGCCGCAGCAGTGGCTCCAGCAGCATGATCTTCAGGTCCGGGCGTACCAGAGCCAGCGGGATACCGGGCAGCCCGGCCCCCGATCCCACATCGCAGACCGAGACGCCCTCGGGCACCACCTCGGAGAGCACCGCGCAGTTCAACAGATGCCGCTCCCACAGCCGCGGCACCTCGCGCGGGCCGATGAGCCCCCGCCGCACCCCGGCGTCGGCGAGCAGTTCGCCGTACCGCACGGCCTCCGGAAAGCGCTCGCCGAAAACCTCCTCCGCCGCCTTCGGCGCAGGAGGGAGCTCCGCTGCTGCCTCCGTCACGGGAACCGCCCTTCCTTTGGACTGCTTTTCCTGCCGGGAACCCGGGTTACGCCCCCGGGATAACACAGAACGCTGACAACGTTTGGCCCCGCCTGCGAGCAGACGGGGCCAAAGAAAAACGGGAGCGCTGAGCGGTCAGGCCGGGAGAACAACCACTCGGCGCTGCGGCTCCTCGCCCTCGGACTCGCTCTGGAGCCCGGCCGCCGCCACCGCGTCGTGGACGACCTTGCGCTCGAACGGCGTCATGGGGTCGAGCTTCACCGGCTCGCCGGTGCCCTTGACCTCCTCCGCCGCCTTCGCGCCGATCTCCGCAAGCTCCTCACGCTTACGCGCCCGGAAGCCGGCGATGTCCAGCATCAGACGGCTGCGGTCACCGGTCTCACGGTGAACGGCCAGCCGGGTCAGCTCCTGCAGCGCCTCCAGCACCTCACCGTCGCGGCCCACCAGCTTCTGCAGGTCACGGCTGGTCGATTCACTGATGATCGACACAGCGGCACGGTCGGCCTCGACATCCATGTCGATGTCGCCGTCGAGGTCAGCGATGTCCAGCAGACCCTCGAGGTAGTCGGCCGCGATCTCGCCTTCCTGCTCCAGGCGGGTCAGGGTGTCGGTGCCCTTGGTGGCAGGGGTCGTGTCCGTCACGAAAGGACTCCTTCTTACTTCTTGGACGGGTGCTTGGGGCGCTGCTGGCCCTTGCGCTGACCGGACTTGGTGGTGCGGGAGCCGGAGGCGCCGCCCTTCTCCTTGTCCTCCTGCGCGTCCTTCTTCTCCAGCGACTGCTTCTTACCGGCACCCTGACCGGCGTCCGTGCCACCCGACGCGGATCCGGCACGCGTACGGTTCTGCGCACCGCCGGCCGCACCGCCGGCCGGAGCGCCGCCGGTGTGCCGCTTGGACTTCGTCTGACGCTTGGGCTGCTGGCGGTTCTGGCGCGCCTCCTCGGCGGCCTGCTTCGCCTCGACGACGACCGGGTCCTCGACGATCTTGCCCGCGGCCCGCAGCCGCTCCTGGCGCTCCGCGAAGGCCTTGCTGCCCGGGGTCGGGTTACGACGGATGACGAACATCTGCTGGCCCATGGTCCACACGTTGGTGGTCAGCCAGTAGACGAGCACACCGACGGGGAAGTTGATGCCGAAGACGGCGAACATGATGGGGAAGACGTACATCAGCATCTTCTGCTGCTGCATGAACGGCGTCTTCACCGTGAGGTCGACGTTCTTGGTCATCAGCTGGCGCTGCGTGTAGAACTGCGACGCCGACATCAGGACGATCATGATGATCGTGACCACGCGGACGTCGGCCACAGAAGCACCGAGGCTCTGGATCTTCTCCGCGCTGTCCATGAACTTCGCCGCCAGCGGCGCACCGAAGATGTGCGCCTTCTGCGCGCTCTCCAGCAACGGCTGGTCGATGACGCCGACCGTCTTGTTCTGCGCGATGTGGCTCAGGACCTGGTACAGCGAGATGAAGAACGGCGACTGGGCCAGAATCGGGAGACAGCTCGAGAGCGGGTTGGTGCCCGTCTCCTTGTAGAGCTTCATCATCTCTTCGGACTGGCGCTGCTTGTCGCTCTTGTAGCGCTCCTGGATCGCCTTCATCTTCGGCTGGAGCGCCTGCATGTTCCGCGTCGACTTGATCTGCTTCACAAAGAGCGGGATCAGGCAGATACGGATCAGCACCACCAGCGAGACGATGGACAGACCCCACGCCGCGCCACTGTCCTTGTCAAAGATGAGGCTGTAGAGCGAGTGGAACTGGACGATGATCCAGGAAACAGCGATATAGAGGGGACCGAGGATCGTGTCCACGAATCAGGCTCCTTGGGCGTTGGGCTGAGTCTCGGGCTGGGCGACAGGCTCAGGGACGGTGGGCCCGCCCAGGCGGCTCCTCAGCCGCTGATGCCAAACCGGACGCTTCCGGGGAGGGACGTGGTCGACGCCACCGAGCGACCACGGATTGCATCGCAGGATGCGCCAAGCTGTCAGCGCAGTCCCTTTCACCGCGCCGTGCCGGTCGATGGCCGTGTAGCCATAGTGCGAGCACGACGGGTAGTACTTGCAGACCGGCCCCAGCAAGGGGCTGATGGTCCACTGGTAGATCTTGATCAAAAGCAGCAGCGGGTACTTCACTGTGCGCTCCCTCCCGGGTCCCGTCCGGGGTTCCGGGGGGCGTCCCCCGGGGGATTGCAGCCTCTCGGCACCCCTCCCAGCAGCCGCTCAAGGGCGGCATCCAGGTCGCGGGCCAGCTGGTCATGATCCGCATCACCCGCGCAGGGCAGGGCCCGTACGACAACCAGGCTACCGGCGGGCAGCCGGTCCAGCCGGTCGCGCACGAGATGTCGAAGCCTGCGCTGGACCTTGTTGCGCACGACAGCGTTTCCCACTGCCTTGCTCACGACGAAACCCGCACGTGCCGGGGGAACACTTTCCCCCGACCCGTGCGGGTCCGTTGCACCGCTGCGGAAATGAACGACAAGGAGCGGGCGCCCGGCCCTGCGTCCCCGGCGTACCGCGGTCGCAAAGTCCTCGCGCCGCCTCAGCCGATTCTCGGTAGGCAGCACGTCATGGACCTAGGCTCAGGCTGCTCAGGCCGACAGGCGGGCGCGACCCTTGCCACGGCGGGTTGCGAGAATCGCGCGGCCGGCGCGGGTCCGCATGCGCAGACGGAAGCCGTGGGTCTTCGCGCGGCGGCGGTTGTTCGGCTGGAAGGTGCGCTTGCTCACTCGGGGGCTCCAGGAATGCTTGTTGTCTCAAGGAAGAGACAGATGTGGGGCGTCGAATGGCTGTCACCGTGCGCCCACGAGTAGCTCGCAACGCCTAAGTGCACCGCTACACGATCACTCGAGCGTGATCTTTGCCCATCGGAGGCAGGCGGCAGCAGCCATCGACAACTCGACCTGGTCACGGTACGCGCGGCTACGCCATCCGGTCAAACCGGCTTCTCGGCAGCGCCTGCAAGCCCCTTGTCAGGACACACTATGCACAGCCTGTGGACAACAACTTGAATCCCCAGGCCCGCCCTGACTACCGTGGCTGAACTCCGATTCCTTCCCGCCCGTCCTGAGAATCACACATTCGTGGGACTGCTGAGAGAGCGTGCCCCGTGGCTGATGTACCTGCCGATCTTGCCGCAGTGTGGCCGCGCGTGCTCGACCATCTCCTTCGCGCGGAGGCCGACGGGCTCAAGCCCAAGGACCAGGACTGGCTCAAGCGCACCCAGCCGCTGGCGCTGGTCGCCGACACCGCGCTGCTCGCCGTCCCCAATGAGTTCGCCAAGGGTGTGCTCGAAGGCCGGCTGGCGCCGCTGATCGGGGAGGCCCTCAGCCATGAGTGCGGCCGCCCGATCCGGATCGCGATCACCGTTGACGACTCGTCCGAGGAGCTCCCGGCGCAGTCCGCACCGCCCGCGCCCCAGCACCAGGCGCCCCAGCACCAGGCGCCTCAGCAGCACGCTCCGCACCATCAGCAGTCGCATCAGTCACAGCAGCAACACGATGCCTACGACGGGTACGAAGCGCGGCACGACAACCGCCATGACAGCCGTCACGACAACCGGCAGGGCTACGGACACCAGGGCGACGACCTGCCCGGCGTCCGCCCCGCCTATCCGGACTACCAGCAGCCCCGGCACGAGCCCGGAAGCTGGCCGCAGCACTCCTCCGGTATGGCCGGCGGCCCCGGCCCGCGCGAGGACTACGGCTGGCAGCAGCAGCACCTCGGCGGCTTCCCCGAGCGCGACCCCTACGCCTCCCCGTCGTCCCATGTAGCGCAGCATCAGCCGCGGCAGAACGACTACCGCGGGCAGGCGCCCGACCGCAGCGGGCCGCCACAGCACTCGGACGGTCGCTCCCCTTATGACCAGCCGCGCCGCGGCCTCTCCGAGCATCAGCCCGGCGGGCACAACGGCCGCTCGGGCGTTCCCGGCTCCGGCCCCGGCGCCGTGCTTCCCGCGCCCAGCGGTGCGCCCAGTCCGCTCGCCGCGCAGCCCGCGCCGGCCACCGGCCCCGGTGAGCCGACCGCGCGGCTGAACCCGAAGTACCTCTTCGACACCTTCGTCATCGGTGCCTCGAACCGCTTTGCGCACGCCGCCGCCGTCGCCGTCGCCGAGGCGCCGGCCAAGGCGTACAACCCGCTGTTCATCTACGGGGAATCGGGTCTCGGCAAGACCCATCTGCTGCATGCGATCGGGCACTACGCGCGGAGCCTGTACCCCGGCACCCGGGTGCGGTACGTGAGCTCGGAGGAGTTCACCAACGAGTTCATCAACTCCATCCGGGACGGCAAGGCGGACGCGTTCCGCAAGCGCTACCGCGACATGGACATCCTGCTGGTCGACGACATCCAGTTCCTGGCGAGCAAGGAGTCGACGCAGGAGGAGTTCTTCCACACCTTCAACACGCTGCACAACGCGAACAAGCAGATCGTGCTCTCCAGTGACCGGCCGCCCAAGCAGCTGGTCACCCTGGAGGACCGGCTGCGCAACCGCTTCGAGTGGGGCCTGATCACCGACGTCCAGCCGCCCGAGCTGGAGACCCGGATCGCGATTCTGCGCAAGAAGGCGGTCCAGGAGCAGCTGAATGCGCCGCCGGAGGTGCTGGAGTTCATCGCGTCCCGGATCTCACGCAACATCCGTGAGCTGGAGGGCGCGCTGATCCGGGTCACGGCGTTCGCCTCGCTCAACCGGCAGCCGGTGGACCTGGGGCTGACCGAGATCGTGCTGAAGGATCTGATCCCCGGGGGCGAGGATGCCGCACCGGAGATCACCGCGACCGCGATCATGGCGTCGACCGCCGACTACTTCGGGCTGACCATCGACGACCTGTGCGGCTCCTCGCGCAGCCGGGTGCTGGTCACCGCCCGCCAGATCGCGATGTATCTGTGCCGCGAGCTGACCGATCTCTCGCTGCCGAAGATCGGCGCGCAGTTCGGCGGCCGGGACCACACGACCGTGATGCACGCCGACCGCAAGATCCGCGCGCTGATGGCCGAGCGTCGCTCGATCTACAACCAGGTCACCGAGCTGACCAACCGCATCAAGAACGGCTGAGGCCGGCCACCGCTGATCCGCCGGCCACCGCAGGACGTCCGAGGGCGCTCCGGACCCGCTCCGGGAGCGCCCTTCGTCGTACCGGGCCGTTCGGCGAAGCGCCGGCGTCTGCCCGTGCCTCTCCGCGCCCCGCAGGCCGTCGAGCGAGCCGTCCTGGGCACTCCGGAAGGCGTCACGCACCTCTCCCGAGCCGGTCCGGAGACTCTCCTGAGCCCTGCCCGTCCCCACTCCGATCCGCCCAGCCGCCATCCCAAACCTGTGGAGTGCGTCTGCGGTGTTCGATTCCGCGGCTGGTCACGGTCTCCCTCCACAGATTGGGCAAGATTCTTCCGTCCACATCCTGGGGAGGGGAAAGTTATCCCTGTGGGATCCACAGGCCGGTGTTCTGACGGGGCATCGGAGGAGGTCAGCAGCGTGTGGATTTGTGGCCAACTCTCCTCCACAGGGTGTGGACAGAGATTTCGTCCACAGGAGGGGCCGCGTCTTGTCCACCGCCCGCCCACAGGCAAGCCGCTGTTGTCCCCAGCAATCCCCAGCTTCTCCACACCGCTGTCCACTGTTCGGCAACGCAACACCCGCTCTCACCGGGCCGAGTGAAAGCGGTCACACCAAGGTGGTCGGTTGGGCTGTGGGGAACGTGGGTAAAGCTGGGGACGGCGCTGGGGAGAAGTGCCTGTCCCCTGTGCATCGGGTGTGCAGAACTTCCGGCGGTCCACAGAACCGCCGGCTTTTCCACGACCGCCGCCCACAGGGGCAGTGGACAAAAAATCCGCGTTGACCTGCGCAAAAGCAGTTGTCCACGGTTTCCACAGCCCCTACTACTACGACCACGGATATCTACCGGGGAACTCGTTCGGAAACGGGGCCTGTGCACAAGTTGGCCGCCGGGCGTCCGACATCGGCCGAGCCGACTTGACCCCGAGCCGCACCGACTGTCCGTGGCGTGCGTCAGACTGGTCTCCGGCAACCCAGCCGACGACGAAGGCCAGCAGGGCGAGAGCCAGCAACAGCAGGAGGCGGTTTCCGGTGAAGATCCGGGTGGAGCGCGATGTACTCGCGGAGGCAGTGGCCTGGGCGGCCAAGAGCCTCCCGGCCCGTCCGCCGGTGCCCGTCCTCGCGGGCCTGCTGCTGAAGGCGGAGGACGGCGCGCTGAGCCTCTCCGGCTTCGACTACGAGGTCTCCGCGCGGGTCTCGGTGGAAGCAGAGGTGGAAGAGGAGGGCACGGTCCTCGTCTCCGGCCGGCTGCTCGCCGACATCTGCCGTGCGCTCCCCAACCGCCCGGTGGAGATTTCCACCGACGGTGTACGAGTGACCGTCGTCTGCGGCTCCTCGCGGTTCACCCTCCACACGCTTCCTGTGGAGGAGTACCCGTCCCTGCCGACGATGCCCACCGCCACCGGCACCGTCCCCGGTGAGGTCTTCGCCGCGGCCGCCGCGCAGGTCGCCATCGCCGCCGGCCGTGACGACACCCTTCCGGTGCTCACCGGCGTACGGATCGAGATCGAGGGCGACACGGTCACCCTGGCCTCCACCGACCGCTACCGCTTCGCGGTGCGTGAGTTCCTGTGGAAGCCGGAGAGCCCGGACGCCTCCGCGGTCGCGCTGGTCCCCGCCAAGACGCTGCTGGACACCGCCAAGTCCCTGAGCAGCGGCGACACCGTCACGCTCGCGCTGTCCGGCTCCGGCCAGGGCGAGGGCCTGATCGGTTTCGAGGGCGCCGGGCGGCGGACGACGACGCGTCTGCTGGAAGGCGACCTGCCGAAGTACCGCACGCTCTTCCCGACCGAGTTCAATTCGGTCGCCGTGATCGAGACCGCCCCGTTCGTCGAGGCCGTCAAGCGTGTGGCGCTGGTGGCCGAGCGGAACACCCCGGTCCGGCTGAGCTTCGAGCAGGGTGTGCTGATTCTGGAGGCCGGCTCCAGCGACGATGCACAGGCTGTGGAGAGGGTGGACTCCGACCTGGACGGCGACGACATCTCGATCGCCTTCAACCCCGGCTTCCTCCTGGAGGGCCTGTCGGCCATCGACTCCCCGGTGGCGCAGCTGTCCTTCACGACCTCGACCAAGCCCGCGCTGCTGAGCGGCCGGCCGGCCAAGGACGCCGAGGCGGACGACGCGTACAAGTACCTGATCATGCCGGTGCGGCTCTCCGGCTGACGCCCGGACAGCGGGGGGGGGGTGGCGGCTGTCCGGCGGACCCCGGACAGCGCCCTGGCCACGCAGCTTGCGGCGACCGGCTGAAGGGTCCCTGATGAGCGGCTGAGCCCACAGGTGTGCGCGGACCTGCGGGCGTAGGCTCGGACCCGGGTACGAACAGCAACGACTACGTGCAAAGAGGGTCTCTGATGGAGCTCGGTCTCGTCGGTCTCGGCAAGATGGGCGGCAATATGCGCGAGCGCATTCGCCGCGCCGGCCACACCGTCGTCGGATACGACCGCAACCCTGACGTGGCGGATGTCAACAGCCTTCAGGGGCTGGTGGACAAGCTCAAGGGTCCGCGGGTGGTCTGGGTCATGGTGCCGGCCGGTGCCGCCACCCAGTCCACGATCGACGAGCTGGCCGAGCTGCTCTCGCCGGGCGACATCGTCGTGGACGGCGGCAACTCCCGCTGGACCGATGACGAGAAGCACGCCGAGGAGCTGAAGGCCAAGGGCATCGGCTTCGTCGACTGCGGTGTCTCCGGCGGTGTCTGGGGCCTGGAGAACGGCTATGCCCTGATGTACGGCGGTGACAAGGACGATGTCGCCAAGGTGCAGCCGGTCTTCGACGCCCTCAAGCCCGAGGGGAAGTTCGGCTCGGTGCACGCCGGCAAGGTCGGCGCCGGCCACTTCGCGAAGATGGTCCACAACGGCATCGAGTACGCCATGATGCAGGCCTACGCCGAGGGCTGGGAGCTGCTGGAGAAGGTCGACTCCGTCACGGACGTGCGGGAGGTCTTCCGCTCGTGGCAGGAGGGCACGGTCATCCGCTCCTGGCTGCTCGACCTGGCCGTCAACGCCCTCGACGGCGACGAGCACCTCGAAGAGCTGCGCGGCTTCGCCGCCGACTCCGGTGAGGGCCGCTGGACGGTCGAGGCCGCCATCGACAACGCCGTGCCGCTGCACGCGATCACGGCCTCGCTCTTCGCGCGGTTCGGGTCCCGTCAGGACGACTCCCCGCAGATGAAGATGATCGCCGCGCTGCGCAACCAGTTCGGTGGCCACGCGGTCGAGAACAAGAAGTAGCAAAACAGCAAGCACCGCAGAAGTAACAGGCAGCAAGAGCCGGGGGAGGTCGGCGTCCAGCCATGCACGTGTCGCATCTGTCCCTCGCCGACTTCCGCTCGTACGCCCGGGTCGAGGTTCCGCTCGACCCGGGCGTCACGGCTTTCGTGGGCCCCAACGGGCAGGGCAAGACCAATCTGGTCGAGGCGGTCGGCTATCTCGCCACGCTCGGCAGTCACCGGGTCTCCTCGGACGCCCCGCTGGTGCGGATGGGCGCCGAGCGGGCGATCATCCGGGCCGCGGTCGTCCAGGGTGAGCGGCAGCAGCTGGTCGAGCTGGAGATCAACCCCGGCAAGGCCAACCGCGCCAGGATCAACCGGTCCTCCCAGGTCAGGCCGCGGGATGTGCTGGGGATCGTCCGGACGGTGCTGTTCGCGCCGGAGGACCTGGCGCTGGTCAAGGGCGATCCGGGGGAGCGACGGCGGTTCCTGGACGAGCTGATCACCTTGCGTTCGCCGCGGATGGCGGGGGTGCGCTCGGACTACGAGCGTGTCCTCAAGCAGCGCAACACCCTGTTGAAAACCGCCGCGTTGGCGCGCAGGCACGGCGGGCGGCAGATGGATCTGTCGACCCTGGACGTGTGGGACCAGCACCTGGCCCGCGCGGGCGCCGAGCTGCTGGCGCAGCGGCTCGATCTGATCGCCGCGCTGCAGCCGCTCGCGGACAAGGCCTATGAGCAGCTGGCGCCGGGCGGCGGGCCGCTGGCGCTGGAGTACCGCGGTTCGGCGGGCGAGGCGATGGCCGCCGCCTCGACCCGCGAGGAGCTGTACGGGGTGCTGCTGGCGGCGCTCGGCGAGGCCCGTAAGGGAGAGATCGAGCGCGGGGTGACGCTGGTCGGCCCGCACCGCGACGATCTGGTGCTCAAGCTGGGGCAGCTCCCGGCGAAGGGGTACGCCAGCCATGGCGAGTCCTGGTCGTATGCGCTGGCGCTGCGGCTGGCCTCGTACGACCTGCTGCGCGCCGAGGGCAATGAGCCGGTGCTCGTGCTCGACGACGTCTTCGCCGAGCTGGACGCGCGGCGCCGCGAGCGGCTGGCGGAGCTGGTGGCCCCGGGCGAGCAGGTGCTGGTGACGGCCGCCGTGGACGACGATGTGCCGGGCGTTCTGGCCGGGGCGCGCTATGCGGTGTCCGACGGCGCCGCGGAGAAGGTGACTCCGTGAGCGAGGAGCAGCCCGACGGCGCCAAGCCTTCCCCTGAGCTCTCCGGTGTGGATCTGGCCCGGCAGGCGCTGGTGGCCGCCAAGGAGCAGGCGCGTGCGCGGGGCGCGGCCGCGCAGCAGAAGAAGCAGGCCAGACGCGGCGGGCTGCGCTCGGGTGCGCGGGCCGACGGCCGCGATCCGCTGCCGCTCGGTGCGGCGATCAACCGGCTGATCACGGAGCGCGGCTGGGAGACCCCGGCGGCGGTCGGCGGGGTGATGGGGCGCTGGCCGCAGCTGGTCGGGCCCGAGGTGGCGCAGCACTGTGAGCCGCAGAAGTACGACGAGGACGCCCGCGTCCTGACCGTCCAGTGCGATTCGACGGCCTGGGCGACGCAGCTGCGGCTGCTGGCCCCGACGCTGGTGGCCCGCCTCAACGAGGACCTGGGCCACGGCACCGTGAAGATGCTCAAGGTGCTGGGTCCCGGTGGCCCCGCGCGGCGGTACGGATCGCTGCGGGCACCGGGAAGCAAGGGCCCGGGCGACACCTACGGCTGAGCCCTCGGGCCTCCTTATACGGGTGAGGCGGGTGCGACTCCGCTCACGGTAGCCGCCGGTTGACAGCCGGAAGCGCTGAGTGCCCGTGTGAGCGTCCTGAGGCCCCTTCTCGGATATGGGGAGTCGGCGGACGCCAGTTCAGGGCGGCACATGACGACTCAGGTGCCTGCAAACCCCCATGAGTGTCGGCGCTACCGGTAGACTGGTGGCAATCCCGCCCACTCGCGGAACATGTCGAACGACGTAGCCGCTCCCGCCTGTCCTCCCAGGGGTGATCCCCACAGGCGCGGAAGGGCTCGTGCTGTGCCAGAAAGGGCGCTTCGTGGCCGACTCCGGCGACCTCAACGAGAACAACGCAGCTTCTACTGAAGAGGGGGTTCCTGCCGGCGCCATGGGCGACTCCTCGGTGGAGAAGTCGTACGACGCCAGCGCGATCACCGTCCTTGAGGGCTTGGACGCGGTCCGTAAGCGCCCTGGCATGTACATCGGCTCGACGGGCGAGCGTGGTCTGCACCACCTCGTGCAAGAGGTCGTCGACAACTCCGTCGACGAGGCGATGGCCGGTCACGCCGACACGATCGACGTGACGATCCTGGCCGACGGCGGCGTCCGCGTCGTCGACAACGGCCGCGGTATCCCGGTCGGCATCGTGCCGTCGGAGAACAAGCCGGCCGTCGAGGTCGTGATGACGGTGCTGCACGCCGGCGGCAAGTTCGGCGGCGGCGGTTACGCGGTCTCCGGTGGTCTGCACGGCGTGGGTGTCTCCGTCGTGAACGCGCTGTCGCAGCGGGTGGCGGTCGAGGTCCGCACGGACGGCTACCGCTGGACGCAGGAGTACAAGCTCGGTGTGCCGACCGCGCCGCTCGCCAAGCAGGAGGCGACGGACGAGTCCGGCACCTCGGTGACGTTCTGGGCCGACGGCGACATCTTCGAGACCACCGACTACAGCTTCGAGACGCTGTCCCGCCGGTTCCAGGAGATGGCGTTCCTCAACAAGGGCCTGTCGATCTCGCTGACCGACGAGCGCGCCGACCACGTGGACGAGGAGGGCAAGCCGCTCTCCGTGCGCTACCACTACGAGGGCGGCATCGTCGACTTCGTGACGTACCTGAACTCGCGCAAGGGCGAGCTGGTGCACCCCACGGTGATCGACGTGGAGGCCGAGGACAAGGAGCGGATGCTCTCGGTCGAGATCGCGATGCAGTGGAACACCCAGTACAGCGAGGGTGTCTACAGCTTCGCGAACACCATCCACACCCACGAGGGCGGTACGCACGAAGAGGGCTTCCGCGCGGCGCTGACCGGTCTGATCAACCGTTACGCGCGCGACAAGCGGCTGCTGCGGGAGAAGGACGACAACCTCACGGGTGAAGACATCCGCGAGGGTCTGACGGCGATCATCTCGGTCAAGCTCGGCGAGCCGCAGTTCGAGGGCCAGACCAAGACGAAGCTGGGCAACACCGAGGCCAAGACCTTTGTGCAGAAGGTCGTCCACGAGAACCTCACGGACTGGCTGGACCGCAACCCCAACGAGGCCGCGGACATCATCCGCAAGGGCATCCAGGCGGCGACCGCCCGCGTGGCGGCCCGTAAGGCGCGCGATCTGACCCGCCGCAAGGGCCTGCTGGAGACGGCGTCGCTGCCGGGCAAGCTGAGCGACTGCCAGTCCAACGACCCCGAGAAGTGCGAGATCTTCATCGTCGAGGGTGACTCCGCCGGCGGCTCGGCCAAGTCCGGCCGTAACCCGGAGTACCAGGCGATCCTGCCGATCCGAGGCAAGATCCTCAACGTCGAGAAGGCCAGGGTCGACAAGATCCTGCAGAACAACGAGGTCCAGGCGCTGATCTCGGCGTTCGGCACGGGCGTGCACGAGGACTTCGACATCGCGAAGCTCCGCTATCACAAGATCATCCTGATGGCGGACGCCGACGTCGACGGTCAGCACATCAACACCCTGCTGCTGACCTTCCTCTTCCGCTTCATGCGGCCGCTGGTCGAGGCGGGGCACGTCTACCTCTCCCGCCCGCCGCTGTACAAGATCAAGTGGGGCCGGGACGACTTCGAGTACGCCTACTCCGACGCGGAGCGGGACGCGCTGATCGAACTCGGCAAGCAGAACGGCAAGCGGATCCGCGAGGACTCGATCCAGCGGTTCAAGGGTCTCGGTGAGATGAACGCCGAGGAGCTGCGCATCACGACCATGGACACCGACCACCGGGTCCTCGGTCAGGTCTCGCTGGACGACGCGGCCCGTGCGGACGACCTGTTCTCCGTGCTGATGGGCGAGGACGTCGAGGCGCGCCGCTCGTTCATCCAGCGCAACGCCAAGGACGTCCGCTTCCTCGACATCTGAGCCCTGTCGGCCCGAACAACAGCCGCAGCTCGAAAGGACTTTGAACCACCATGGCCGACGAGAACCCCCCTGTGACCCCGGACGGCGTGACCGCCGAGGGCGCGCCCGCCGCCATCGAAGGCGTGGGGATGCGTGTCGAGCCCGTCGGGCTCGAAACGGAGATGCAGCGCTCCTACCTCGACTACGCGATGTCCGTCATCGTCTCGCGCGCGCTGCCCGATGTGCGTGACGGCCTCAAGCCGGTGCACCGCCGGGTGCTGTACGCGATGTACGACGGCGGCTACCGCCCCGAAAAGGGCTTCTACAAGTGCGCCCGCGTCGTCGGCGACGTCATGGGTACGTACCACCCGCACGGCGACTCCTCCATCTACGACGCCCTGGTGCGCCTGGCGCAGCCGTGGTCGATGCGGATGCCGCTGGTGGACTCCAACGGCAACTTCGGTTCTCCGGGCAACGACCCGGCCGCGGCCATGCGGTACACCGAGTGCAAGATGAAGCAGCTGTCGATGGAGATGCTCCGGGACATCGACGAGGAGACCGTCGACTTCCAGGACAACTACGACGGCCGTAACCAGGAGCCGACGGTCCTGCCGGCGCGCTTCCCCAACCTGCTGATCAACGGCTCGGCCGGTATCGCGGTCGGCATGGCCACCAACATCCCGCCGCACAACCTGCGCGAGGTCGCGGCCGGTGCCCAGTGGGCGCTGGAGCACCCCGAGGCCTCCAGCGAGGAGCTGCTGGACGCGCTGATCGAGCGCATCAAGGGCCCCGACTTCCCCACCGGTGCGCTGGTCGTGGGCCGCAAGGGCATCGAGGAGGCGTACCGCACCGGCCGCGGCTCCATCACGATGCGTGCCGTGGTCGCCGTCGAGGAGATCCAGAACCGCCAGTGCCTGGTGGTCACGGAGCTGCCGTACCAGACCAACCCGGACAACCTCGCGCAGAAGATCGCCGACCTGGTCAAGGACGGCAAGATCGGCGGCATCGCGGACGTCCGCGACGAGACCTCCTCGCGTACGGGCCAGCGCCTGGTGATCGTCCTCAAGCGGGACGCGGTCGCCAAGGTCGTCCTCAACAACCTCTACAAGCACACCGATCTGCAGTCGAACTTCGGCGCGAACATGCTCGCCCTGGTCGACGGGGTGCCGCGCACGCTGTCGCTGGACGCGTTCATCCGTAACTGGGTGACGCACCAGATCGAGGTCATCGTCCGCCGGACGAAGTTCCGGCTGCGCAAGGCCGAGGAGCGGGCGCACATCCTGCGCGGTCTGCTCAAGGCGCTGGACGCCATCGACGAGGTCATCGCGCTGATCCGGCGCAGTGAGACGGTCGAGGTGGCGCGCGAGGGCCTGATGGGCCTGCTGACCATCGACGAGATCCAGGCGAACGCGATCCTGGAGATGCAGCTGCGCCGGCTGGCCGCCCTGGAGCGCCAGAAGATCACCTCCGAGCACGACGAGCTGCAGCGCAAGATCGGCGAGTACAACGCGATCCTGGCCTCCCCGGAGCGGCAGCGCCAGATCATCAGCGAGGAACTCGCCGCGATCGTCGAGAAGTTCGGCGACGACCGGCGCAGCAAGCTGGTGCCCTTCGAGGGCGACATGTCCATCGAGGACCTGATCGCCGAGGAGGACATCGTCGTCACGATCTCCCGTGGCGGCTATGTGAAGCGGACGAAGACCGACGACTACCGCTCCCAGAAGCGCGGCGGCAAGGGCGTACGGGGCACGAAGCTCAAGGAAGACGACATCGTCGACCACTTCTTCGTCTCCACGACCCACCACTGGCTGCTGTTCTTCACGAACAAGGGCCGGGTCTACCGCGCCAAGGCGTACGAACTCCCCGACGCGGGGCGGGACGCGCGGGGTCAGCATGTGGCCAATCTCCTCGCCTTCCAGCCGGACGAGCAGATCGCGCAGATCCTGGCGATCCGCGACTACGAGGCCACGCCGTATCTGGTGCTCGCCACCAAGGCCGGCCTGGTGAAGAAGACGCCGCTCAAGGACTACGACTCGCCGCGCTCCGGCGGTGTCATCGCGATCAACCTGCGGGAGCAGGAGGACGGCACGGACGACGAGCTGATCGGCGCCGAGCTGGTCTCGGAGAGCGACGACCTGCTGCTGATCAGCAAGAAGGCCCAGTCGATCCGCTTCACGGCGACGGACGACGCGCTGCGCCCGATGGGCCGGGCCACCTCCGGTGTGAAGGGCATGAGCTTCCGCGCGGACGACGAACTGCTCTCGATGAATGTGGTCCGCGCCGGGACGTTCGTCTTCACCGCCACGGATGGCGGGTACGCCAAGCGCACCGCGGTCGACGAGTACCGCGTCCAGGGCCGCGGCGGCCTGGGTATCAAGGCCGCCAAGATCGTGGAGGACCGGGGCTCGCTGGTCGGAGCGCTGGTCGTCGAGGCGACCGACGAGATCCTCGCGATCACGCTCGGCGGTGGCGTGATCCGTACGCGGGTCAACGGAGTCCGTGAGACGGGCCGTGACACCATGGGCGTTCAACTGATCAACCTGGGCAAGCGTGATGCCGTCGTCGGCATCGCACGGAACGCCGAGGCCGGTCGTGAAGCCGAAGAGGTCGACGGGGGCGACATGCCCGACGAGGCCGACGCGGCCGAGGAGACCGTGCCCACGGAGGCCGAGGGCGAGCAGCCCGCGGCGGAGTAGCACGAGGAGTAGGTCGTGAGTGGAGCCACGGGCGCTGCGGCGGGTGGATCGGGAGCCGAGAAGGACTCCCCGTCCGGACCCGCTACCGTGACGGATGACAGCGCCCGTGGCTCCGCCGTTTCTGACACCGGCCCCCGTGACGAGGGCTCGCACCAGGGGGGACCCGTGACCGATACCCGTCAGCCGCAGCCACAGCCCCGGCAGCAGCCCCAGGGGCAGGCCGAGGGCGGCTCCCAGCAGCCGTACCAGCCGCCTCAGGCGTATCCCACCGGAGGTGGGCAGGGCGGCGGGCAGGCGGTGCGCCGGCCGCGTACGGGCGCCCGTACGGCCCCGCGGACCCGCAAGGCCCGGCTGCGGGTGGCGCGCGCCGATCCGTGGTCGGTCATGAAGGTCAGCTTTCTGCTCTCCATCGCGCTGGGCATCTGCACGGTCGTGGCCGCCGCGGTGCTGTGGATGGTCATGAACGCGATGGGCGTCTTCTCCACGGTCGGCGGCACGATCAGCGAGGCCACCGGCTCCAGTGACGGCGCGGGCTTCGATCTGCAGTCGTTCCTGTCGCTGCCGCGGGTGCTGCTGTTCACGTCGATCATCGCGGTGATCGACGTGGTGCTGGCGACCGCGCTGGCCACGCTCGGCGCGTTCATCTACAACCTGTCGGCGGGCTTCGTCGGCGGTGTGGAGCTCACCCTCGCCGAGGACGAGTGATCCCCTCCGGGAGGGCGTTCGGGAGGCTCCCCGAACCGATTTTGGGAACGCCTCTGAAGTGCGCTAATCTTTCGGTGCAGCGAACGCGCGGCTATAGCTCAGACGGTTAGAGCGCTTCCCTGATAAGGAAGAGGCCCCAGGTTCAAGTCCTGGTAGCCGCACAGCACGATCGGCCCGGCCGGGGAACTCCCCGGCCGGGCCGATTCGTTGTACGGAGGCGGAAGTTGGCTCGCGGCAGAGCCCTCGGACGAGGTGTTGCCGACCGCGGGCTAGGTAACCGATCGGTATCGGCCGGTGTGTATCATCGGCCGACATAGGTCCCCTACGTCAACGAAAGACGAGGTCGCGCGGTGAAGAAGCTTCTCCTGGTCGCACTGGCCGCCATCGGCGGGCTCCTCGTGTACCGCCAGATCCAGGCGGATCGCGCCGAGCAGGATCTGTGGACGGAGGCGACCGACTCCGTGCCCGCAGGTTCGGGTGTCTGAGACCCCTCACAGCACAGTTCGTTCGTACGGACCCCGATTGCCCCTGGGTGATCGGGGTTTCGTGCGTCCGGGGGCGGGCGGAGCGGCCTGCGGTGGGGGTGCCGGCGTCCGTGCCGGGTGGCTGGATGTCGTTGCAGCACCGTGACGGCACCCCTCTTGAGTTTGCTATAGCACATCATTAGATTGCAACAGCAAAGTCTGTGATGGGGCCACAGGGCACAAGGGGGAGCGGGACATGGCACAACGACCACGCAGAGGGGCGGTGGCGTTGCTCGGGGGGCTGTTGCTGGCCCTGACCGCCGGGCCACTTCAGGCCACCGCGGCCACACCGGCCAAGGCGCCTGCCGCCGACGGCACCGGGATGGTGATGGTGCTCGACTCGTCCGGCTCGATGGCCGGGAACGACGGATCCGGCAGCACCCGGATCGACTCCGCCCGCAAGGCCGTCGGCACGGTCGTCGACGCCCTGCCCGACGGCTACCCCACCGGCCTGCGGGTCTACGGCGCCGACAAGCCCAGGGGCTGTGACGACACCCGGCTCGCCCAGCCGGTCGCCGCCCTCGACCGGGCGGGCCTCAAGCGGGCCGTCGCGGGCGTCCTGCCCAAGGGCGACACCCCCATCGGGCTCTCCCTGCGCAAGGCGGCCGACGACCTTCCCGGGCCCGCCGGCGGATCGATCGGCAAGCGCACGATCCTGCTGATCTCCGACGGCGAGGACAACTGCCAGGCACCGCCGCCCTGCAAGGTCGCCGCCCAACTCGCCGCCTCCGGCGTCGATCTGCACATCGATGCCATCGGCTTCCAGGTGGCCGGCACAGCACGCGCTCAGCTGGAGTGCATCGCCAAGGCCGGCAACGGGCGCTACTACGACGCACCGGACGCCAGGGCGCTCGCCCGCCAGCTCCAGCGGGCCGGCCAACTCTCGGCGGACGGCTACCGCTTCAAGGGGAAGCAGGTGCGCGGCACGGCGAGCGGAAGCGGTGCACCCCGCATCGTCCCGGGGCAGTATCTGGACTCCATCGGGCCCAACGAAGAGCGGTACTACGCGACTGATCTGGACGCCGCCTCGACGGCCGACTTCTCGGCGACCGTGGTGCCCCAGCCCGGCGCGGCCATCGACTCCCTCGACACGCTGCGCACCCGGATCGCGCACGGCACCGACAGCTCCTGTGACTCCACCTCCGAGCTGTTCGGACAGCACGAGGGCGCAACACCGCTGACCTCGGGCGTCAGCCGCATCCCCACGCAGAGTGGCACGGGCGGCTGCGACAAGGCCGGGCGGTACTGGCTGGTCGTCGAGCGCAAGGCCGCCAAGGGATCGGATGCCGCACGGTGGCCGATGGAGCTGACGTTTCACGTGGAACATCCGCTGAGGAAAGGCGTCACGCCTGCACAGTCGGAGCCGGAGTACGGTGCGGGCGGCAAGGACGCCACACTGCCCACCAGCGCCCCCAAGGACGTCACCGGCGGCACCGGCTTCAACGACGCCCGTACGCTGCGCCAGGGCGTCTGGCGGGACAAGGTTCTGCCGGCGCAGACCGTTTGGTACAAGGTGCCGGTCGGCTGGGGCCAGCAACTGCGCTACGACGTGGAGTTCGCCAACGAACCCACGGTCAAGGGGTACAGCGCCGCCACGTCCTACGGCGGCACCCAGGTCTACACACCGTTCCGTACGCCGGTCGGCAGCGGCACCGGCCAGTTCAGCCCCCAGGTGCCCTACAGCGGGCGGCTGGTGTCGCTCAGCATGGGGACGGTCCCGGTCGCCTGGACCAACCGCTATGAGACGCACCCCGACGTCCGGCCCGTGCACCGCAACGGCGACTTCTACATCGCGGTGACGCTGGGCGCCAAGGCCTCCGAGATCGCGGAGCATCCGCAGATCGGTGTGGTGCTGCGGATCGCGGTGCTGGGCAAGGAGAAGGGCGGCCCGCAGGCCGGGGCGTCCGCGGTCCGGGCCGATGTCTCCCCGGGCGATTCCCGGCCCTCGGCAGACGGCACGCAGGACGGCGGTGGAGGATGGTCCGCGGGACGTGTGGTGGCCGTCGCCATCGGTGGAGTGGGCGTACTGCTGCTGGCCGGTCTCGCGGTGGCCTACGGGAGGGCCCGCAGGAAGCCGCGGGCCGGCGCCGGGAATTCCGATCCGATGAGGGGTGGCTCGTGGTGACGGGGCGCACGACGAACAGGGGCACGGCCGTACTGACGGCGCTCGCCGTGGTGACGATCCTGCCGGGGGTGGTGGGTGTGGCCTCGGCCGACACCGTCCCCGGCTACCGGACGGCGGACGGCGCCACGGTGACCAAGGGCACCTCCAGCGCCGCGGATGCACCGCAGCTCAAGCCCGGACTGCACACCGACTCCATCAAGCGCGGCGAGCAGAAGTACTACGCCGTCACCCTGGACGACAGGACCAGCGCGTACTTCTCGGCCGTCGCGGCGCCCAAGCCCGGCACCAAGGTCGAGGACTACGGCGACAAGCTGACCATCAACGTCCAGGACAGCGACGGCACGACCTGTGACACGGGGGCCAGTCCGTCGTTCAACAGCGGCGGCATGGCGCACCCGATCGCCGGCTACGCCACCCGTCGCATCGGCGCCGACCGTACGGAGTGTCAGAAGGCCGGCCCGTACTACCTGGTGATCACCCGCGAGGGATCGGAGACCTCCGGCCCCGACACCTGGCCGATCGAACTGGACTACCTCGACGAGCCCCCGCTCAAGGGCAGCACCCCCGCCCAGCCGGGTCAGGGCAGTTGGAGCACCGCCACGCCCGCACCGCGTACGGACACCACCAGGCGCAGTGCCAAGGGCGGCACCGGCTTCAACGACGCGGGTGCGGTCGACTCCGGCGTATGGAAGGACCGGATCACCCCGGGCGAGACCCGCTTCTACCGCGTTCCGGTGGACTGGGGACAGCGGCTCAACCTGACCGCGGAGCTGCCCAATGCACCCTCCGGGGCCTCCGGCTTCCTCGCCCGGATGCTCGGGCTGGGTGTCTACAATCCGGCGCGCGGTGCGGTCGACGACGTCCATTTCGTCTCGTACACCGGGAAGCCGGCCGCTGCGAAGGATTTCACGGCGCCCGTCGAGTACGGCAACCGCTTCAACTCGACCGACTCGGTCAGCGCAATGCGGTTCGCGGGCTGGTACTACCTCGAGGTCAGCCTGCACCCCGATGCCGCGCGGTACTTCCCCAAGGGCGCGGAGCTCACCCTCCGGGTGGACGTCCGCGGCGCCGCCGAGGCCGGGCCCGGCTACGCCGGGCCGACCGGTGCCTTCTCCGTCACGCCGGAGGACCGGGAGACGGCGCAGAAGGGCCGGACCGCACAGGAGGCGGAGAAGAGCGGCACCCTGATGACGGTGGCCTACGCCGGGATCGGCACGGGGGTGGTGCTGCTGGCGGGGCTGGGAGCGTGGACGCTGGCGGCGCGACGGTCCTCGGCCCTTGCGTCGGCCGCACCGGTCGCAGCGGGCGGTCCGGGCGATCAGCCCTCCTTGCCGGGACAGTCGACACGGTCGACCCAACAGGCTCAGCAGAAGCCGCAGTTCGGGCCGCCACAGGGCTGGTAGCGGGCCTTTCCGGGGGCCGTGGGCCCTTGGGTCGCACCGGCCCGCGGCATCGCCTCAGGCGGCGACCAGAGCCCAGACGCCGACCGCGATGCACAGCAACGCCACGATCAGCACCGGGATCGCGACCTTCGGGGGCGGTCCCGGTCTCCTGTACGGGACGGGCGGCGCCGTGGCCCGGGCGGCAACGGGGGTGCCGACCGGGGACCGCCCCGGGACCGGGTGCGGGCCCGCCGTATAGGGGCGGGTCGCGGACGGCTCCGGAGGGGCGGCGGCCGTGGGCTCGTACGCGGGCGCCGGAGGCGGGGGAGGCGTCGAGGCCGTCCCGGACGCCGCGGCGGGACCGGCCGGGGTGCCGTGGCCGGTGGGTGTACTGCCGTGGCCGGCAGCCGGACCGCCGTGGCCCGTGGGCGTATGGCCCTGACCCGTGGGCGAACCGCCATGGGCGGTCGGCGAACCGCCCGGCATCGGCAGCGGGGTGGGCGTCGGCGGGGTGCTCGGCTCCGGCGGGGCGAGCTGGAAGCTTCCGGTGTCCGACATGGACACCTGCCCGGTGGTCGCGGTGCCCGCGGTGGCGCCGGCCGTCGCGGGCCCGTCGCCCTCCCTGGTCCGCAGCGGCCCGTTCGCCCCGAAGCCGGCCGGCAGCGGCCCTATGTGGTCGAAGACTTCGACGATCTCTTCCTCGATCGTCGCGTCCGGCAGCAGCTCGACCGTCGAGATGACCGCCTTACGGGCCCCCGTGGCCGTCCTGAACCGGGCTTCCGGGTCGGGGTGCACCAGGGACGCCAGCACCTGCCACAGCGGCTCCGGCACACCCTCGGGCGCGTTCGGGATGCCGTGCCGGGCGAAGTGCTGGATCAAGGCGTCGGCGTCCGGCTTGGTGCCGGTGATCAGATAGAGCGCGACCAGGCCGACCGCGAACAGGTCAGCGGGGAAGTCCGGTTCCGCGCCCAGCAGCTGCTCCGGAGCGAAGTAACCGGGCGTGCCGACCACGAGGTTGGTCTCGGTCAGCCGCGGCTCACCCTTGCGCATCGCGATGCCGAAGTCCGACAGCCGCAGATGCGGCCGGCCGGTGCCGGTGGCCTCCAGCAGGATGTTCGCCGGCTTGATGTCACGGTGCACCACACCCTCCGCATGCACCGCGGTCAGCCCGGCCAGCAGTTGGTCCAGGAGCAGACACACGAACCGCGGCGGCAGCGGGCCGTAGTCCCCGATCAGATGTGCCAGCGAGCCACCGTTCACCAGATCCATGGTGAACAGCACCTTGTCGTCGTCCGCGGCCCAGCTCGCCGGAGCCAGCACATGCGGATGGTCGATCCGCAGTGCCTGTTCGCGGACGAAGCGCAGCAGTGTGTGTGCGTCGCTCTGCTGCAGCACCTTGGCGGCAACGTAGCGGCGGCGCCGGGCGTCCCAGGCGCGCCAGACCGCGCCCACCCCGCCCCGTCCGATCGGGTCGATCAGCTCATACCGACCGGCGAAGATCTCACCCATTGCGCCCCGTCCGCCTTCTGAACTCGCCACGTCCCCTGTGGCTAACTCTGGTGCGCCTCGTAGTGGGCGACCGCGTCCGCGGTGCGACCGGCACCGTAGACCCGGAGGAACTCTGCCAGTTCGGGGTGAGCGGGGGCGAGGGTGTTCGCCGCATCGATGATGTCCCCGGCGTCGGAGACCGACCGCAGCAGCGACTGGATCTCCCGCACCACGCGCCGCACCGTGGTCGCCCCCGTCGACGACGTCTGCTGCGCGGTGTTGTTGAGCACCGATCCCCCCGCCGTCTTCTTGATCTCCTCCATGCGGTCGGTGGCCTCGGCGGCACTGACGCTGCCGTCGGCGACCTGGCCGGCCAGATCCTGCAGTGCCTGCACCCGCTGCACCACGGCCGGGTTGCCTATCTTTGCGCGCTGCCCGCTCATCAGCTGCGACAGCATCGGTGCCGACAGACCGAGCACAGCGGCGAGCCGGGCCTGGTTGAGGCCGAGATCGTCGATCAGGCGGCGGAACAGCGCACCCAGAGGCTCCCCGTACCAACTGCGCTGCAGCTCCCGGGCCCGCGTGGTGGCTTCCTGCTGTGCTGCGTCCATACCGTCTCCCCTGTTCTCCCCGGTCGGTTCGCTGCCGCGAATCTCGCGAAGCATCCTACGGAGAGCGACGGTGTGCGGCGATACCCGGTCGGGAAAGCCGTCGGACACCGGGTACCCTGGTGCGCGAAGGGGCCTTAGCTCAGTTGGTAGAGCGCTGTCTTTGCATGGCAGATGTCAGGGGTTCGACTCCCCTAGGCTCCACTCGGAAAGTGCCCTCTGAACTGTGGAAACGCGGTTTCGGGGGCATTTTTGTGCGTGGCGCGGGTACCTCCCGCGCGGACCCGCGGCCTACGTGTCACCCCCGTAGGTTCCGTACTCCGGAACCCCCGTCGATTCGAGGAGGTGCACCCTTGGCCCACCACGACCGGGGCGATCGCGAGCCGCAACGTGTCGACCAGCCCGGCGGCCAGCAGGGACTGGGCCAGCGCGGCGCTGCCGTGGATCTGCACCTCCCGGCCGGGCTGCCGCTTCAGCTCGGTGGCACGCGGAGATTCATCGTCCCGGACGCTCCTGACCGTGCCGGCCGATGCGGCGTGCCCACGCGGGCCCGGAGTGACCCCGACGGAGCGGGAAGCCGCTGAAACCGTCGAGCACCTGACGGGGTCTCGTGTGTCCTGACGGAGTATTGGCCGGCCCGCGGAGGCAGCGTTGCCGGCCGTACGCGAACGGGCCGTGCCCGCCGCCCCTCGTACGGGGTGGGGACACGGCCCGGTGAGGTGCCTGCGGTCCGGGGGTCAGGCCGTGGTGCCGCCGCCGCGTTCGTCGGCCTCGGCCTCGGCCTGCTTGGCCTGGACATCGGGGTCGAGCGAGGCGCCCTCGCTGCCGTCGACCGCGCTCAGCCGTCCGCGGTCACTGACCTCGGTGGGCGCCGGCGGCTCGACCAGCCAGTCCGGATTGGCCTGCTTGTCCCACCACTTCCAGGCGGCGACCGCACCGCCGGCCAGGATGCCCAGTACGGCGAGGCGCTTGGCGAGCTTGCCGCGCCGGGCCCGTCGGTTGTGCTTCTTCTGGAGCTTGGCGATCTCGGCGGCCGTCACCTGTCCGCGGAGCGCGGCGAGCGCGGCGGTGCCGCGGGCCAGGGCTTCCTCGCGGACCGGTTCGGCCGCGGCACGCGCGTGGGTCACGGCGTTCTCCAGCCGCGGCGCCGTGTAGTCAGCTGCATGGCGGGCCGCCTTGCGGGTCCGGCAGGCCGCACGGGTCGCCGCCGCGTCCACCTTGGGCGGGAGCGTGCCACGGGCGTGCTCGATACGCGGGTGCAGATGCGTGTCGTACTGCGTGCGTGCCTGGTGGGCGGCCTCGGCCACCTTGGGAGCCGCGCGCGTCCGAGCTTCGTGAGCGAAGTGCACGGCGGCGTCCTTGGCCGTACCGGCATAAGGGGCCACCACCTCCGCGGCGTGCCGCACGCTGTCCTTGGCCGTACCGGTCGCGGCGCGCACGCTGTCCTTGCGGGTCACGGGATCCTCCTCCTCGGCGGCGTGTCCGGGGCTTGGGGGCTTGTCCCCCGTGTCTGCTGTATCGCCTGTCCACCCGTTTGAAGATCATGCCCGCTCATGCGCCGTACAGCATGTGCGAGCGGGCATCCGGGTCATTGCGGACCTTCCGGAGCCTTGTGGACGACAATGCCACGATTTTCCGCTTCGGGGGCAGGAAATCAGTACGAAAGCTGTCAAGAGGCAATGACCGGACGGCACGCACGGAGCGGCGCGGGGCCCGTGGAGGGGCCATGACCGGGCGACGGCGAAACGCGGCGCGGAGCTCGGTGACGGGCCGTGGACGGGCCGCGGGAGGGCCGGTTCATGCGAGGATCGGGAACCGTCAGCGAAGACTTATGGAAGGTAGATCGTGGCTGAGCAGCTCTACGCCACCCTGAAGACGAACCAGGGCGACATCGAGATTCGGCTCCTGCCGAACCATGCACCCAAGACGGTCAAGAACTTCGTCGAGCTCGCCAATGGTGAGCGGGAGTGGACCCACCCGGCGACCGGCAAGAAGTCCACGGACCGGCTGTACGACGGCACCGTCTTCCACCGGGTGATCAGCGGTTTCATGATCCAGGGTGGCGACCCGCTGGGCAACGGCACCGGCGGCCCCGGTTACGAGTTCGGGGACGAGTTCCACCCCGACCTGGCCTTCAACAAGCCGTACCTGCTGGCCATGGCCAACGCCGGTCCGGGCACGAACGGCTCGCAGTTCTTCGTCACCGTCGGCGCGACGGCGTGGCTGACCGGCAAGCACACCATCTTCGGTGAGGTCAGCAACGAGGCGAGCAAGAAGGTCGTCGACACCATCGCCGGCACCCAGACCAACCCGCGCACCGACCGTCCCGTCCAGGACGTCGTCATCGAGTCGGTGGTCATCGAGACCCGCTGAGCCGCGTCTTGCGCCCCGGCCGGGTCCGGGGAACCATTGCGCCCCGCCCGGTCGTACTTCAGGCGGGGCGCGAGGCTCGTCCGGGACGGGGTCGTGCGCGCGGGGTGGATTGTTCATGCGCCCGGACGGAGAAGAGGACGAGGGACGGATGGACCAGGTGCCAGGCAGCCCACAGAAGCCGCAGGACGCGCAGGGTAACGACGGCCTGCCGGGCTGCTACCGCCACCCGGACCGCCCGACCGGCATCCGTTGCACCCGCTGCGACAAGCCCATATGCCCGGAGTGCATGGTCAGCGCCTCGGTCGGCTTCCAGTGCTCGGACTGTGTACGCGGCGGCAGCGGCACCGGCCATGCGCGGCAGGCGACGGCGCCGCGCACGATCGCGGGCGGCACGATCGCGGCCGATCCGCGGCTGATCACCAAGATCCTGCTGGGCCTGAACGTCGCCGTGTTCATCGCCGTCCTGGTGACCGGCGGCGACACGAGCTGGCTGCCCGGCCGTCTCGACCTGGTGGGGCTCGCCGCCGACCCGAGCCGCTTTCAGCTCGTCGGTGTCGCCGAGGGCGAGTGGTACCGCCTGCTGACCGCGATGTTCCTGCACCAGCAGATCCCGCACATCGCCTTCAACATGCTGTCGCTGTGGTGGCTGGGGCCGCCCCTGGAAGCGGCGCTCGGGCGGCTGCGGTTCATCGCGCTCTATCTGCTGGCCGGTCTGGGCGGCAGCGCCCTGTCGTATCTCCTCGCCGCGCAGAACCAGCCTTCGCTGGGTGCATCCGGCGCGATCTTCGGGCTGCTCGGCGCGACCGCGGTGCTGCTGCGGCGGCTGAATTACGACATGAAGCCGGTGCTGATCCTGCTCGGCCTCAACCTGGTCTTCACGTTCCTGTGGCCGAACATCGCCTGGCAGGCGCATGTCGGCGGCCTGGTGGTGGGTGCCGCGGTGGCGTTCGGGATGGTGCATGCGCCGCGTGACCGCCGGACCCTGGTGCATATCGCGACCTGTGTGGTCGCGCTGCTCGCGATCGTCGCGGTGGTGGGGGTACGGACCCTTCAGCTGGTGGGCTGAGGAGCCCGTTCCGCCCAGTTGTCCACAGTGCGTGGCCGATCTTGTGCATGCTGTGCGGGACATCCGCTCCAGCCCGCCCTGACCTGCGTTTCCCCAGCAAGGATGCGGGGAGGCGCAGCCCGGGAGAGGGGGCCGCCGATCACACCGGCGTCAACCTCCGGAAGGTTATCCACAGATCTTCTGAAGTTTTCCCCGGCTGTGGATAACCGTGTGGATGGCCTTGGGCAGGGCTTGCGCTACTTCCACTGGGTGGATACGCCGAAGCCCACCGCGATGAAGCCGAAGCCACACACAATGTTCCAGTTGCCCATGGCCGCGATCGGCAGATCGCCCTCGGACACGTAGAACATCACGATCCACACCAGCCCGATGAGGAACATCGCCAGCATCAGTGGCGCCACCCAACCGCGGCCTGAGCTCATCTTCAGATTGGTGGTCTTCGCCGGCGGCGGCGTGAAGTCGTCCTTCTTGCGGATCCGTGACTTCGGCACGAGGAACTCTCCTGTCGATGCGCTGCTCCCCCGCTCTCGGCTTGGCTCGAGCGGGCGGTGCCCCCATCCGCGGGCAGGTACGAGATGTGTGCCGGGGCACGGACGCGGTGGGGAGCGGATTCCTTTTCCCGGGCGTCCGTTAGCGTAGTGCTTCCGTGGCGCCGTAAGGAGTAAGGGTACGTTGAGCAATTCCGCTGACTCCCCCGACCGCCCCACTCGTGCTCGCCTGCGGCCCGTGCGGTTTCTCACCCTCATCGTATTCGCACTCGCCGGGTTGCTGTTCTGGCTGAGCTTCGACACCGCACGGGGCACGAATCTGCGCTCGGACGACTCGATGCTGCGGCTGTCCGACCTCATCCAGGAGCGTAGCCACAAGAACGGCTCCCAGGACGACCGCAACGCCACCCTGCGGGCGGATGTCGATGCCCTCGCACGGCGCGACAACGGCAACTCCAAGGCCGAGGAAGCCAAGGTCAAGGCACTGGAGAAGAACGCCGGCACCAAGCCGGTGAAGGGCGGGGGCGTGACGGTCACGCTCACCGACGCCCCGCCGAACGCCACCGCCAAGATCCCCGGCGTGCCCCAGCCGCAGCCCAACGACCTGGTCATCCACCAGCAGGACCTGCAGGCCGTGGTGAACGCCCTGTGGCAGGGCGGTGCCAAGGGCATCAAGGTCATGGACCAGCGGCTGATCTCCACCAGTGCGGTGCGCTGCGTCGGCAACACCCTGATCCTCCAGGGCCGGGTCTACTCCCCGCCGTACAAGGTCACCGCCGTCGGCGACCGCGAGGCCCTCATCAACGCGCTGACCGCCTCCCCCGCCATCCAGAACTACCTCCAGTACGTGAACGCCTACGGCCTGGGCTGGAAAGTCGACCAGCACGAGGCGGTGACTCTTCCCGGCTACTCCGGCACAGTGGATCTCCACTACGCACAGCCTGTGAAGCCGTAGCCCGCACGCCGCGGGGCGGCGGGAGGGGCGGGGCCGAATGACGCTGCGGGGCCGGACGGCGGTGCGGTGGATCGTGCGGACGCTCAGCGAGGTCTGTGTCACCGTCGGCGCGCTGATCGTGCTGTTCGTGGCCTATCTCCTCTTCTGGACCGGGGTGCGGGCCGACAGCGCCATGGACGGCGAGATCGGCAAGCTCCAGCACCAGTGGTCGACGGGTTCCGTCACCGGGCCCGGCGGCAAGCAGGCGCCCGACGGGAAGCCGGCCCCCGGCAGCACCCCCGCACCGGCCGCCGCGCCCCGCCGCTATGCCTCAGGCGCTTCCTTCGCGGTCATGTACATCCCGCGTCTGGGCGCCGACTGGACCAAGCCCGTGCTCGAAGGCATCGCGACCGACGTCCTCCAGCGCGGTCTCGGCCATTACGACCGCACCGCGCGCCTCGGCGAGACCGGCAACTTCGCCGTCGCCGGCCACCGCCGCACCTACGGCGACCCCTTCAAGGACTTCCCACGGCTGCGCCCCGGCGACGCCGTGGTGCTGACCGACGGCGCGACCTGGTTCACCTACCGCATCGACAACCGGCCCTATACGACGCTGCCCGGCGACGTCGGGGTGATCGACCCCGTACCGCGGAAGTCCGGTTTCAACGGCCCCGGCCGCTATCTCACGCTGACGACCTGCGAGCCGGAATGGGGCCATAGCCACCGGCTGATCGTCTGGGCGCATCTGGATTCCACCCAACCCGTGGCACAGGGAAGGCCATCGGCTTTGACCGGCTGACCCACCTGTGCCCGCCCTCTCCCTTTACTCTGGTGTCGCAATCGTCATCGTCATCGGCATCGGCAAGGGGACAGCGACAGCATGTACGGCTGGATCTGGCGGCATCTGCCGGGCAACACATGGGTGAAGGCGCTGATTTCCCTGGTGCTCGCGCTGGCGGTCGTCTTCGTACTCTTCCAGTACGTCTTTCCGTGGGCGGAGCCGTTGCTCCCCTTCAACGACGTCACTGTCGACCAAGGGATGGCAGCCGTCCGATGACCGCACGGATTCTCGTCGTCGACAACTACGACAGCTTCGTCTTCAACCTCGTCCAGTACCTCTACCAACTGGGTGCCGAATGTGAGGTGCTGCGCAACGACGAGGTCGCGCCGCGGCACGCTCAGGACGGTTTCGACGGAGTGCTGCTGTCGCCCGGTCCCGGCACACCCGAGCAGGCCGGCGTCTGCGTCGACATGGTCCGGCACTGCGCGGAAACCGGCGTCCCGGTCTTCGGCGTGTGCCTGGGCATGCAGTCGATGGCGGTCGCCTACGGCGGCGTGGTGGACCGGGCGCCCGAGCTGCTGCACGGCAAGACCTCGCCAGTCCTCCACGAGGGCGTCGGTGTCTTCGCCGGTCTGCCCTCCCCGTTCACCGCCACCCGCTACCACTCCCTCGCCGTGGAACCGGACACCGTCCCCGACGAACTGATCGTCACCTCCTGGACGGAGGCCGAGGACGTCCCCGGCGGGCGGATCGTGATGGGCCTGCGGCACCGCGAACTACCGGTCGAGGGCGTGCAGTTCCACCCCGAGTCGGTACTGACCGAGTGGGGGCACCGGATGCTGGCCAACTGGCTCGTCGAATGCGGCGACGCGGGAGCTGTGGAGCGCTCGACGGGGCTCGCCCCGGTGGTCGGCAAGGCCGGCGCGTGACCGCCCTGCGCCCCGAGCGTGAAGGGAGGTCCTACGATCCGAACGACCCGCAGCGGTCGTACGGGCCGCAGGAGCCGCGCGGATCCCAGGATCCGTACGGGCAGCCCGATGCGTTCGAGGCGGCGGTGGAGCAGCTCGACGACCCGCTGAACGATCCACTGCCGGGCCAGGCGGCACCGGCACCCGGGCCCGCTCCGTACGGACAGCCGGGCCGGGGGCGACGGCGGGGCAAGGCGGCTCAGGAGGACGGGAGACAGGGCTCACCGTGGTTCCGGCCGCATCTGGAGCCGGAAGGGCCGTCCCAGCCGGACCGGCAGTCGCAGGGCGCCGAGACGGCCGCCTACGGCCAGGGCTACGGCTCCGGCTATGACTCCCGTCCCGCGTCGACCGAGCCGATATCGCAGCCCTATGCCGCGCCGGAGGCACCGGCACCGCCCGCACCCGCGCCGGCCGTGAGCCCCGCTCCGGCCGCGGCAGCTGCCGCCACACCGTGGCTGGACGACAACGAGACCATGGCACTGCGTCAGGCCGAGAAGTCCGACGGAGAGAGCGTTTCACGTGAAACCGACGCCTCGGTTTCACGTGAAACCGAGGCGTCGACATCGGCCCCGGCGTCCGGAGGGCGAGCGGCCCGGCGCAAGGCCGCTCAGGAGGCTGCCAAGCGGGGCGGCAGGCGCGGGCGCCACAGCGGTGCGACCGCCGCCACAGCGGCCGCTGCGACAGCTTCTGAAGCGGCGCCCGCCCCCATGTCCCGGCTGGAGGCCCGGCAGGCCGCGCGAGCCGCCAAGGACAGCCCCAGCCTGATCGCCAGCCGCGCGCTGGGCGAGGTGTTCATCACCCTCGGCGTGCTGATGCTGCTGTTCGTCACTTATCAGCTGTGGTGGACGAATGTGATGGCCGAACAGGAGGCCGGTGGCGCTGCGAACAACCTGCAGCACGAGTGGGACAAGGGCGGCGGCGAGAAGAAGAATCTCGCGGACGGTGAGCGCTTCGGGATCATGTATATCCCCAAGCTGGATGTGAAGGCTCCGATAGCCGAGGGCATCGACAAGCACCAGGTGCTGGACCACGGCATGGTCGGTCACTACGACAAGAACAGCGGGATCAAGACGGCGATGCCCTGGGACAAGAAGGGCAACTTCGCGGTCGCGGCGCATCGCAACACGCACGGCGAGCCGTTCCGCTATATCAACAGGCTCACCAAGGGCGACAAGATCATCGTCGAGACGCAGAGCTCGTACTACACGTACGAGATGGAGAGCATCCTCCCGCAGACGTCTCCGAGCAACACCAGCGTGATCGGCCCCGTGCCGCCCGGGTCGGGATTCACCGGGCCCGGCCGCTACATCACCCTGACGACCTGTACCCCGGAGTTCACCAGTACCTTTCGGATGATCGTCTGGGGCAAGATGGTCGACGAGCGGCCGCGGAGCAAGGGCAAACCGGATGCGCTCGCCGGCTGAGCGAACATAAGAGGGGTGCTACGCGGTGACTGCAACCGGAACCGACGAGGAATGCGACCGGTCCGCGCCGCCGCCCAAGCCGCGCCGGGTGCGCAGGACCATCGCCGCCGTCATCAGCGTCATCGGTGAACTGCTGATCACGGCCGGGCTGATCCTGGGTCTGTTCGTTGCCTACTCGCTGTGGTGGACCAACGTCCTCGCCGACCGCGCGGCGCACCAGCAGGGCGACCAGGTGCGCAAGCACTGGGCGAGCAGCGGGCCCAAGGGGCCGGGGAAGCTGGACACCAAGGACGGCATCGGCTTTCTGCACGTACCGGCGATGGACAACGGCGAGGTGCTGGTCAAGAAGGGCACCGACGCCGAGGTCCTCAACGAGGGCGTGGCCGGTTACTACACCAAGCCGGTCAAGTCGGGGCTGCCGGAGGACAAGAAGGGCAACTTCACCCTCGCCGCGCACCGCGACGGCCACGGCGCGAAGTTCCACAACATCGACAAGATCAAGGACGGCGACCCGATCGTCTTCGAGACGAAGGACACCTGGTACGTCTACAAGGTGTTCGCGACGCTGCCCGAGACCTCGAAGTACAACGTGGACGTCCTCGACGACGTCCCGAAGGAATCCGGCAAGCGCAAGGCGGGCCGCTTCATCACCCTCACGACCTGCACCCCGGTCTACACCTCGAACTACCGCTTCATCGTCTGGGGCGAGCTGGAGCGCACCGAGAAGGTCGACGCGGACCGCACCCTCCCGAAGGAACTCCGCTAGGACCAGGCGGGACGGCCGGGCGCGTCCCAGGCCCGCCCGGCGCTCCGCCCCTGCGCCCGATGCGGCAACGGGAAAGCCCCGGCACCCTTCCCAGGGCGCCGGGGCTTTGTGCTGCCTCGTCGGTACGGGGCTAGTTCTTGCCTCCGAACGGTCCGCCGAAGATGCCGCCACCGCCGTCATTGCCCCCGTTGCCGTTGCCGCCACCGCCACCGATGGTGGTCAGCGTCACGGTGGTGGTCTTCGGGTCGGACGGTGTCGGCGCCTGCGGGTCCTGCTTGATCACGCGGGAGTTGTCGTCCTGCGGACTGCCGCCGGCGACCTGGATGTTGGTGAAGCCGGCCTGCTGCAGCGCCTGCTTCGCATCCTTCAGGGTCTGGCCGACCACACCCGGAACCGGTGTCTGAGCCCCTGCCTTGCCGACCGTGAGGGTCACCGTGGACTTCTCCTCGGCCTTGGTGTTGCCCTCCGGGCTCTGGCTGATCACCTTGCCGACCTGGTTGGGGTCGGTGACTTCCTGCTCGTTCTTGGCGACCTGGAAGCCCAGGTCCTGCAGCTGCTGCTGGGCCGCCTGGAAGTCCTGGCCCTTGACGTCCGGGACGTTCTGCTTCGGGCTCTCCGCGGCGATGGACAGCGTGATCTTGGTGCCCTTGGTCCGCTGGGAGTTCGCGTTAGGGTCCTGGTCCGCGACGGTACCGGGGTCACGGTCGGAGGTCACGGGCTTGCTGACGATGTTGGTGAAGCCCTTTTCCTGGAGGTCCGAGCGCGCCTGGTCCTCGGTCAGACCCGTCACACTGGGAACCGAGATCTTCTGCTGGCCCGTGCACAGCTTGACGGTGATCGTGGAGTTCTTGTCGATCTGGCTGCCGGCCGTCCGATCCTGCTCGGTGATCTGGCCCTTCTTGACGTTGTCGCAGGACTTGCGGCCTCCCTCGGCGACCTTGAAGCCGCCGTTCCTGCCGGACGCCTTGGCATCCTTGAGGGTCTTGCCGACGAGGTTGGGGACCGGCGTCGTGCCGCCCTTGTTGCTGTTGGTGAACATCGCCTTGCCGATGAAGATCGCACCGACCAGGACGAGGACGGCGGCCAGCACCAGCAGGATCGTCGAGGTGTTGCTCTTCTTCTGGCCGCCACCACGGCGCCGGTCGCCGCGGTCGTCGTAGCCGTAGCCCCCGTCGTCCGGGTTCATCGGCGGGAGCATGGAGGTCTGGCCGGCCGGGTCCTGCGGCCGCAGCATGGTGGTCGGCTGGTCCTGGTCGTAGCCGGCCGCGCCCATGGCGGAGGCCGCCGCGACCGGCTGGCCGTCCAGCGCCGCCTCGATGTCGGCCCGCATCTCGTCGGCCGACTGATAGCGATAGTCCGGGTCCTTGACCAGCGCCTTCAGGACGATGGCGTCCATCTCCGGCGTGATCTCGGGGTCGAAGTTGCTCGGCTTCTGCGGCTCCTCGCGGACATGCTGATAGGCCACCGCGACCGGCGAGTCACCGACGAACGGCGGCCGCACGGTGAGCAGCTCGTAGAGCAGACAGCCGGTGGAGTACAGGTCGGAGCGGGCGTCGACCTGTTCACCCTTGGCCTGCTCGGGCGAGAGGTACTGCGCCGTGCCGATGACCGCAGCGGTCTGCGTCATCGTCATACCGGCATCGCCCATCGCGCGGGCGATACCGAAGTCCATGACCTTGACCTGGCCGGTGCGCGTCAGCATGACGTTGGCCGGCTTGATGTCGCGGTGGACGATGCCGGCCCGGTGGGAGTACTCCAGCGCCTGGAGGACACCGGTGGTCATCTCCAGCGACCGCTCGGGCAGCAGCTTTCTTCCGGAGTGCAAAAGCTCACGCAGCGTGGAGCCGTCGACGTACTCCATGACGATGTACGGGATCGAGACACCGTCGACGTAGTCCTCGCCGGTGTCGTAGACCGCGACGATCGACGGATGGTTCAGCGAGGCGGCCGACTGGGCCTCACGGCGGAACCGGGCCTGGAAGGACGGATCACGGGCGAGGTCCACCCGTAGCGTCTTCACAGCTACGGTGCGGCCCAGGCGGGTGTCATGCGCGAGGTACACCTCGGCCATGCCACCGCGGCCGAGCACCGAGCCCAGCTCGTACCGGCCGCCGAGGCGACGCGGCTCTTCCATAAGCTTCTCCAGCCCTCTCCGTCAGTCCCGACCGCACCGGTGTGTGGTCCGGCGGTGTGCTGTCCGGGCATACCGTACCCGGCACGCCGTACCGGACCGGGCCGGTGCCGCAACCTGATACGTGACCGGTATTGGCATGACCCGAGTCACTTCTCGCCTTCGAGTACTGCCTCCATGACGCGCTTCGCGACCGGAGCTGCAAGCTTTCCGCCGGCGATGTCGTCGCGAAGAGTGTCGGATCCCTCAATGACGACGGCGACCGCGACGGGGGTGCCCTTGTCGGTCTTCGCGTAGGAGATGAACCAGGCGTACGGGTTGTCCTTGTTGTTCTCGCCGTGCTGCGCGGTACCGGTCTTACCGCCGACTGTGACGCCGGGGATCTGGGCGTTGGTTCCCGTGCCCTGCTTGACCACGGTCTCCATGATGCTCTGGACCTTGTCGGCGTTCTCCGGGCTGAGCGGCCGGCTCATCTCCTGCGGCGTGTGCTGCTGGACGACATTGAGGTTCGGCGCGACCAGCTGGTCGACCATGTACGGCTTCATCAGCTTGCCGCCGTTGGCGACCGCCGAGGCGACCATGGCCATCTGCAGCGGCGTGGCGCGGTTGGAGGCCTGGCCGATGCCCGCCATCGCGTTCTGCGGCCGGTTGTCCTCGGGGAAGATGCTCTCCGAGGCGCGGACCGGAGTGTTGATCCCCGGGTCGTTGAAGCCGAACTTCTCCGCCTCGGCCTTCATCTTCTTGTTGCCGAGGTCCGCGCTGACCTTGCCGAACACCGTGTTGCAGGAGTAGCGCAGCGCCTCACGCAGGCTGGCGTTCTCGCAGGGGATGTTGCCCTCGTTCTGCAACTTGAGGCCCGAGGTGTCCGGGAGCGTGTAGGGCAGCGGCGAGTTGGTCTTGGAGTCGACGTCGTTGTAGAGCCCGTTCTCCAGCGCTGCCGAGGCCGTGACGACCTTGAAGGTGGAGCCGGGCGGGTAGGTCTGGCGCAGCGCCCGGTTGAGCATCGGCTCGTCGGGGTCGCTCTTCTTCTGCAGCGCGCTGTACGCCTTGGCGTCCTTGTCGCTCATCCCCGCGAAGGTGGACGGGTCGTAGGACGGGGTGCTGGCCAGAGCCAGGATCGCGCCGGTCTCCGGGTTGATCGCGGCGACCGCGCCCTTCTGGTTGCCGAGGCCGTCGAAGGCGGCCTTCTGGGCCTTGGCGTCGAGGGTGGTCACCACGTTGCCGCCCTTCTGCTTGCCGCCGGTGAACATGTCGACCGTGCGGCTGAAGAAGAGCCTGTCGTCGGTGCCGGTGAGGATGCCGTCGTTGAGCTTCTCGAGCTGGTTGGCGTCGAAGGCCTGCGAGGCGTAGCCGGTGACCGGCGCCCACATCTTGCCGTTCTTGTACGTGCGCTTGTACTTGAAGTCGCCGCTGTCGGTGGTCGTGGAGCCGGTGATTGCCTTGCCGTCGACGATGATGTTCCCGCGCGGTGTGCTGTAGCGCTCGATGGCGACCCGGCGGTTGTGCGGGTCGTTCTTGAGCGAGTCACCCTGGACGAACTGCACCCAGTTGACGCGGACGAGCAGAGCGAGGACGAGCAGGCCGCAGAAGATCGCGACCCGGCGCAGGGGCTTGTTCACGGTCGGACCACCTGGGTCATCTCGGCGTCGGTGGACGGGGCGGGTGCCGGCGCCGGACGACGCGCCGTGTCGCTGATCCGGAGCAGGATGGCGACCAGTGCCCAGTTGGCGATCACGGACGAGCCACCCTGGGCGAGGAACGGCATCGTCATACCCGTCAGCGGGATCAGGCCCGTCACACCACCGGCGACGACGAAGACCTGCAGGGCGAAGGCGCCGGACAGGCCGATCGCCAGCAGCTTGCCGAACGGGTCGCGGGCGGCCAGCGCCGTACGGATACCGCGCTCGATCAGCAGGCCGTACAGCAGCAGGATGGCCATCAGCCCGGCGAGCCCGACCTCCTCACCGACCGTGGCGAGGATGTAGTCACTCTTCGGCGCGATGCCCAGGATGAGGCGGGAGTAGCCCTGGCCCATACCGGAGCCGAGGATGCCGCCGGAGCCGAAGGAGTACATCGCCTGGGCGGTTTCGGTGACACCGCCGTTGGCCAGCTCCAGCGGGTTGAGCCAGTTGTGGACACGCGTCTGGACGTGCGACTCGAACGTCGCCACCGCGACCGCGCCGCCGGCGCTGAGCAGCAGACCGAACACGATCCAGCTGGTGCGCTCGGTGGCCACGTACAGCATCACGACGAACAGGCCGAAGAACAGCAGCGAGGTACCCAGGTCGGTCTCGAAGACCAGGATCATCAGGCTCAGCGCCCAGATGACGAGGATGGGTCCGAGGTCACGGCCGCGCGGGAGGTAGAGCCCCATGAAGCGGCGGCTGGCCAGCGCCAGCGCGTCCCGCTTCACCATCAGATAGCCGGCGAAGAAGATCGCGATGATGATCTTTGCGAACTCACCGGGCTGCAGCGAGCCGAGGCCCGGAATCGTGATCCAGATCTTCGCGCCGTTCACACCGGGGAAGAACACCGGCGCGACCAGCAGCACCAGCGCGACCACCATCGAGATGTAGGTGTAGCGCTGCAGGACGCGGTGGTCCTTGAGGAAGATCAGGATCGCGAGGAAGAAGGCGACGCCGAGGGTCGACCACATCAGCTGGTTGGGCGCCATCGCCTTGCCGAGCGAGGGCTCCTGGTCCAGCCGCCAGATGAAGATCAGTCCCAGCCCGTTGAGCAGGGTGGCGATGGGCAGCATCAGCGGATCGGCGTACGGCGCCCACTTGCGGACGACGAGATGGGCGACGCCGGCCAGCAGACCCAGGCCGAGGCTGTAGCCCAGGACACCGGCCGGAACCGAACCGTCCTTCGCCAGACCGACGTTGACGTACGCGAACACCGGAATCAGCACCGCGAAGACGAGCATCGCCAGTTCGGTGTTGCGGCGGCTCGGGGCTCCGATGGTGCCAATGGTGGTGGTGTTGGTGGTGCTGCTCATGAGATCTACGGCCCCCTACGCCCTCACTGCTGGGTGCTGCAATTTTTTTCCAGCTGCTTCTGCTCCTCGGAGGGGGCGGCCTGGCTGGTGCTGGGTGTGGGTTTCGGAGTTACGGTCGCCGCCAGCGTGCCGGCCGCACCGGTGCCGCTGTCGTTACCCGCCTTGCCGGTGGAGCCGGGCCGGGTGCTCGGCGTGCCGGACTTCGACGGGGTACCGGGCTTGGACGGGGAGCCTGGCTTGGATGGCGTGCCGGCCTGGCCCTTGCCCGGGTGACGCGCCGCCTCGCGTTCGGCTGCCTCCCGCTGCTCCTTAGTACGGCAGGCATTGGCCTGGTTGTTCAGTTCGGTGACTTTTTCGCCGGCCTGCGTACGGCTGTCGACCGCGATCGTCTCCTTGACCTGGTTGCGCTGGTACAGCGGCAGGTACTTGAGTTCGATCTCGGGATGGTCCTCGTCCACGTCGTTGAGCTTTATCCACGCGAGGTCCTGGCTGATGCCCCGGTAGAGCGCGATGTGGTTGTCCTTGGCGCCGACGAAGTACTGGGTCTGCGTCCAGTTGTAGCCCGCGTAGCACCCGCCGCCGACGACGGCCAGCGCCAGCGCGATGAACAGCGACCGCTTGAGCCACCGCCCGCGCCGGCGCGGCTTGACGAAGTCCTCGTCGATGAACGCGCCGAACGAGCCCTGCGGCGGCCCGCCGACCTCGTGCTCACCGCTGCCGGGTGGTCCGAAGGCACCACCGGGCGCGGACGGCTGCCCGCCCGGCCGGCCGAGCTCGGCGGCCCGCGCGGCGGGGGTCTGCAGCGTGCTCGGGTCGCTGAGCTGGTGCTGGTTCTCCGCGACGGCGCCGACGATGACCGGGGTGTCGTTGAGCTGGCCGGCCATCGTGTCGTTGCCGTCCACGTCCAGGACGTCGGCGACGATGCACGTGATGTTGTCGGGTCCGCCACCGCGCAGGGCGAGCTGGATCAGCTCCTGCACGGTCTCGTGCGGCCCGTGGTAGCTGGCGAGGGTCTCTTCCAGCGTCTGGTGGCTGACCACCCCGGACAGTCCGTCCGAGCAGATCAGATACCGGTCGCCGGCCCGCACCTCGCGGATCGACAGATCGGGCTCGACGTGGTCGCCGCTGCCCAGCGCACGCATCAGCAGCGAGCGCTGCGGATGGGTGGTGGCTTCCTCTTCGGTGATCCGGCCCTCGTCGACCAGCCGCTGCACCCAGGTGTGGTCCTGGGTGATCTGGGTCAGCCCGCCGTCGCGCAGCAGATACGCACGCGAGTCACCGACGTGGACGAGGCCGAGCCGCTGCCCGGTCCACAGCAGGGCGGTCAGGGTCGTGCCCATGCCCTCCAGCTGGGGGTCCTCCTCGACCATCTCCCGCAGCTGGTCATTGGCGCGCTGTACGGCCGTGCCCAGGGAGGTGAGGAGGTCGGAGCCGGGGACGTCGTCGTCGAGCTGGACGAGCGTGGAGATCACCTCGGAGGAGGCGACCTCACCGGCGGCCTGGCCGCCCATGCCGTCGGCGATCGCGAGCAGCCGTGGCCCGGCGTAGCCGGAATCCTCGTTGCCCTCGCGAATCATGCCCTTGTGCGATCCGGCGGCGAAGCGCAGTGACAAGCTCATGTGCACCTCACCCGTCGGCTCGGGGTACAGCCGGTCTCGTCGAGCCACACTGCCCACCCTCCGGTCGGGAGCACGCCCGGGTCCGCCGAGTGGACCGCCGCGGCTCGCTCGCTCCGCTCGCTCATTGTCGTACTACTTCCGCAGCTCGATGACGGTCTTGCCGATGCGGATCGGGGCTCCCAGCGGAATCGGTGTCGGGGTCGTCAGTCGGGTCCGGTCCAGGTACGTGCCGTTGGTGGAACCGAGATCCTCGACGATCCACTGGCCGTCACGGTCCGGGTAGATCCTGGCATGCCTGCTGGACGCGTAGTCGTCGTCCAGCACGATCGTGGAGTCGTGTGCACGGCCCAGGGAGATGGTCTGGCCTTGGAGGGCGACGGTGGTGCCGGTCAGCGATCCTTCGGAGACCACCAGCTTGGTGGGCGCTCCGCGCCGCTGACGGTTGTTGCCGCGGCCGCCTTCCTGGCGGCGCTGCTGTTGCTGTGGCGGCGCAGCCTGACGCTGCGTACGCGCTTCCTGTCCGCCGCGCCGGGCGGCACCGCGCTGTGTGACGCGCGTGCCGAACAGATCGCTGCGGATGACCTGAACGGCCACGATGACGAACAGCCACAGTACGGCGAGGAAACCCAACCGCATGACCGTGAGGGTCAGCTCTGACATTGCCCCCGCTTCACCCTTCGGCTTGCCGGTAAACGATGGTGGTACTGCCCACGACAATCCGCGAGCCGTCGCGGAGATTAGCGCGAGTGGTGTGCTGCCCGTCTACCACGATGCCGTTCGTGGAACCCAGATCCTGGATCATGGGGGGCGTTCCGACCCGGATCTCACAATGACGCCGGGAGACACCCGGGTCGTCGATCCGTACGTCAGCGTCGGTGCTGCGGCCCAGCACGAGCGTCGGGCGCGAGATCTGGTGGCGGGTGCCGTTGATCTCGATCCAGCGCCTGGTCTGCGCGTGTGGCTGCGGTCCTGCACCGGGCGGTGCCGCACGGGGTACGGGCTGTGCGCCGCCGGGGGGCGGGGACGAAGGCATGGGGGGCGGGCTCACGTGGCCGCCGCCGGGACGGCCGCCACTGGGCGCCGCGGCGCGCTGGGGAGCCGCCGGCCCGGGCTGGTCCTGGGACGAGCTGGAGGCGAGCGTGCGGCTGCGGACGCGGTACAGGCCGGTGTCGAGATCGTCGGCCTTCTCCAGATGGACCTTGATCGAGCCCATGAAGGTGTAGCGCTGCTGCTTGGCGTAGTCGCGGACCATGCTGGAGAGCTCGTCGCCGAGCTGCCCGCTGTAGGGGCTCAGCCGCTCGTAGTCGGGGGTGCTCAGCTCGACGATGAAGTCGTTGGGGACGACCGTGCGGTCGCGGTTCCAGATGGTGGCGTTGTTGTCGCACTCGCGCTGCAGCGCGCCGGCGATCTCAACGGGCTGCACTTCGGACTTGAACACCTTGGCGAAGGTGCCGTTGACGAGACCTTCGAGACGCTGCTCGAAACGCTTCAGTACTCCCACGGGGCACCTCCTTCCTCAGTCTTCGTCGGGGTCGTCCTGATCGAGTCGCCCTGATACTGCTTACTGATCGTATCCACGCGTCGGGAAATCGGCTGGTTCCCCTTTCCCGCCTTGAGGACGAGTGTCGCCCCTCACAGGGTTGCCCGGTGCTTGCTTGCTCCTTGCCCACTGCTCGTGCACTGCGATCGTAGATGTGCCCCTAAGACAGTGTCCCGCAACCGCCGACCAGTCCCGCCGGGCGGGGGCCGGAGTCGGACATGGCGCACGCGCCGGCCCAGTCCGGCCGGCATGGAGGCGGGCCGGGTGGGACCCCGCTCCTGTTTGCGGCTACCGCGAGTGTGAACCCTTTGGGCAGTGCTCGGCGAATGTCCGAGGCACGGAGGGGTGCGGCCCGGGTTACCGGCGGGCCGCGGACCGGCGAAAAGGCGTGTGAAGGCACCCCCGTCAGCGTGCTAGTGTTCTGGATGTCGGAAGGCGCTCGCACAAGACCCGGACAGACAGCCCGGATCATGTGAGAACATCAACCGGCAGCACCCATGCGCGGGTGGCGGAATAGGCAGACGCGCTGGATTCAGGTTCCAGTGCCCGAAAGGGCGTGGGGGTTCAACTCCCCCCTCGCGCACAGATGAGACCCCCGGTCTCCGGAGAAATCCGGAGACCGGGGGTCTTTCGTTGTGTGCGTCACGCTGTTGTGTATGTCACGGGTGCGGGAGCGGGCGCCTTGGAGCGGCGTCGGCGGGCGTCGGCGTGTGGGCGTCGGCGCGGAGCCTGCTCCGCCGGCTGCTTGGTGGGGACGGCTGGGGGGTTGAGGGCCCTGCGGGCTTGAGGGGTACGTCACATGCGCGGCCGGTGGGGGCTTCGCGGCGGCTTCTGTTGCCTTTCGTGACGTATGCGTCACCCTAAGAATCCATTGCGGCCCCTCCGCCCCCCTGGCCACCGCGAGCACCGCTCCTCCTCCTTGGCCTCCGGCCCGGCCGTACGGGACGTGAGGCAATCGGCCGTGCAAAACAGGGAGTTGGAGCCGGGCGGACGGCACGAGGCGGGCGCCGCGGTGGGGCGGCGCCCGCCTCGTGTGGCGGTGCGGGGCCGGGTGAGGCCGTGTCAGGCGGCGCTCCCCGGAAGGGGCTGTCTCAGGCGGCGAAGCGGGCGACGAGGGCCTTGGCCTTGGCTGCCGCGTCCTCGTGGGCCTTGTCGCGGGAGGTCTCGTACAGCGGGACGAGCTCGGCCATCGCCGGGTTGTTGGGGGCCATGGTCAGCTCCGGGACGATGAAGTCGACGTCGAGCCCCAGCCCGCCGTTGAGCACGGCCTCCAGGTAGTTCTGGACGTACTCGAAGGACTCACGGGGCGTGCCCGGCGCGTACGAGCCGCCACGGCTGGCGACGACGGTGACCGGGGTGCCCTTGGCGGACGGCTGCTCGCCGGCCGTACGACCCATGATGATCACCTGGTCGAGCCACGCCTTGAGCGTGGAGGGAATCGTGAAGTTGTACATCGGTGCGCCGACGACGATCGCGTCCGCCTGCTCCAGCTCCTCGGCCAGCTTCACACGCAGCGCGAAGGCCGCCTGCTGCTCGGGGGTGTGGCCGGCCGGGTCGGAGAAGGCGGCGGAGGCGCCGATGCCGTCGAGGTGCGGCAGCGGGTCGGCGGCCAGGTCGCGGTGGATCACGGTGCCGTCGGGGTGCTGCTCCTCCCAGGCCTTGCGGAAGGCCGCGGTGACCGAGCGGGAGGCGGAGCCGCCCTCGGGGAAGACGGAGGAGTCTATGAGCAGAAGCGTGGCCATGGGGATCGGTCCTTCGGTACGCGGCCGGGCGGTGCGCGACCACTGGTTGAATTCCGTACGTCCCTATTAATAGCACAGGAGCTTACTTTTCTGCAGTAGCCAACGGGAGGGCGGTACTCTGGCTGTATGGCGGACCAGGGTGAGGCGATGTGCAGGCAGGTCGACGGCGGCATGACGCGCGTCTTCGAGCTGTTCGGGAAGCGCTGGACGGGACTGATCGTCGCCACCCTGATGCCGGCCCCGGTGCACTTCGCCGATCTGCGGCGGGCCATCCCCGGAATCAGCGAGCGCATGCTCTCCGACCGCCTCATGGAGCTGGCGGCGACCGGTCTGCTCGTACGCGAGGTGGATGCGGGGCCGCCGCTGCGCGTCTCCTACCGGCTGACGGAGGCCGGTCTCGCGATGGAGCCCGCGCTCAAGGAGCTGGCGAACTGGGCGGAGACCTATCTCGCCGAGGGCGGGCAGTGTCCGGAGCAGTTCCGGAAGTAGAAGTAGGAGTAGAGGGAGAAGCGGGGCGGGGAAGGCGGCGGGTGGGGGCCGGGCGGCTCCGGTGGCGGGTGCTTCGGGGGTGGGTGCTCCGGTGGTGCTTGGGGGCAGGCGCTCCGGCGGTGAGTGGGGGTAAGGGCCCCGGCGGTGAGTGGGCGGTCGTTCGGCGGCCGCTTCTCGTGTAGGTGTCGGTGGCTGCTTCCGCGGTTGCCCTATTCCAGCCGTTCCTGGGTGGCGTTATCCCAGCCGTTCCTGGGTGGCGTTGTAGCGCAGCAGGTATGTGGCGAAGCGGTCGAGGTCGTCCTCGTCCCAGTCGGCCAGTCGCTCCCGGAACGCCTTGCGGCGGCTGGCGGTGGTGCTGGCGAGCACCTGGGCGCCCTTCTCGGTGGGGTGCAGCACCTGGACGCGGTGGTCCTCCGGGTCGACGCGGCGCTCGACGAAACCGAGCTTCTCCAGTGCGGCGATCTGCCGGCTGACCGTGGACTTGTCCAGGAGGTAGTGCGCGGCGAGGTCCGTGGCACGGCATCCGTGCTGGTCATCGAGGTGCGCCAGCAAGGTGTAGGAGACCAGTGACAGCTCGGGGTGCATCCGGGCGGCGGTCGCGCGGGCCCGGCGGGCGAACGCGGTCATCTCCTGCTGGATGGTCTCGACGGAGTCGTCGCGGTGAGCCACGGGTTGCCTTTCATAGGGGTAGTTGTATAGTACAACGTGCATTGAGAGTTGTATTAGCCAACTACTGGTCGTCAGTAGTGGCGACAGCTGAGCCGACGAGCTGAGAAGGCCTGCCCCATGAGTACGGTCCGACGTCCCGACCACCGAAGCGAGCAGCACGGCGGCCACCGTTCCGCGCGCTCCGCCCACTCCGCCGGGCTGCGTCATGTGCTGACGCACCTGATCACGCCGCTGCTGATGTGCATCGGAATGGGGTTGGCGTACCTGGGCGCCTTCGCGAACCCCGCGCCGCATCACCTGCCCGTCGCGGTCGTCGGATCCGGCCGGAGTGCACAGCTGCTGGCCCAGTCGATCAACGACAAGGCGGAGGGTGACCTGGAGGTGCGGACCGTCGGCGACCGGTCGGCGGCGGTCGAGCGGCTCAAGCACCAGGACATCTTCGGCGCGTATGTGGTCCACGCGCAGGGTGCGGCGAAGGGTTCGGCGGGTGCGGCCGGTGCCGGTGGGGCTGCGGGGAGCTCGGCGAAGCCGGCGCCCGAGCTGCTGGTGGCGACCGCCGGTTCCGACACCAGCGCTTCCGTCGTGCAGAAGGTCTTCACCCCGATCGCGGCGCACCAGGGCGCTCCGCTGAAGGTCACGGACGTGGCGCCGACGGCCGAGGACGACCCGACCGGTCAGGGCATCTTCTTCCTGCTGGTCGCGATCAGCATCGGCTCATACGCCTCGGTCGCGGTGATCGGCGGTGCCGGGGCCGTGCTGCCGATCCGGTTGCGGGCGGTGCTGGCGATCGGCACGTCCTTCGTCGTCAGCCTCATCGGGGCGGCGTTCGCCGGTCCGGTCTTCCACCTCGTCGACCACGGCCTCAGGGGACTGTGGGGCATGGCCTGGCTCTACTCCGCCGGCATTCTGCTGATCGGCACCGGCCTGCACACCTTCCTCAAGCGCTGGACCACGCTCGGTGTGATGGCCCTCTTCGTGATGCTCAACTTCACGTCCTCCGGCGGGATCTTCCGGCCGGAGATGCAGAACGGATTCTTCGCGGCGCTGCACTCCTTCTGGAACGGCGCGGGCTTCGTGGAGGGCACCCGCAGCCACGTCTACTTCGACGATTACGGCCTGCCGGGACACGTCTGGACGCTGGTGTGGTGGCTGATCGCCGGCCTGCTGATGGTCGGGGTGGCGGCGCTGGCCGAGAAGCGGCGGCGTACCGCGGAGGCGGAGGCGGCGGCCAATGCGGCGGCGGTGGCGGCAGCTGCGGTGGCGGCGACGGTGCCGGAGCCGATGCCGAGGCGGGGGAGCCGGGCGGCGCGGGCGGAGCGGACGGCAGGGGGCGCGGGGGCGGGCGCGAGCGATGGGGCTGGGGATGTGGACGCGGCTGGGGCTGGGGCTGCGACTGCGGAGGCGGATGTGGAGATGGAGATGGAGGAGGCTGTGGGGGTGTAGCGGTTGATCGGGGTGGCGTAGGTCGGTGGATGGGTGTCTGGGGGCTGGTGGGGCTGGGTGCCTGAGTGCCTGAAGGCTGCCTGAGTGCCTGAAGGCTGTCTGAGTGCCTGGTGTCCGTGGACAGCGTCCGGGAGTCGACAGTGCTGCCGTGTGCCGTGTGCCGTGTGCCGTGTTCCGCTGCGTTCCGTGCCCCTCCCGGCCTTGCATTGCCGGAAGGGGCACGGCGATGTCTGGGAGGGGACGAAGAGTGAGGAGGGGGCCGACGGCTCGGGGGGAGCGCTCCGCGTGCTTGGGCCGGGAGCCGCCGAGGTTCCGATGTTCGGAGGTTCCGGGCTTTCGTGGTTCGGGGGTTCCGTGGTGTGGAGATCCTGAGAGTTATCCACAGGCTCTGCAGGTTGTGACGGGATCTCGGTAACGTCATTGCTCGTCAGCGGGCCGGGTTCGCCCGACGGGCTGATGGACGCAGCGGACAAGGACACAAGAGCGCAGGTCGTGAAGGGGGAGGTGGCCCGCTATGCCGCGTGTGCCGTACGTACCGGGGTTTGCGAAGGTGGAGACGCAGGGACCGTCGCCCAAGGCCGCCGGGCGGGCGTTGCGGGGGAGCGTTCCGCGTGCCGCGCAGGCCGCACTGTCGATGGCGGCCGGGCGGCCGGACGCGGTCACGGCGGTCGAGCAGTCCAATGCCGGCCGGCTGCCCGAGCTGACGCCGATACGGGTCGGCCGGATGGCCGCGAGCCCCTTCGCCTTCCTCCGCGGCTCTGCGGGCCTGATGGCGTACGACCTGACGGGCAGCCCCGTGACCGGCATCGGCACGCAGATCTGTGGAGACGCCCACGCCGCCAACTTCGGACTCTACGGCGATGCCCGCGGCCAGCTCGTCATCGATCTCAACGACTTCGACGAGACCTTGTACGGGCCGTGGGAGTGGGATGTGAAACGGCTTGCGACATCGATGGTGCTGGCAGGCCGGGAGGCGGGCGCGGGCGAGGACGACTGCCGCAAGGCGGCGCAGGACGTGGCGGGCGCGTATCGGCGCACGATGCGGCTGCTGGCGAAGTTGCCGGTGACCGAGGCGTGGAACGCGATCGCCGACGAGGCGCTGGTCTCGCACGCTGACGCCAAGGATCTCGTCGGGACGCTGGAGCGGGTCGCGGACAAGGCGCGCAAGAACACCAGCGCGCGGTTCGCGGCAAAGGCGACGGAGGCGACGCCGGACGGCGGCCGTCGGTTCGTGGACGCTCAGCCGGTGTTGCGGCGGGTGCCGGATGCGGAGGCGGCAGCCGTGGCCGCATCCCTCGCCGGCTATCTGGAGACGCTCCCCGAGGACCGGCTGCCCCTGATGGCCCGGCACGCGATACACGACGTGGCCTTCCGAGTGGTCGGCACGGGCAGCGTGGGCCTGCGGTCGTATGTGGTGCTGCTCTTGGACCACCAGGGCGAGCCGCTTGTCCTGCAGGTGAAGGAGGCGCGGCCTTCGGTGCTGGTGCCGTTCGTGGCGAAGGCCGGTTTCCCGGTGCCGCCGGTGGTGCACGAGGGACGCCGGGTGGTGCTCGGGCAGCGGCGGATGCAGGTGGTCAGCGACATTCTGCTGGGCTGGACGACGGTGCAGGACGCGGCCTCGCCGGGTGGCGGCGCGACCGTGGAGAACGGCCGAAGGGAAGGAATGGCCTTCCAGGTCCGCCAGTTCAGAAACCGCAAGGGCAGCGTGGACCCGGCGCAGCTGTCCGGCGATCAGATGGATGACTACGCCCGCATGACCGGAGCTCTCCTGGCCCGAGCCCATGCGCACAGCGCCGACCCGCGCCTTTTGGCCGGCTACTGCGGCAAGAACGAGGAACTGGACGAGGCGATCGCGAACTTCGCGGTGTCCTACGCGGACCGCACGGAAGCAGACCATGCGGAGCTGGCAGCGGCAGTGAAGAACGGGCGGATCCCGGCGGAGACGGGGGTGTGAGCGAGGAGGCGCTCGGGCGTTCGGCCGGGTGCGGGAGGCCGGAGCGGCGGGCTTGGGAGCACGGCCGGATTCGGGGGCCGGAGCAGCGGGGGCAGGAAGCCTTTGGGGGCAGGAAGGCTGACGCGGTCGGGGCTGTGGCGCGGCGGCCCCTGCCTGGAGTGGTGCGCGGGGGCGTGGTGGCCGGCGGGAACGGGGTGCCCTGCGGTGTGGCGGCCGGCGGGAGTGCGAGGCCTGCGGCGTACCGACCGTTGCGGTGTCGTCGTGACGGCCTACGGACCGTTGACGCGTGCCACGAGCGCGGCGTGGCGTCGAGCTGGAACTGGTCCGGGGTGGTCTGCGCCGTTGGCCGGCTGATTGGCCGGTCGACGACGGATCGGCTGGTCGGCTGCGCCTGTCGGGGCTGGTCGGGGGCTGCCGATGGGAGGGCCTGTCGACGGAGGTGGCCGGTCGACTGAGACTGAGGGGGCGGGGGCTGGGGGGGGGGGAGGGGCCCCGGTAGGAAGCGATCGAATGGCCGTGGAGGGCCGGGCCCGGCGTGGGCCGTACGCTGACCGGGTGACGAACTCGCACGCGGAGAACACGCAGGACGGTCAGCACCGACCGGACGTACCGGGCAGCCCGGACGCCCCGGCCGACCCGCAGGCACCGGACGCCCGCGGCGGCGGTCAGGGGCCCCAGCTCGGGCAGGACGGCGGCTCGGGAGATCGGATCGGGGAGACCGACGGGGCGGCGGATGCCGACCAAGGCGCTCAGGACGATCCGCCCACCGGCCAGGCCGGGGCAGGGACCGAGCCGGGCGCGCCGGGGCAGCAGGCGGCTCAGGACGAGGCGACCCGGCGGCTGGCGAAGGCGGTACTGGCCGCTGAGCAGGCGCTGATCGAGTTCGAGATCGCGGTGGAGACCTTCCGGGTGGAGGTGGAGAACTTCTCCCGCCTGCACCACCAGCGGCTCGGCCCCATGTACGCGCGGCTGGACGAGCTCGATGCGCAGATCGCCGAGGCGGTGGCGGCGCGTACGGGCGATCCCGAGGACGTCCGTAAGGCGCAGGAGGCGCGTGCCTCGGTGCTGCCGATGCCGGAAGTGGAGGAGCTGTTCCACGGCTGGATGGGGTCGGACGGCCTCTTTCCTGAGGCGCAGGCGATGCTCACCGAGCAGTCGGTGCGACCGCCGCAGAAGGTGCGGCCCAGCGAGGAGGCTCGCAAGGTCTACCGCGACCTGGTGCGGAAGGCCCATCCGGACCTGGCGCGGGACGATGCGGAGCGGGCACGGCGGGACGAGTTCATCGCGCGGGTCAACGCGGCGTACGGCCAGGGTAACGAGGCCGTGCTGCGCGAGCTGGCGCAGGAATGGGAGGCCGGTCCTGCGCCGGCCGAGGAGCGGCTCAGCGAGAGTGAGGAGCTCTACGCCCGGCTGGAGTGGCTGGCCGAGCGCAAGGAACTGCTGGCTGCCGTGGCCTCCGAGCTGGAGGAGAGCGCGATCGGCGCGATGATCAAAATGGCGCCGGGGGACCCGGACGCCCTCCTGGACGAGATCGCCGAGAAGCTGCTCGCCGATGTTGCGGAACGCGAGACGTACCTCGCGCAGCTGGTCGGGTAGCGTCGGGACCATGCAATTTGGTTCTGTGCCCACGGTCGGTGTCGACGCTCTCACGTCGGGGGACTTCCTCCTGGACGTGCGTGAGGACGACGAGTGGGAGGCGGGGCACGCCGAGGGCGCGTTGCACATCCCGATGAGCGAATTCGTGGCCCGTTACGGGGAGTTGACCGAAGCGGCCCCTGCGGACGGCAAGGTGTACGTGCTGTGCCGGGTGGGTGGGCGCTCGGCGCAGGTGGCGCAGTATCTGATGCAGCAGGGCATCGACGCGGTGAACGTCATGGGCGGCATGCAAGCCTGGGAGGCCGCCGGTCGACCTGTGTCGGATGGCAAGGGTGGCTCGGGGGCGGTCATCTAGCCGGGAGCCCGGGAGCCCGGGAGCCCGGGAGCCGGGACGGCTGGGTTGCGCTGCTCGGTGTCGGTAGCTCGTCGGGCTGCCGTCCAAAGGGCGTCGGAGGTCGTCGGAAGGCCGTGGTCGTCGTCATCAGGCGTCCGTCCCCGTCCGTCTCCCTCTGACCCGGCCTGTCGGCGGAGGCTCGTTGGTTGATCGACGGAGGCCCCGCAGCGGTTGATCTACGACCGGGACGATCTGACCACCTTCCTGATGTCCCGAGTCCGCAGAATCCGGCCCGACTGCCGACTGCCGACTGCCGACTGCCGACCCCTGGCGCGGCCGGGCAGGCAGCGGTCGCCAACGCAGCCCCTGAAACCCGTTGCCGCAGCAACGGACACCCGCTGTGCCTTCCCCCCGCTCCCGCCTCAGCGCAGCGGATGTGCCGCGAGCAGGTCGCCGAGGGCCTCCTCGTGGGCGGCGGCGGGGCCGAGGGAGAGCTCCAGCTGTTTGGCCCAGGCGTGGTAGCGGTGCAGCGAGTAGTCGGTGTCGGCGCCGAAGCCGCCATGAAGATGCTGGGCGGTCTGGACGACGCGGCGTACGCCCTCGGAGGCCCAGATCTTGGCGACCGCGACATCCCCGGCGGGCGGTAGCGGGCCGTCCGCGTCGGTGGTGATGCGCCAGGCGGCCTGCCAGAGCGTGGCCTCCATGGCGCGTAGGTCGATGAAACGGTCGGCGGCCTGGACGGCGACGGCCTGGAAGGTGGCCACCGGGAATCCGAACTGTTCGCGCTTGCCGGTGTAGTCGCTGGTCATGGCGAGGACGCATTCGCCCAGGCCCAGGGCGAGTGCACAGGTGCCGGTGGTCAGAACATTGCGCAGCGACTCCCAGGCGGCCGGGGCGGTGATCGTTTCCCGGGTGCTGAGGCGTACGGAATCCAGCCGGACCTCGGCGAGGCGCTCTCCGGTCGTGGATACCTGGTCGTCGAGGGTGATGCCCGGATGCGTGCGGGGGACGAGGGCGAGTACGGCGTGGCCTTCGGGCGTGTGGGCGGGGAGCAGGATCCGGTCCGCGGTCTGGGCCCAGGGGACGGCTGTCTGGACCCCGTCGAAGATCCAGTCGGCACCCTCTTGGCGTGCGTCAACGGCGAGTTCGGCCGGTTCGTGGCCGGTGCGGCCGGCGGTGGCGACGGTCACGACGAGGTCGCCGGCAGCAATCCGGGGGAGCACTTCCGCACACAACTCGTCGGCCCCGTAACGCTGGAGGGTGAGCGCGGCGGCGCCGGACTCCAGCAGTGGCACCCGCGCCAGCACCTTGGCCGACTCGCGGAGTACGAGGCAGAGCGCGATCGGGTCCAGGCCCGCGCCGCCGTGCTCGGGCGCGATCGGCAGGCTCAGCAGGTCGGCGTCGGCGAGCTTGCGCCACAGTGTGCGGTCGAAGTCGTCGGCGACCGCACCAGGGGTGAGCGCCGGGCTGGGCACGGTGTCCGGAGCGACCCCCGAGAAGACGGCCCTGGCCGCTTCGACGGCGGCCTGCTGCTCCTCGGTGAAGGTGAAGTCCATGGCTCTGTCCTCCCACGCGGCGCCTCGAACTGACGAAGCGTCAAGGTAGAACAGGTTCCAGGAATTGGGAATGGCGGAAGCGGTGGAAAGGGGAGGGAGTTGGGCCGTGGAGGTGCCTACCGGGCACGTCCGGCAGCGGCCAGAGCCGTCGGACCGACTCGGCTTCCACTGCCGGCTCGTCCGGCTCGGCGACCGGCAGCCGGCCGCCTGTGGTCCCGGACCTGGCGGGAGCCGGGCGGCGACCGGTGTGGTGTCGGTGCCCTGCTCGTGGAGCCGGGCACCCGCCCGGATCCGTTTTATCGGTCGAAGTCCAGCTCGACCTTCTCCGTGACCGGGTGGGACTGGCAGGCCAGGACGTACCCGGCGTCGACCTCGTCGGACTCCAGGGCGAAGTTGCGGTCCATACGGATCTCGCCCGAGACCAGGAAGGCGCGGCAGGTGCCGCAGACGCCGCCCTTGCAGGCGTACGGGGCGTCTGCGCGGTTGCGCAGGACTGCCTCCAGCAGCGACTCGCTGTCGTGGACCGGCCAGGTGCCGGAGCGGCCGTCGAGGGTGGCGGTCACGGTGCTGTGCGCGGGGACGGCGGCGACGGGGGCGGTCGGGGTGCCGTTGTCGACGTGGAAGATTTCTTCGTGGATGCGGGTGCGGGGGACGTTGAGAGCGCGGAGGGCGCGTTCGGCGCCCTGGACCAGGCCGTAGGGGCCGCAGAGGTACCAGCCGTCGACGGAGTCGATCTTCAGGAGCGCGGGCAGGAGGGAGCGGAGCCGGGGCTCGTCCAGCCGGCCGGAGGGCAGGCCGGCTTGTTGTTCCTCCCGGGAGAGGGTGTGGACGAGCTGGAAGCGCTGGGGATAGCGGTCCTTGAGGTCGGCCACCTCCTCCAGAAACATCGTCGATGCCGCCGTGCGGTCGCTGCGGATGAGGCAGAAGTGGGCGTCCGGCTGCCGGTCGAGCAGGGTGGAGACGATGGACAGCACGGGGGTGATGCCGCTGCCGCCGACGATTCCGACGAAATGTCCGGGGCGCGGTTCGAGGGTGAACCGGCCCGCCGGGGCCATCACTTCCACCGTGTCGCCGACGGTCAGTTCCTTGAGCGCGTAGGTCGAGAAGGCGCCGTCCTCGACGAGGCGGATGCCCACCCGCAAGACGGGCCGGCCGGTGGCCGGGGTGCAGATGGAGTACGTACGGCGGATCTCCTGGCCGTCGACGGATCTGCGCAGCGCGATGTGCTGTCCGGGGGTGTGCCGGAAGGTCGTGCGCAGCTCGGGCGGGACCGCGAAGGTGACGGCCACCGCGTCATCCGTGAGCCGCTCGATCTCCCGGACCTGGAGCGGGTGGAACATCACAACTCCTTGAAGTGGTCGAAGGGTTCGCGGCAGGACTCACAGCGGCGCAGTGCCTTGCACGCCGTGGAGGAGAACCGGCTCAGCAGGGTGGTGTCGGTCGATCCGCAGTGCGGGCAGCGGATGGCGAGGTCGACGGCGACCGGTCCGCCGGCCGGTCCCGTGGGGCGCGGGGGTGCGATACCGAATTCGGCGAGCTTGCGGCGGCCCTCGGCGGTGATCGCGTCGGTGGTCCACGGCGGGCTGAGGACCGTTCGGACCTCGACCTCGGGTATCCCGTGGTCGTGCAGCACTTGCTCGATATCGGCCGACATCGTCTCGATGGCGGGGCAGCCGGTGTAGGTGGGGGTGAGCCGCACCTCGACCCGGCCGGGGGCCGTCAGCTGGACCCCGCGCAGCACGCCCAGTTCGGCGAGCGTGAGTACCGGCAGCTCGGGGTCGGGAACGGAGCCCGCCAGCGCGAGCAGTTCCTCTTCGAGGGCGGTGGTGGTCACCATGCCGCCCCCGGGTGGCTGCGGTGGAGGTGCTGCATCTCGGCAAGCAGCCGTCCGAACGATTCGGTGTGCAGGCCCTGGCGGCCCGCGCCGGCCGCCCAGGCGCCGTGCCGGGGGCCTTCGGGGACGGTGAGGGTGGCTTGCTCCAGGGTGGCGGTGATGCGTGCGGTCCAGCTGTCGTGCAGGGCCGGCCAGTGCACCGTTTCCAGTCCTTCCACCGGCTCGAACAGTTCACCGGTGAAGCGCCAGAGGGCGTCCAGGGCGCGTTGCATCCGGGCGTGGCTCTCGTCCGTGCCGTCGCCCAGGCGCAGCGTCCACTGATGGGCGTGGTCGCGGTGGTAGGCGACCTCCTTGACGGCCTTCGCGGCCAGCGGCGCCAACTCGCTCTCGGCTGTGGCGAGATGGCCGAACAGCAGCTCCTGGTAGGTGGAGAAGTAGAGCTGGCGGGCGATGGTGTGGGCGAAGTCGCCGTTGGGCTGCTCGACGAGCTGGAGGCTGCGGAACTGCCGCTCCTCGCGCAGATAGGCCAGCTCGTCCTCGTCACCGGCCAGGGAGAGCAGCACACGGGCCTGACCGAGCAGGTCCAGCGCGATATTGGCCAGCGCGACCTCCTCCTCCAGGACCGGGGCGTGGCCGGCCCACTCGCCCAGGCGGTGGGAGAGGATCAGGGCGTCGTCCCCGAGGGGCAGGGCCGGGGTGGCGGTGACGTTCATCAAAGGTGATGCACCCCGTCCGGGATCTCGTAGAAGGTCGGGTGGCGGTAGGGCTTGTCACCGGCCGGCTCGAAGAAGGTGTCCTTCTCGTCCGGCGAGGAGGCGGTGATCTGCGCGGAGGGCACTACCCAGAGGGAGACGCCTTCCGAGCGGCGGGTGTAGAGGTCGCGGGCGTTGCGCAGCGCCATCTCGGCGTCCGGCGCATGCAGGCTGCCGGCGTGGGTGTGGGAGAGTCCGCGGCGGCTGCGGACGAAGACCTCCCACAGGGGCCAGTCGGCGGGCAGGGCGACCGCCTCCGCGGGGGCTTCGGTGGGGCGTGATGTCGTCATCGGGTGGCCTCCCCGTGCTTGGCCGCGTGTGCGGCAGCTGCCTCGCGCACCCAGGCGCCTTCCTCATGAGCCTGCCGTCGGCGGCTGATCCGCTGTTCGTTGCAGGGGCCGTTGCCCTTGAGGACCTCGCGGAACTCGGCCCAGTCGATCGGGCCGAAGTCCCAGTGGCCGCGCTCGTCGTTCCACGTCAGGTCCGGGTCGGGGAGCGTGAGCCCGAGGGCCTCGGCCTGGGGGACGCAGATGTCCACGAAGCGCTGGCGCAGCTCGTCGTTGGAGTGCCGCTTGATCTTCCAGGCCATGGACTGCGCGGAGTGCGACGACTCGTCGTCCGGTGGGCCGAACATCATCAACGACGGCCACCACCAGCGGTCCACCGCGTCCTGCGCCATGGCGTGCTGTGCCTCGCTGCCGCGGCTGAGGGCCAGCAGGAGTTCGTAGCCCTGTCGCTGGTGGAAGGACTCCTCCTTGCAGACACGGACCATTGCGCGGGCGTAGGGGCCGTACGAACACCGGCACAGCGGGACCTGGTTGGTGATCGCCGCGCCGTCCACCAGCCAGCCGACGGCTCCGACATCGGCCCAGGTCAGGGTGGGGTAGTTGAAGATCGAGGAGTACTTCTGGCGGCCGGAGTGCAGCTTGTCGAGCAGTTCGTCGCGGCCGGTGCCCAGGGTCTCGGCGGCGCTGTAGAGATACAGGCCGTGGCCGGCTTCGTCCTGCACCTTCGCCATCAGGATCGCCTTGCGGCGCAGGGACGGCGCGCGGGTGATCCAGTTGGCCTCCGGCTGCATGCCGATGATCTCGGAGTGGGCGTGCTGCGCGATCTGCCGCACGAGTGTCGAGCGGTAGGCGTCCGGCATCCAGTCCCGCGGCTCGATCCGTTCGTCCGCGGCCACAGTGGCGTCGAATACGGCCTCGCGAGCCGTCTCTTCCGGCGCGATCGTCGTCATGTGGTGCCCCCTCGCTCCCGACCGACCGATCGTTCGGTTCAATGGTGAGTGGGCGGACCCTGGGTGTCAAGCCTGTGGATAACCCGGGGAAGGGTGTGCCCGGTGCGGCCGCGTAGGTACGGTTCCGAAGCGGAGTCAGCCGCATGGTTTCTGGGAACGGGGCGGGAATGCAGTCATACGGGGACGAAACGCGGCCATTGTCCGCGCTCTCGCTGCCCTCGCGGATCGTCATAGGGGCGGCGGCCTGTGCCATCGCGGTCATCGTCGCGATTCATCTCGCCATGATGTTCTTGCATGTCGCGCCGTCGAACACGCTCAGCAAACAGCAGGGCGCCCTGATCAGCGACTACGTCTACCCCGAGTACGAACAGAACTGGAAGCTGTTCGCACCCAATCCGCTCCAGCAGAACATCGCGGTGCAGGTCCGTGCACAGCTCCGCGCCGAGGACGGCGCCACGCGGACCACCGGCTGGACCGATCTGACCGCCCGCGACGGGCAGGCCATCCTCCACAACCCGCTGCCCAGCCACACCCAGCAGAACCAGCTGCGCCGCGGCTGGGAGCTCTTCCTCAACACCCACAACGCGCAGAACCGCCCCGTCGGCCTGCGCGGTGAGCTGTCCGAGCGCTATATCCGGCGGATCGTGATGCTCCGGATGGACGGCGAGTGGACCGAGGGCGGCGGCCGGGTCGAACAGGTCCAGGTCCGCTCGCAGACGACGGCGGTCCGCCCGCCGCCGTGGAGCTCCGAGAAGATCAGCGAGAAGCCCGTGTACCGCGTGCTGCCCTGGTGGCAGGTCACCGCCGACGACCTGCCCAAGGGGGCGAACAACCAGTGACGTCACCGACGCCCCACCACCCTCAGCAGACGCCGAGCGCACAGCAGGATCCGCACACCACGCAGCCGGCCGATGTGCCGCAGCAAGCGCAGGCACCACGGACGCCCGAGGAGCCCGCCCCCTACCAGGAGACCCGCATCGAGCGGGCCATCGGACGCGGCTTCGGCCGGGTCACCAGCCGCGCACTCGCCCCGTACCAGACCGCCGTGATCCGGATCGGCTTCTCGGCGACGTGGCTGCTGTTCCTGCTGCGCGAGTGGCCGCACCGCGCGGTGCTCTACGGACCTGACAGCCCCTGGAACCTGGACATGGCGCGCCGGCTCCTGGCCGGCAACCACGCCTTCTCCGTACTCCCCTGGTCCGACAGCCGCGGCTGGTTCGAGTGCGTCTACCTCGTGGCCGTCGTGGCCAGCGCGCTGCTAATGCTCGGCTGGCGCACCCGCACCATGTCGGTGCTCTTCATGGTGGGCGTGATCTCGCTCCAGAACCGCAGCATCTTCATAGGGGACGGCGGCGACAACGTCATCCACCTGATGTCGATGTATCTCGTGCTGACCCGGTGCGGGCAGGTCTGGTCGCTGGACGCACGCCGGGCGAAGCGGGCGGCCGCCGCCGCGTACGCCTCCGGTGGGGAGGGAGCCGAGGGCGTCCCCGCCGTCTCCCGCGACCTGCCCGGCGTCATCCTGTGGTCCGTGCTCGGCCTCGTGCTGGCCGTCGCCCAGCTGGGCGGCAACTACGGCCTCGGCTGGTCCGAGGGCGGCCCGTTCCCGCACATCGGCTGGAGCCTGGTGTTGTGGGGTCTGTGGCTGGCGCACGGCCTGTGGTGGGCGGTGCAGCGCTACGCGCCCGGCGAGCCGCGCATCGTGCTGGACACCCTCGCCAAGCTCGCCCACAACGGCGCACTGCTGGTGATCGTGATCGAGGTCTGTCTGATCTACGCCACGGCCGGCTGGTACAAGATCCAGGGCTCACGCTGGCAGGACGGCACCGCGGTCTACTACCCGATGCACCTGGACTACTTCTCGCCCTGGCCGGCGCTGTCCGAGCTGCTGGGCAGCAACGGCGTGATGATCATGCTGATCACCTACGGGACGGTGATCGTGCAGGTCGCCTTCCCATTCACACTCTTCAACCGCCGGCTGAAGAATGTGCTGCTGGTCGCGATGATCTGTGAGCACCTCTCGATCGCGTTCCTGCTCGGACTGCCTTTCTTCTCGCTCGCGATGGTCGCGGCGGACGCGGTTTTTCTGCCGACGAACTTCCTGACCTGGCTCTCCGCGCGCCTCTCCGGCCTGCGCGAACGGCTCTTCCCGCGTGGCGGTGAGGCGCGCCCGGCCGACGGGGCCGAGGGCGGTGAGCCGGAGGCCCGTACGGGGCACGGCGGCGATGGCCATACGCTCGTGGGGTGAGCAGCGAGAAAACCGCCCCCGTCGAGCCCCTCCAGTACGACGAGGGGTACGGGACCCAGATCGGCGTCGGACCGCATCCTGAGCCTTGGCCCCAGGACGACCGACTGGACCCCGAGCTGCTCGCGCACGGTGACCGCCGCAATGTCGTCGACCACTACCGCTACTGGACACGCGAGGCGATCGTCGCCGACCTCGACACCCGCCGCCATGACTTCCATGTGGCCGTCGAGAACTGGGGCCACGATTTCAACATCGGCTCGGTCGTACGGACCGCGAATGCGTTCCTGGCCAAGGAGATCCATATCGTCGGGCAGCGCCGCTGGAACCGCCGCGGCGCGATGGTGACCGACCGCTATCAGCACGTCCGTCACCACCCGGACACCGCGGACCTCACCGCCTGGGCGGCGGCCGAGGAGCTGCCGATCATCGGGATCGACAATCTCCCCGGTTCCGTGCCGCTGGAGACGACCGAGCTGCCGCGGCGCTGTGTCCTGCTGTTCGGCCAGGAGGGGCCGGGGCTGACCGAGGAGGCGCGCCGGCATGTCTCGCTGGTCTGCTCGATCGCGCAGTTCGGCTCGACCCGCTCGATCAATGCGGGGGCCGCGGCCGCCATCGCGATGCATGCCTGGATCGGTCGCCATGCGCGGATCGAGGGGCCGGACGGCCTCTGACGGAGCCCGTGCCCCGTCGGCCGCCCGGCGCGGGGCCCGGGAGAGCGTCCCGTGCCCCGGCGCCCGCATCCGTCACGCCGGCCGTCGCACCTCCACCGTCCGGAAGCGGTTGGCCACGAAGGCGCCGTCGCACAGCGCCGCATTGGCCGCCGGGTTTCCGCCCGAGCCATGGAAGTCCGAGAACGCCGCGGTCTGGTTCACATAGACCCCGCCGGTCAGATTCAGCGACAGCTGGGCGCACTCCTCCAGGCAGGCCTCCTCCACCAGCTGCTCGACCTCGGCGGAGGTGGTGTACGCGCCGACCGTCATGGCGCCCTTCTCGCGGACCGTGCGCCGCAGCAGATCCACCGCGCCGGCCGCGGAATCGACGGCCACCGCGAAGGACACCGGGCCGAAGCACTCCGACAGATAGGCCGCCTCGGAGTCCGGCTTGGCGCCGTCGAGCTTGACGATCACCGGCGTCCGGACCGTGGCCCCGGGGAACTCGGGGTTGGCCACCTCACGGGAGGCCAGTGCCACCTCGCCGAGCCCGGCAGCCGCGTCGATCCGCTCCTTGACCTGCGGATTGACGATGGCGCCCAGCAGAGCGTTGGCCCGTGCATCGTCGCCCAGCAGCCCGCTCACCGCGCCCGCGAGATCGCTGACCACCTCGTCGTACGACTTCGGACCGGCGTCCGTGGTGATGCCGTCGCGCGCGATCAGCAGATTCTGCGGGGTGGTGCACATCTGGCCGCTGTAGAGCGACAGCGAGAAGGCGAGGTTGCTGAGCATGCCCTTGTAGTCATCGGTGGATTCGATGACGACGGTGTTGACGCCGGCCTTCTCCGTGAAGACCTGCGCCTGCCGGGCGTGCGTCTCCAGCCAGTCGCCGAAGGCGGTCGAGCCGGTGTAGTCGATGATGCGGACCTCGGGGCGGACGGCCAGCGTCTTGGCCAGGCCCTCGTCCGGCCTGTCCACGGCCAGGCACACCAGGTCGGCGGGGAAACCCGCCTCACTGAGCACCTCGCGGGCCACCTTGACGGTCAGCGCCAGCGGCAGCACGGCGCGCGGATGCGGCTTGACCAGCACCGGGTTGCCGGTCGCCAGAGAGGCGAACAGGCCCGGATAGCCGTTCCACGTCGGGAAGGTGTTACAGCCGATCATCAGGGCGACGCCGCGCGGCACGGCCGTGAAGCTCTTGGCCAGCTCGAGCGGGTCGCGCTTGCCCTGCGGCTTGGACCACGGCGCCTGCCCCGGGAGGCGGGCCTGCTCGGCGTACGCATACGCCACCGCCTCCAGGCCGCGGTCCTGGGCATGCGGGCCGCCCGCCTGGAACGCCATCATGAAGGCCTGGCCGCTGGTGTGCATCACGGCCTGCGCGAACTCATGGGTCCGCGCGCTGATCCGGGCCAGGATCTCCAGACACACCGCCGCGCGCGTCTCGGGGCCGGCGTCCCGCCAGGCGGGGAGCGCGGCGCGCATGGCCGGGAGCAGCACGTCCACGTCCGGATGCGGATAGGCGATGTCCAACTTCAGGCCGTACGGCGAAACTTCCTCGCCCGTCCATTCGTCCGTGCCGGGCTGGTCGAGCTCGAATCGCCGGCCGCGCAGCGCCTCGAAGGCGGCCAGGCCGTCGGGCGCGGCGGTCTCGCCGTAGGCCTTCGGGTGCTCGGGGTGCGGGGACCAGTACGCGCGGGTGCGGATCGCCTCCAGCGCCTGGTCGAGGGTCGGGCGGTGCTTCTCGATCAACTGCGCTGCGGTCATTTCGGCGGCCATCGATGACCAACTCCTCGTCGAGCTGGGCGGAGAGTGGATAAGGGCTGGGAGTGGACAGGGCAACGGAGTTAGAGTAACCGAACGATCGGTCGGGGCAAGAGGGCCCGACCAGCCTGTGGAAAAGTCGGTCGGGGAGGATCAGCTGGCATGACGGCAATCGGAACCAGCAGCACCGTGGCAGTGGTGGGCACCGGCACCATGGGGCAGGGCATCGCGCAGGTGGCGCTGGTCGCCGGCCACCGGGTACGTCTCTACGACACCGTTCCCGGGCGCGCCGGACAGGCCGCCGAGGCGATCGCGCGGCGGCTGGACCGGCTCGTCGAAAAAGGCCGGATCCCGTCGGACGAGCGGGATGCCGCCCGCGCGCGCCTCTCCCCCGCCGCCGCCCCCGCGGAGCTGGCCGACGCCGCACTGGTCATCGAGGCGATCCTGGAGCAACTTCCCGCCAAGCAGGAGCTGTTCACCGCCCTGGAGGACATCGTGGCGGCGGACTGCCTGCTGGCCACCAACACCTCCTCACTGTCCGTGACCGCGGTCGCGGGCGGACTGCGCCACCCCGGCCGCTGTGTGGGCATGCATTTCTTCAACCCGGCGCCGCTGCTCCCCCTGGTCGAGGTGATCAGCGGTTTCGCCACCGACGAGGCCGCTGCCACCACCGCGTACGACACCGCCGCGGCCTGGGGCAAGAAGCCGGTGCGCTGTACGGACACCCCCGGTTTCCTCGTCAACCGCATCGCCCGCCCCTTCTACGCCGAAGCCCTGCGCGCCTACGAGGAGCGGGTGGCCGACCCGGCCACCATCGATGCGGTGCTGCGCGACGGTGCCGGCTTCAAGATGGGGCCCTTCGAGCTGACCGACCTCATCGGGCAGGACGTGAACGAGGCGGTCACCCACTCCGTGTGGCGGGCGTTCTTCCAGGACCCGAAGTTCACCCCCTCCCTGGCGCAGCGCCGGCTGGTCGAGTCCGGGCTGCACGGCCGCAAGGCAGGGCGGGGATGGTTCGACTACTCCGAGGGCGCCCGCCGGCCCGAACCGCGGACCGCCGAGCCCTGCCCGGCGCCCGAGTCCGTCGGTCTGCACGCGAAACTGCCCGGCCCCGCGGTGGTGCTGCGCGAGCTCATCGAGGAGGCGGGCATCAAGATCACCCGTGACCGGACGCAGGGGGAGTCGGGGGGTTTCCTCCGACTGCCCGGTGGGGCCTGTCTGGCGCTGACCAACGGCCGTCCGGCGACGTCCGGCGTCTACGGGAAACACATCCGCTTCGATCTCTCCCTGGACTACCGCGCGGCCACCCGGATCGCCCTGGCGGCCTCGGCGGCGGTCTCCGAGGAGGACCTCGCGGAGGCGGTCGGGCTGTTCCAGGCGCTCGGCAAGCAGGTCAGCGTGATCGAGGACGTACCGGGGATGATCGTCGCCCGGACCATCGCGATGATCATCGACTTCGCCGTGGACGCCGCGGCCCGCGGGGTCGCGAGTCCTGAGGACATCGACACGGCCATGCGGCTGGGCGTGAACTATCCCGGCGGCCCCATGGAGTGGGTCGAGCGGCTCGGTGCCCCATGGGTGTGGGATCTGCTGAATTCGATGCACCACCAGAACGCCGGTGGGCGCTACGCACCGTCGTGGGCGCTGCGGCGCCGTGCAGACGTCGAGGAATGGGTGCTCTAATCATGACCATGGCCAAGCGCGACACCTATACGCCCGATTCGCTGCTCGCGGTCGCCGTCGAGGTGTTCATCGAGCGCGGCTACGACGGCACGTCCATGGAGCACCTCTCCAAAGCGGCCGGCATCTCGAAGTCCTCGATCTACCACCATGTCCGCAGCAAGGAAGAGCTGCTGCGGCGCGCGATAAGCCGCGCCCTGGACGGGCTGTTCGGTGTGCTGGAGGAGCCGGGCGCCCTTCAGGGGCGGGCGATCGAACGGCTGGAGCACGTCACCCGGCGCGTGGCCGAGGTGCTGATGGATGAACTCCCCTATGTGACACTGCTGTTGCGGGTGCGGGGAAATACGGACACCGAGCGGTGGGCCATGGAGCGCCGCCGGGAGTTCGACCACGAGGTCTCCGATCTGCTCAAGCAGGCCGCCGCCGACCGCGACCTCCGGGACGACGTGGACATCCGGCTGGCCACCCGTCTGCTCTTCGGCATGATCAACTCGATTGTGGAGTGGTACCGGCCTGGGCGCGGCGGCGCGGTGAGCCGTGACGAGGTCGCCGAGGCCGTGGTGCGTACGGCGTTCGAGGGACTGCGCAAGCCCTGATCTGCGCAAGCGCCGTTCGGCGTGCACCTTGACCGGGCAGGTCCGATCCGGGCACCCCAAAGGCGTCTGCGCCCGGCGGGCGCTTGCTCCCCCGCCCGGAGCGGGTCACTCCTCCTCGGGCCCGAGGTCGGTCTCCTCGAAGACCAGCAGGGTGCGGGTGCTCAGCACTTCCGGTATCGACTGGATACGGGTGAGGACCAGCTCCCGCAGCTCGCGGTTGTCCTTGGTGTGGACCAGTAGCAGCACATCGAAATCACCGCTGACCAGCGCGATGTGGGTGGCCCCCGGCAGCGTGGTGAGCTGCTTGCGCACGGTCCGCCAGGAGTTCTGCACGATCTTCAGCGTGATGTATGCGGAGGCGCCCTGACCTGCGCGTTCCTGGTCGATGAGGGCACTGAAGCCGCGGATCACCCCGTCGTCGATCAGCCGATTGATCCGGGCGTAGGCATTGGCGCGCGAGACATGCACCCGCTCGGCCACGGAGCGTATCGAGGCCCTGCCGTCGGTCTGCAGCATGCGCAGGATCGAACGGTCGATGGTGTCCAGCGGGCGTGCGGCCGGCGAGGGCGGCGCGGGGGCGGGTGCCGCGGGCGGCTGCCCGCCGGAATTGGCCATCTGTTCGTCCGGCATATGGTCCCGCCTCCCCTTGGTGGACGCCCTGTCTTCATCTCAGGCTGTGGAGAACCGTTTGTCCACAGGCTGAGCCCGCCTGTAGCCAAAATGCATCGGCGACCGAACAATCGGTAGGGCAGGGCGTACCCGCCCTGGCCGATTCCATCCTGCCCGTCCGCCGTCCGCCCACCACCCACTGAGGCGCACCGCGCCACCCCTTCGATCCGAGGAGGTGCTCGACATGACGGTCCTTGAGCAGCCCGGCAGCAGCAGGAACAAGAGCAGCCTGGCCGGCCCGCCGCCTGCCTGGCGGCCGCGCGCCGATCCCGCGCCCCTCCTGCCCGACGAGGAGCCGTACCGCCTCCTGGGTACGGACGCTGCGGCCCGGCTCGACTCCGGACTGCTGACCCGGCTCTACGCCCAGCTGGTGCGTGGCCGCCGGTACAACGCCCAGGCCACGGCCCTGACCCGGCAGGGACGCCTGGCGGTCTACCCGTCCTCCACGGGACAGGAGGCCTGCGAGGTCGCCGCGGCGCTGGCCCTCGAAGACAGGGACTGGCTCTTCCCCAGCTATCGCGACACCCTCGCCGCCGTGGCCCGCGGCCTCGACCCCGTACAGGCGCTGACCCTGCTGCGCGGCGACTGGCACAACGGATACGACCCGCACGAGCACCGCATCGCCCCCCTGTGCACCCCGCTCGCCACCCAGCTCCCGCATGCCGTGGGCCTGGCACACGCCGCGCGCCTCAAGGGCGACGAGGTGGTGGCACTGGCTATGGTGGGCGACGGCGGCACGAGCGAGGGCGACTTCCACGAGGCGCTGAACTTCGCGGCGGTCTGGCAGGCGCCGGTGGTCTTCCTCGTCCAGAACAACGGCTTCGCGATCTCCGTGCCGCTCGCCAAGCAGACCGCCGCGCCGTCCCTCGCCCACAAGGCGGTCGGATACGGCATGCCGGGCCGCCTGGTCGACGGCAATGACGCGCCCGCCATGCACGAGGTGCTCACCGAGGCCGTGCAGCGGGCCCGCAGGGGCGGCGGCCCCACCCTGATCGAGGCCGTCACCTATCGCATCGAGGCGCACACCAACGCCGACGACGCCACCCGCTACCGCAGCGATGCCGAGGTCGAGACCTGGCGGGCCCACGACCCGATAGCCCTTCTGGAGCATGAGCTGGCGGCCCGCGATCTGCTGACCGATGAATTCGTCGCCGCCACCCGGGACGGCGCCGAGCAGCTGGCGGCCGACCTCAGGGAGCGGATGAACGCCGACCCGGAGCTCGACCCGATGGACCTGTTCACCCACGTATTCGCCGAGCAGACCAGCCAACTGCGCGCCCAGGCCGCACTGCTGCGCGCCGAGCTGGACGCCGAGGCCGACGGACACACCGAGGACGCAGCGGGCGCCGACGGCTCCGCCGAGGAGGCCAGGCCATGACGACCATCGCTCCGGCGACCGCGCGCAAGCCCGCCACCATGGCGCAGGCGCTGACCCGCGCGCTGCGCGACGCCATGGCCGACGACCCGTCCGTCCATGTCATGGGCGAGGACGTCGGCGCCCTGGGCGGCGTCTTCCGGGTGACCGACGGCCTCGCCAAGGAGTTCGGCGAGGACCGCTGCACCGACACCGCGCTCGCCGAGGCCGGCATCCTGGGCACCGCCGTCGGCATGGCGATGTATGGGCTGCGGCCGGTCGTCGAGATGCAGTTCGACGCCTTCGCCTACCCGGCGTTCGAGCAGCTGATCAGCCATGTCGCCCGGATGCGCAACCGCACCCGCGGGGCGCTGACGATGCCGCTGACCATCCGCATCCCGTACGGCGGCGGCATCGGCGGGGTCGAGCACCACAGCGACTCCTCCGAGGCGTACTACCTCGCCACCCCCGGGCTCCAGGTCGTCACCCCGGCGACCGTCGAGGACGCCTACGGGCTGCTGCGCGCCGCCATCGCCTCAGACGACCCGGTCGTCTTCCTGGAGCCCAAGCGCCTGTACTGGTCCAAGGCCGACTGGTCGCCCGATGCGCCCACCGAGGTCGCCCCCTTGGGCCGGGCCGCGGTCCGGCGCCGCGGCAGCAGTGCCACGCTGATCACCTACGGCCCGTCGCTGCCGGTCTGCATGGAGGCCGCCGAGGCCGCCCGCGCCGAGGGCTGGGACCTCGAAGTGGTCGATCTGCGCTCGCTGATGCCGTTCGACGACGACACGGTCTGCGCGTCGGTGCGGCGGACCGGACGAGCCGTGGTCGTCCATGAGTCCAACGGGTTCGGCGGTCCCGGCGGTGAGATCTCCGCGCGGATCACCGAGCGCTGCTTCCACCACCTGGAGGCGCCGGTCCTGCGCGTCTCCGGCTTCGACATCCCCTATCCGCCGCCCATGCTGGAACGGCACCATCTGCCCGGCGTGGACCGGATTCTGGACACCGTCGCCCGCCTCCAGTGGGAGTCGGACTGGACCGAGGGACGTGGTGAGTGATGGCCGTGGTCCGCGAATTCACCCTGCCCGACCTGGGGGAAGGCCTCACCGAGGCGACGATCGTGCACTGGATGGTCGAGGTCGGCGAGGTGGTGGCGATCGACCAGCCGGTGGTGGAGGTCGAGACCGCCAAGGCGATGGTGGAGGTGCCGTGCCCGTATGGGGGCGTGGTGACCGCCCGCTTCGGTGAGGAGGGGGAAGAAGTCCCGGTGGGGGCGCCGCTGGTGACGGTCGCGGTGGGGGCCGTGCCCGATGATCTGGCGGGGACGGGCCCTGGGACGGGGCCTGGCGCCGGGACGGGTGTGACAGGTGGTGCACCCGATGCGGGGGCTTCGGCGCCGGCTTCCGCCGGGACCTCCGGTCCGGCCGCGGAGGGCCCGGCGGATGCCGGGTCCGGGAATGTGCTCGTCGGGTACGGCACGAGCGCGGCGGCGGCGCGGCGGCGCCGGATCCGGCCGGGGGGCGGGGCGGGACCCGTGGCGGGAGTGCCGCGGCCGCCCGCAGGAGTGGTGAACGGCTCGTCCGGGGCTGGAGCGGTCGACGGTGCGCCTGGTGGCTCAGGTGCGGCTGATGCGGGGGCGGCGGCTGTTGGGTCAGTCGGCGTCACCGGGGCTGCCGGGGCCATGGGGGCGGACGGGTCGGCCAGGACGGCTGGGGCGGACGGGGCGTCCGGGGCCGGTGCCGTGGATGCCGGTAGTCGTACGGTGGCCGTCATTTCCCCGCTGGTGCGTCGGATGGCGCGGGAAAACGGGCTGGATCTGCGGGAGTTGACGGGGTCCGGGCGGGATGGGCTGATTCTCCGTACGGACGTCGAGTGCGCGGTCCGGGCACGGCAGGAGCAGGAGTCGGTGGGTAGTGCCGGGGCGGCCGCCTCGGTTGGTGCCCACGGGGTGAATGGTGTCCGAGGGGTGGTCGGCGCCGGTGCGACGGGTGTGGCGGGGGCCGCGACCGCTGCCGGAGCCGTGAGGACCATCGGATCCACGGGAGCCGGTGGCGCGGCGGGTGAGGAGCGGATCCCGTTGAGGGGGATGCTCGGTGCGGCCGCCGAGAAGTTCAGCCGCAGCCGTCGGGAGATCCCGGAGGCGACCTGCTGGGTGGACGCCGATGCCACCGAACTCCTGGCCGCCCGTAGGGCGATGAATGTGCCGGGCGTCCCCAAGGTGTCGCTGCTCGCGCTGCTGGCCCGGATCACCATGGCGGCGCTCGCACGGTTCCCCCAGCTCAACGCCACCGTCGACACCAAGGCTCAGGAGATCGTCCGGCTGCCCGCCGTCCATCTGGGCTTTGCGGCGCAGACCGACCGCGGTCTGGTCGTGCCGGTCGTACGCGACGCCCATGCCCGTACGGTCGAGGAGCTGTCCGCCGAGATCGCCCGGCTCACCGAGACCGCCCGGGCCGGCGGGCTCTCCCTGGCCGAGCTGACACATGGCACCTTCACCCTCAACAACTACGGTGTCTTCGGCGTCGACGGCTCCACGCCGATCATCAACCACCCCGAGGCGGCGATGCTCGGTGTCGGCCGGATAGCCGCCAAACCCTGGGTGCACGAGGGGGAGTTGGCCGTCCGGCAGGTCGTTCAGCTCTCGCTCACCTTCGATCACCGGGTGTGTGACGGCGGCACCGCCGGAGGCTTCCTGCGCTTTGTGGCCGACTGTGTGGAACAGCCCGCGCTGCTGCTACGGACGCTGTGACATCCGCGAGACCGGTGACATCGGTGAAACGGTGGCGGCACTGAGCCGTTGGCGGCAGTCAGCCGGTGGCGGCGGTGAAGGCGGTGACCGCGGCAAGGCGGGTGGCAGCCCGCGGCGTGTGTGACGGGTGCGCCTCCCCGGCCGGGGCCGTTGCGTCCGCTGTGGCGGAGCTGACAGCTGCCGCAGCTCCGGCACCGGTGTGATCCGCTTCGCCCCGGCGATACTCAAGGGGTGAACGACCTCACCGACTACGACACCATCGTGCTGGCCGGAGGCGCGGCCCGGCGGCTCGGCGGGGCGGACAAACCCGCCCTGTCCGTCGGCGGTCGCCCCCTCCTGGACCGGGTGCTCGCCGCCTGCCCCGATACGGCGCTCACCGTCGTCGTCGGCCCTCACCGTCCGACCACCCGTGCCGTCGTCCGCGCCCTTGAGGACCCGCCGGGCGGCGGTCCGCTCGCCGCACTCGACGCCGGCCTGCGGCACACCACCGCCCCGACGGTGCTCGTCCTCTCCGCCGACCTCCCGTTCCTGACCGCCGCGACCGTGCAGAGCCTGTTGGCGGCGGCGACGGAATCGGCCGCCGCCGGGCCGGGCGGCGGTTCACCCCACGGCGATTCCGCGCCCCGTGAGGGTTTCGCGCCCCACGGCGTTTCCGCGCCCCGCGGCGGTGAAGCGGCGCGCGACGGGGCGATGCTCCAGGACGCCTCGGGGCGGGACCAGCCGCTGGTGGCCGCCTATCGGGCCGAGTCGCTGCGCCGTGAGCTGGCGCGGGTACGGGCCGAACAGGGCACTCTGGCCGGTCTGCCGCTGCGTGCCCTGGTGAAAGGGCTGCTGCTCGAACGGGTCCCGGACGTCACGACCACGGCATCCTTCGACTGCGACACCTGGGAAGACATCAGCGCGGCGCGCGCCCGTATCAGGGAGCATGGAAACGTGTTGGATGAATGGATCACCGCAGTCAAGGCCGACCTGGGCATCGAACTCGATGTCGACACGGCGGCGCTTCTCGATCTCGCGCGGGACGCGGCGCACGGCGTCGCCCGGCCGGCCGCACCGCTGACGACCTTCCTGATCGGTTACGCGGCGGGCCAACAGGGCCGGGACGTGAAGGAGCTGACCGCACGGGCCACCGCGCTGGCCAACCGCTGGGCGGCGGAGGCCGAGGAGTCCGCCGGCTCGGCGGAGGCCGGCGGCGGCACGGGTACCGAATCGAAGCCCGCGGAATGACCGACGGCGAGTTCGACGGGAAGCCCGGCGGCACGGCGGGCCGGACAGAGGGCGAGACAAGGGGCGACGGGCGTCGCGACCCGTTCGAGGAGGCGCTCGCGCTGGCCAACGCAACGGCGCCGATGCGCGTACGGCCCGAGGCCGAGGGCGGGGCCGAGCCCACGACCGTCAGCCTGCCGTATGCCGCCCACGAGGCCACGGCAGCCGCCTCCTCCGCCACCTGGTGCGGAAGCGACGTCCCCTACACGCCGGACGATCCCTTCTCCCCCGACGACCCCACCGCCTCCGGAAACAGCACCTCCAGCTCTTCCGGCGCCTCCCGCCCCTCTGGCCCCGCCGGCCCCGAAGCCCCCTCGGCTCCCACCTCCCCCGCTCCCCTGAACCTCCCCTGGCACACCGCCCGGGGCATCGCGGAGCGCGCCGCAGCCGGCCCACCCACGCCCGAGACCTCGGCGCTCGGTGCCGCGCTCGGCCGTACGCTCGCCGCGCCCCTCACCGCGCTCACCGATCTGCCGTCGTTCGACACCTCGGCGATGGACGGCTGGGCGGTATCCGGCCCCGGCCCCTGGCGCGTCGACCACCCCGCCGACGCACCCGAGGCCGGTCCCGCTCCCGGCATCCTCGCCGGTCACGCGTCGACCGAGGCGCTCCACGACGGCCATGCGATCCCGATCGCCACCGGTGCGCGCGTGCCGTCCGGTGCCACCGCCGTGCTGCGCAGCGAGCACGGCGAGGTCCGTGAGCTGAGCGACGGCGGACGGCGGCTGTACGCACCGCAGCCCGCGCCGCCCGGTCAGGACATCCGCCCGCGGGGTCAGGAGTGCCGCCGCGGCGACCAGCTGCTGCCCGTCGGCGCCCTGGTGACCCCCGCCGTTCTCGGCCTGGCCGCCGCGGCCGGTTACGACGAGCTGACCGCGTACCCCCGGCCGCGCGTCGAAGTGCTCGTGCTGGGCGATGAGTTGCTGGACCACGGCCTGCCCCAGGAGGGCCGGATCCGCGATGCGCTCGGCCCGATGCTCGCCCCGTGGCTGCATGCGCTGGGCGTCGAGGCGGCCGCGCCGCGCCATCTCGCCGACGACGCCGACACCCTGTATGCCGCCGTTGCGGAGTCCACCGCCGACGTGGTGATCACCACCGGCGGCACCGCATCGGGCCCCGTCGACCATGTGCACCCCACCCTGCGCCGGCTGGGCGCCGAGGTGCTGGTCGACGGCGTTGCGGTCCGCCCCGGGCACCCCATGCTGCTTGCCCGCCTGGCCGCGCACCGGCATCTCGTCGGCCTGCCCGGCAACCCCCTCGCCGCGGTCTCCGGCCTGGTCACGCTCGCCGAACCGCTGCTCCGTACGCTCGCCGCGCGCCAGCCCGCCGCGCCGTACCGGACGCCGCTGGCCGCCCCCGTCCACGGGCATCCGCAGGACACCCGGATCGTTCCGGTGGTCTACCGCGATGACGAACGGCACGGCCTGATGGCGGCGCCGCTGCACTTCCACGGCCCTGCCATGCTGCGCGGAATCGCCGCCGCCGATGCGCTGGCCGTCGTCCCGCCCGGTGGCGCGGAGCGCGGCACCGAGCTCGAACTCCTGGAACTTCCCTGGTCGGCCGGCTCGTCGGCAGGCTGGTCCGCGGATTCCTCGACGGGTTCGCCGGGCGCATCAACGGGCTGGACCGCCCCCGGGCGCGCGTAGGGCAGGGCGCAGGCCGTCTGCCGTGCCTGCCGCCACGTCGCTCGTCGGCCCGGGTCCCGTCCTCCGCTCGGCCCGCCGCCCCCTTCGCGCACCCTCTGCCCGCGCACACGTCAGCTGCTCGGCCCCGCCTGACTGATGGTGATCACGCGGTCGGTGAGTTCGAGCGTCGCGGCCTGCGGGTCGCTGTAGTTCAGCACCCGGTGCCCCCGTACGACCGCCACCACCAGATCACCGAGCTCGCGGGGGGAGCGGCCCGCCTCGCTCTTCGTCACCGGCCGCTCGTCGAGATCCAGTCCGCTCCCGTAGGTCAGCAGATCTTCCAGGACCGTGCCGACGTACGGGCTGGCCATGGACATACCGAGCAGCCGTCCCGCCGCGCTGGAACTCGTGATGACCATGTCGGCGCCGCTCTGCTTCAGCAGCGGTACGTTCTCGTCCTCGCGGACCGCCACCACGATGGAGGCGTGCTTGTTGAGCTGCCGCGCCGTCAGCGTGACCAGGGCCGCGGTGTCGTCCCGCTGGGTTGCCACGACAACGCGCGCGGCACGCTGCAACTCGGCCCTGGTCAGGGTGTCGGAGCGGGTCGCGTCGCCGTGCACGCCCACGAAGCCGTCACTGCTGGCGGCGTCCACGACCGTCTTCTGCGGATCGACAACGACGATCTTCTCTTTCGAGACGCCCTGGCCGATCAGGGTCTCGATGGTGTGGCGGCCCTTTGTCCCGTACCCGATGACGACGACGTGATCTCGCATGCGGGACCTCCAACGATGAATACGTACCTGGTGCCGGGTGCGCGCGGTGAGGACTTCGAGCGTGGTGCCGACCAAGATGATCAGGAACAGTACGCGGAGCGGCGTGATGACCAGGATGTTGATCAGCCGTGCGCCGTCGCTGACCGGAGTGATGTCGCCGTAGCCGGTGGTCGAGAGGGTGACCGTCGCGTAGTAGGCCGCGCCGAGGAAATCGACCTGGTGGTGGGCGTTGTCGCGGTATCCGGCGCGGTCGAGCCATACGAGCAGCGTCGTGAGCGCCAGCACGCCGAGCGCCATCACCAGCCGTCGCAGGACCTGTTGGAGTGGCGGTGCCATGTCCTGGGCGGGCATGACGATGGAGCGGCCGGCCTCGGTGTCGTCCTTGGCCTCGGTCCGGGTGCGGGACCAGAGGGAGCGGAGGATGGCGAATCTGTCGGTCCCGCGGCGCGGTTGCTGCTCGTCACTCATCCGGTCGACGCTCCCGGAACGGCCTGCTCTGCGGCGGTCTGTGGAGGAAACATGCCTCCCATGCTCCGGGATGCAGGCACCCGTGCGTGCGTAGCCGCGGCGGGAGCCGGCGACCGGCGGCAGGACTCCGCTGCACCGGCGAAGGCGCGAGCCGTCGTCTTGATCATGGAGCGTTGATATCGCCGGCAGCGGGGCGGTTGCAGGGCAATGACGGGGTGCTCACCCGGTGGAGTGGCAAGTCGTACCGGAGAAAGCAAAGGCTGGGCCCCAGCGCCGCGCCGTGGCCCGGCACCGTCGCGCCGTGGCCCGCCCGAGTACCCCGAAGAGGTGCCCCGTTGCCTCGCACCGGCGTCGACCCGGTGCCTCGGGCGGATGAATAACCGCACTTCATCCGGGGGCCGGTGGCCGACCCGGCGGTAGTCATGAGCCCCCGCACCGTCGCCCTGTACGCGGACGGCGAGTAGCCTCGCGCCCATGCGAGCGATCACTATCCCCGAGCCCGGCGGCCCCGAAGCACTTGTCTGGGCGGACGTGCCCGATCCGCAGCCCGCCGAGGGCGAGGTCCTGATCGAGGTCGTGGCCAGCGCCGTGAACCGCGCCGACCTGCTCCAGCGCCAGGGCTTCTACGACCCGCCGCCCGGGTCCTCCCCGTATCCGGGGCTGGAGTGCTCGGGGCGGATCATCGAGCTCGGTCCCGGCGTGCACGGCTGGGCCGTCGGTGACGAGGTGTGCGCGCTGCTGGCGGGCGGCGGATATGCCGAGAAGGTCGCCGTCCCCGCCGGGCAGATCCTGCCGGTGCCGGACGGCCTGGACCTGATCACGGCCGCCGCGTTGCCCGAGGTGACCTGCACGGTCTGGTCGAACGTCTTCATGATCGCGCATCTGCGGCCCGGCGAGACGCTGCTGGTCCACGGCGGTGCCAGCGGCATCGGCACCATGGCGATCCAGCTCGCCAAGGCGGTCGGCGCGCGGGTCGCGGTCACCGCGGGCGGCCCCGAGAAGCTGGCCCGCTGTGCCGAGCTGGGCGCGGACATCCTCATCGACTACCGCGAGCAGGACTTCGTCCAGGAGATCCGCAAGGCCACCGACGGCACGGGCGCGGACGTCATCCTCGACATCATCGGTGCGAAATACCTGCAGCGGAACGTCAAGGCGCTGGCGGTCAGCGGCCGGCTGGCCATCATCGGGCTGCAGGGCGGGGTGAAGGCGGAGCTGAATCTCGCCGCCCTGATGGCCAAGCGCGCCGCGATCACCGGTGCCGGGCTGCGTGCCCGCCCGCTGAACGAGAAGGCGGCCATCGTCGCCGCCGTACGGGAACACGTCTGGCCGCTGATCAGCAACGGCCAGGTGCGGCCGATCGTGGACCGTACGCTCCCGATGTCGGAGGCCGCCGAGGCGCACCGCATCGTGGAGGAAAGCGCGCATGTCGGCAAGGTCGTGCTGACGGTCTGAGCCGGCCGGCCTCCCGCCCCGTGGCCCGCGCCGCCCGGCCCCGCTCCTCCCACGTTCCCGTCGGGTAACCCGCCTGATCTGTCCGAGATGCCGTGAATCTCATCACATGTGACGCTGAGGAGGTCACTCGACGGCTCGGCACGGGAGGGGCATGTGGTCGCTCCAGGTTTCCGTTCGCGCATTGTCAGCGGTCTGTTGGTGGCCGCCGTCGTCCTGCCCGTTCCGATAGGGGTCACCTCAGCGGCGGCTGCGGACCGGCGGGGCACACCGGTCGACCGACATCCGCACCTCGCCCGCCCCGGCGATCAGCCCGACGACGACTATGCGCAGGAAGAAGCCGGGGCCGACGACTACGGGCTCGACGGTTACCCGTCCGACGACTTTGCGGCCGACCGTCGCCCGGTCGACGGGCGGGGTGACCGGGACCACCCTGGTCACCCGGGGGCCCCGGCGCGCCTCCCGGAGCTGCCGCCGCGCTTCCCCGGCCTGTCGGACGCCTTTCCGGGCTACCCGCACCGGCCTTCGCACCACCACTTCGGTGGGCCTCGCGGATATGGACGGTGGCACCACCGTCCGCATCACCCGTTCAGCCCTGCCTTCATCGGGCCGGCCGGCCCTCCGTACCCCCTCCCGGGGCCCGACTACGACAGCGCGGACTTCCCGGGGCGCGGTCATTATGGGCCGTCCGCCGGGACGAGTTCGCCCGACGTCGACCGTGCGCACCCCCGACCCGGTCGGCGCACCCCGGCGCCCAAGCACCCCAAGCCCTCGGCATCCGCATCCCATGCGGCACAGGGGACCTCGGCACGGCCGTCGCCCGCGCGACGCTTGAATGTCGCGGACCGGCTCACGCAGCGCTCCTACGAGGCGCTGCCGCCGCTCCCGACCCCTGCTGACCCCGAGGACGAGGCGCGTTCCGTACCGGACAGTGCGGATGGCGAAGTGGCCGCGACGGCGAGCCCCTACGCCATGGAAGCCCCGGACGCACCGGTCGAGCGGGTCCTTCCGATGGGCGCCGGCCTCGCTCTCACCGGACTGGGTCTGGCCTTCTTCGCCCTTCGGCTGCGCCGGAGCTGATTTCGGTGGTTTCGCGTGAAACGGTGGGAATCCGTTGTTTCACGTGAAACCACGGCAGCCGAGTCCGTCCAGAAGGGTGGATCACCTTCTCTCAGGGGCACCACCCTTCATGACCCCTCGTACGAGAGAATGGCGGCATGGATATGCCGATGAATGAACGGTCGCAGGAGAATCCGCACGTCCTGGTGGTCGGCCCGGACGGCATGGCGCTCGGCAGCACCGGCTCCGGCAGCGGGGGCGAAGGCGACGAACCCCGTGAGACCCCCGTGACGGACATGGTCGAACAGCCTGCAAAGGTCATGCGCATCGGCAGCATGATCAAGCAGTTGCTGGAGGAGGTGAAATCCGCTCCTCTGGACGAGGCGAGCCGGGTCCGGCTCAAGGAGATCCACGCCAGCTCGGTCAAGGAGCTGGAGGACGGGCTGGCCCCCGAGCTGGTCGAGGAGCTGGAGCGGCTGTCGCTGCCGTTCACCGAGGAATCGGTGCCGACGGATGCGGAGCTGCGGATTGCCCAGGCCCAGCTGGTGGGCTGGCTCGAGGGCCTCTTTCACGGCATCCAGACCGCACTGTTCGCCCAGCAGATGGCCGCCCGTGCCCAGCTGGAGTCGATGCGCCGTGCGCTGCCGCCCGGTGCCGTTCCGATGGACGCCGAGGAGGGCGCGCCCGGCCAGGGCGGTGCCCGCTCGGGCCCGTACCTCTAACGCTGTCCCAGGGCCGTCACGGTCGAGCCGGCGCACCACGCGCGGAATACACAGATGGGGCCGGCACGCATTCCGCGTGCCGGCCCCTCCGCTGTCCACGGACGGCCCGGGTGGGCCGTCTGCCGTCAGCCGCTACGGCCGGTCGAGATGGTCAGCTCGATGGTTGAGTCCTTGCTCGGGTACCACCAGCTGATGGCGGCCGGAGTCTGGTTGGTGACGGTGTTCTTGCCCCAGATCGAGCTGTCTTCCTGCCCGACGATCTTGTACTTCCACCCGGCGGCCTCGATGCACTTCTTCACCGAGTCCAGATTCTTGAAGCGGAACGAGGGGATGAGGATCTTGCCCTTGTCGCTGTAGCTCTTGGTCGGGTGGGTGCACTCGGACGCCAGGATCGTCGCCGTCTTGTCCTCGGGCCGGACGCTCTCGGTGGGCGACGCCGACGTGGTGTCGGAGTACGCCGACGTCGGGGTGATGTCACCGCCGGTGTCATCGCTGGAGCCGGCGCTCAGGCCGATGCCGATCGCGATCGCGGTGACCACGATCACGCCGACTATCGCCGAGACGACGATCACCGCGGTGTTGTTCTTCCGCGGGCGGGGGCCACCGGCCGGCGGCATCGAGGCCGTCACGGGCGGCGGCGGGTTGTACGCCGGCGGGGGCTGGTAGCCACCCGAGTTGAAGGGGGCAGGCCTCGGGATGGGACCGGGCGTGGGCGTCGGGTAGGCGTTGTTCGGCGGCGGGGGCGTCGAAGGACCGAATCCGGCGGCCTGGGTCGGCTGATACGGCTGCTGCACGCTCTGCGGAGGCGGGGTCTGCAGGTTGCCGGAAGCGGTGGGGAAGACCGCGGAGGACACCGACGAGCCGCTGGTGCGCGCCCGCGGGCCCTCGCCGATGATCAGGGGCGTCGCCCCGGACTGCCCGGATCCGACGACCCGCAGGCACTCGTCCCGCATCGCCTCGGAGGTGGGGAACCGCTCGTTGGGATTCTTCTTCAGCGCACGGGCCACCAGTGCGTCCACGGCCGGCGGCAGCGAGCTGTTGATGCTCGACGGGACCGGGGGCTCTTCCTGGACGTGGGCGTAGGCGATGGCGAGGGGGGAGTCCGCGTCGAACGGCAACTGACCGGTCAGCAGCTCGAAGAGCATGATGCCGACGGAGTAGAGGTCGGAGCGGGCGTCCACACCGCGGCCGAGGGCCTGCTCGGGCGACAGATATTGCGGGGTGCCGACGACCATGCCGGTCTGCGTCATGGACGTCACGCCGGACTGCATCGCGCGGGCGATGCCGAAGTCCATGACCTTGACGACGCCACGCTTGTTCAGCATGACGTTGCCGGGCTTGATGTCCCGGTGGACCAGGCCCACTTCATGGCTGACCTCGAGCGCGGCCAGCACATCGGCCGTGATCTTCAAGGCTTTTTCCGTCGGCATCGCGCCATGTTGGGCGATGTCGTTGTCCAGATCGGAGCGCAGCGGCTGGCCCGCGACGTACTCCATGACGATGTACGGCACCATGCCGCCGTCGAGCTCGTCCTCGCCGGAGTCGTAGACCGAGACGATATTGGTGTGCGTGAGCTTCGCCACGGACTGGGCCTCGCGCCGGAAGCGCTCACGGAAGGCCTGCTCGCGGCCGAGCTCGGTATGCAGGGTCTTGATCGCGACCTCGCGGTCCAGGACGCTGTCGTAAGCGAGGTGCACGGAGGCCATGCCACCGGCACCAAGAAGATCACGAAGCTGGTAACGTCCTCCGCCGACCGAACGGCCCTCGAATTGGCCCTGAGCGCCGTCCTGGCTCATCGTTCCGCTTCCCCCTAGGCGCACTGCCCGTACGTATAACGATCAAAATTCTGGAATTCCGCAGCCAAGTCTGCCCCAGGCCTCGGACACGTCAAGCTGTGTGCCCGTTCCGTGACCAGATGTGCAAGATCCCGTCACGGCCATGAGGCTTTTGCATGCCTCATTACCCCTGGTGAACTTGCGGCATTTGGCTTCCGGCAGGTTTGATGGCCGGTCCACGACGGACCGGCGGATGCCGCGGAGCCTGTAGCGTGCTCTAGCGAAGACCGATGACCTTACCGCTCTCATGCGGATCGATTCGACGGCGAGGACCGATGGCACCGACGCAGAGCCCCCAGGGCCCGTCCGATCCTGACGCCACCGGCTCCAATATCCCCGACGCACCGGAGATGTGGGGCAACGGTGGGCTGGTCGGCGATGGCCGCTACCGGCTCACGCGACGGCTCGGCCGCGGCGGCATGGCGGAGGTGTTCGCGGCCGAAGACGTACGTCTGGGCCGGACCGTCGCCGTGAAGCTGCTGCGCGCCGACCTCGCCGAGGACCCGGTGTCCAAGGCCCGCTTCACGCGTGAGGCACAGTCCGTGGCCGGGCTGAACCACCACGCTGTGGTAGCGGTCTACGACTCCGGCGAGGACCTGGTCGGCGGCAACACCGTGCCGTACATCGTGATGGAGCTGGTCGAGGGCCACACCATCCGCGATCTGCTGCTCAATGCCGACGCGCCGCCGGCGGACCAGGCGCTGATCATCGTCTCCGGTGTGCTGGAGGCGCTGGCCTACAGCCACCAGCACGGCATCGTGCACCGTGACATCAAGCCCGCGAACGTGATCATCACGAACAGTGGCGCCGTCAAGGTCATGGACTTCGGTATCGCCCGCGCGCTGCACGGCGCCGCGTCCACCATGACCCAGACCGGCATGGTCATGGGCACCCCCCAGTACCTCTCCCCGGAGCAGGCGCTCGGCAAGACCGTCGACACCCGCTCCGACCTCTACGCCACCGGCTGTCTGCTCTACGAACTCCTCACGCTGCGGCCGCCGTTCACCGGTGAGACCCCGCTGTCGGTCGTCTACCAGCACGTTCAGGACATGCCGGTGGCGCCGTCCGAGGTCGCCGACGCGGTGCCGCCGGAGCTGGACGGTCTGGTCATGCGGTCGCTGGCGAAGGACCCCGACGACCGGTTCCAGTCCGCCGAGGAGATGCGCGGCCTGGTCCAGTACTCGCTGCAGATGCTGCATGAGCAGGGTGGTCACACCGGCACCTGGAGCACCGGCCCGGTCGCGGTGCACGAGGGCGGTCACACCTCGTCCATGGGTGCCGCGGCCACCACCGCGCTGCCGCACCCCGACGCCGGGCGCACCACGGCGCAGCCGATTCTGCGGTCCGGTATGCGGGACGACGACGGTGGCTTCGACGGCGGTCCCCGGCCCGCCAAGGGCGGCCGCGGCAAGATCTGGCTGATCGCGGCGCTCGCGGTGATCGCCGTCGCCATGGGTGTGGCCTTCGCGCTGCAGAACACCGATGGCCAGGACAAGAAGCACGAAACCCCCACGTCGCAGTCGCCGAAGCCGACGAAGGACGACAAGGCGAGCGAGCCGCCGTCGGAGGAGCCGAGCACCCCGGAGACCGACCCGGGCAGCACGGGCGGTGACGGCAGCACGTACAGCGAGCCGCCGACCGAGCAGCCCAGCACGCCGGAAACCTCGGAGCCGCCCACCTCGGAGCCGCCGACGTCCGAGCCGCCGACGTCCGAGCCGCCCACCGACACCGGCGGGACGTCCGACGGCGGTCCCACGGACGGGGGCACCGCTGACGGAGGTGCCGCGGACGGTGGCGCCGCCAACGGCGGAACGACCGCCGGTGCGGACGGCGGGGCCACCGCCGGCAACGGCGCGGACGGCGGCGCCACGCTCGGTGCGGGCGGCTGACCGGAGCCCGGCCCCGGTTCAGCGGGTGAACGCGTTCCGTACGGCCCGGTATTCGCGGGTCCACCACACGGCCAGTGCGGCCGCCGCCGGGAACTGTGGATCGGTGCGGCGGTCGCCCAGCTGGTAGCGCCAGGTGAGCATCCAGAAGTCGTTCAGCCGCTCCCACCACACCCGGTGGACGGCCGCCGCGAGCTCATCGGCGCCGGCTCCGCAGGTGCTGCGGTAGGCGCGCGCGTACGCCGCCACCTTCGCCAGGTCCAGCGTGCCGCAGGGGCGGACGAAGAAGATCGCGGCGGCGCGCACCGCCTCCTCGGCGCGTGGCTGGACGCCCAGCCGGTCCCAGTCGACGATCGCGGTCGGTTCCGCGTCGCGGTAGAGCACATTCAGCGGGTGGAAGTCACCGTGCACCCAGCCCGCCGGGGGTTCCGCGTCGGGGGCCGGACGGTGGTGCGCCATCTGCGCCAGCAGGGCACGGCGCTCCAGCAGACGGTGTTCGGCGAGTTCGTCGAAGCTGGTGCGCGGCCGGGCGCCGCGGGCCAGGGCCAGCAGCTCGTCGATCATCTCGAAGGTCCGCTCGGGATCGGCGCCGGCGTCCGCGCAGGGTGGCCGGGGCGGATGCGGCTCGTCGGCCATGACCTGCTCCAGCGTGGTGTGGACGAGCCCGAGCAGGGAGCCGAGCTGCCAGGACTGGCCACAGGTCAGCGCGGCGCCGCCCAGGTGCAGGCCTTCGACCCAGGGGTGCAGGGCGTAGCAGCGGCCGTCGAGGACGGTGACGGTCCGGCCGTCCGCGTCGGCGACGGGCGGGGCGACCGGCAGGCCGAGCGCGGCGAGCCGGCGGGTGGCGCGGTGCTGGCGGGTGAGGGCGGCGCGGTCGCCGTCGAGATGGTGTTTGAGGAAGTAGCGGCCGCGGGTGGTGGCGAGGAAGTAGCCGTGGTTGAGCAGGCCCTCGGCGACGGGTTCGCAGGACAGCGGCGCGCCGGCGCCGGTGTAGTGGCGGAGCAGGGATCCGAGGGTGTCTCTGTCGGGCGTTGCCGCCGTCCGGACTACAGATGAGCGCAGCACGCGCCAGATGTTAGATCAACTGCGCCTGTCGGAGTGGGTGTGCCGGAAAGCCTTACACAGGGTGTGCATAGCGGAAGACCGGCACATCGGTGAGGTAGTGCAGGGTCACGAATTCCGGCTCGATGCGCAGGAAGACCGGGTCGAAGGGGGCGCCGTCGGCCAGCAGGGGGGTACGGCCGAAGAGCTCGCGCTCGGCGGGGGTGGGCTCGATGACCCGGGCCGTGCCGGTGAACTGCACCGACCATGTGTCGCACTCGCCACTGTTGACGTTGTCGGCCTCGTAGGCGACCACGCTGCCGTCCAGGGCCTGGTGGTAGCCGTAGCCGCGGTGCAGCCGCAGGACCAGTCGCCCGTCCAGCACGAGATGGCGGGTGACGGTGGTGAAGGGCAGCGCCCGCCGACTGGCCGAGACGCGCCCGTAGGGCGTGCGGTTCAGCAGCTCGATGGCACGGTATTCGTCGGTGGACATGTCACCACCTTGCGGGGCGGGTCCGGTCGGCAAGTAGGGGCCGGCAGCCCCGAGGAGCCGGGCCGATGGTCCTGAATCGCCATGAGCCGGGCACGGCGTTGCCGCCTCCTGCTTGCCGACCTGCTGTGTCAGTGCCGTTCCGCCTGCATCCGCGCGACATACGCGGCGGCCTGGGAGCGGCGCGCCATGCCGAGCTTGGACAGCAGGCTGGAGACATAATTCTTGATCGTTTTCTCGGCGAGATGGAGCCGTTCGCCGATGGCGCGATTGGTCAGCCCCTCGCCGATCAGATCGAGAATCCTGCGCTCCTGGTCGGTGAGGCTCGCCAGCCGGTCGTCGCCCTTCGCGGCGTTGCCGTCGCGCAGCCGCTCCAGCACCCGGGCGGTGGCCACGGGGTCGAGCAGAGACTTCCCGGCCGCCACTTCGCGTACCGCGGAGAGCAGTTCATTGCCCCGAATGGCCTTGAGGACATAACCGGCCGCACCGGCCATGATCGCATCGAAAAGGGCCTCGTCGTCCGCGAACGAGGTGAGCATCAGGCATTTGATGTCCTCATTCTGCGAACGGATCTCGCGGCAGACCTCGACACCACTCCCGTCCGGCAGCCGGACATCGAGCACCGCGACGTCCGGACGGGTCGCCGGGATCCTGACCAGGGCATCTGCGGCGGTACCGGCTTCGCCGACCACCTCGATGTCGTCCTCGACCGACAGCATTTCGTGAACGCCACGCCGGACAACTTCGTGGTCATCGAGCAGGAATACCGTGATTTTTCCGTCTTCGCGCACCACATCAGTCTCACACATCAACCCTTCCCGTGCTCCAGGTCACCGATATAACGTGCCGTTGTCCCGGCGGCCTGCAACGCTGTGACCAGGAGTTGTTCCAAGCCTTCGCGGTTTACTTGGAAATCCAAGCAAAATCGCAGGTCAGCGCCGTTTCCACTTCGGCTTTGACAATGGGTAACGTGCAATGAGCAGGCCACCTTCCGGGAGCTTTGTTCCACCCGGATCCGGCCGCGTTCGCACACACCCCGTGCGCCGTATCGGATACCGGGTGAGCCGCAATACGGCCACCGGCGGACCCCGGGGGCCGGACAGACGGAGGAGCAGCACGTGACCGTGGAAGGCACTGCGCAGCGGAAAAACGCCCGCGGCAGCAGCAAGCGCACCACCGCCAAAAAGGCGACGTCGGCGAAGCAGGCGTCCCCGGCCAAGACCCGGAACTCCGGTCGGCCCGAGCAGGCGGAGCAGGACCAGCTCGTACAGCTGCTGACCCCTGAAGGGAAGCGGGTCGAGCATCCGGATTACTCGATCGATCTTTCCGCCGATGAGCTGCGCGGGCTCTACCGCGACATGGTGCTGACGCGGAAGTTCGACGCCGAGGCGACCACCCTCCAGCGCCAGGGCGAATTGGGTCTGTGGGCCTCGCTGCTGGGCCAGGAGGCCGCCCAGATCGGCTCCGGCCGCGCGCTGCGCGACGACGACTATGTCTTCCCGACCTACCGCGAGCACGGTGTGGCGTGGTGTCGTGGCGTCGACCCGACGAACCTGCTGGGCATGTTCCGCGGTGTCAACCACGGCGGCTGGGACCCCAACAGCAACAACTTCCACCTGTACACCATCGTCATCGGTTCGCAGACGCTGCATGCGACCGGCTATGCGATGGGAGTGCAGAAGGACGGCACGGATTCCGCGGTCATCGCGTATTTCGGTGACGGCGCCTCCAGCCAGGGAGATGTCGCGGAATCCTTCACCTTCTCCGCGGTCTACAACGCCCCGGTCGTGTTCTTCTGCCAGAACAACCAATGGGCGATTTCCGAACCCACCGAGAAGCAGACCCGGGTGCCGCTCTACCAGCGCGCCCGCGGTTACGGATTCCCCGGTGTACGGGTCGACGGCAATGACGTACTGGCCTGTCTTGCGGTGACCAAGGTGGCGCTGGAGCGGGCGCGCACCGGCCAGGGCCCGATGCTCATCGAGGCGTTCACCTACCGCATGGGTGCGCACACCACCTCCGACGACCCGACGAAGTACCGGGCGGACGAGGAACGGGCGGCCTGGGAGGCCAAGGACCCGATCCTGCGGCTGCGGACGTATCTGGAGGCCGAGGGCCTGGTCGACGAGGCGTATCTCGCCTCGATCGACGCGGAGAGCGAGGCCCTGGGCAAGCGGGTCCGCGATGCCGTTCGTGCCATGCCCGACCCGGACACCATGGCGATCTTCGAGAATGTCTATGCCGACGGGCATGCGCTCGTCGATGAGGAGCGCGCGCAGTTCGCCGCGTACCAGGCGTCGTTCGCCGACGCCGATGCCGCCGCGGAGGGGAACTGACCATGGCCGTCTTCGAGAAGATCACCATCGCCAAGGCGATCAACGAATCGCTGCGTGCCTCCATGGAGGCCGACCCCAAGGTCCTCGTCATGGGCGAGGACGTCGGCAAGCTCGGCGGCGTCTTCCGGGTCACCGACGGTCTGCAGAAGGACTTCGGCGAGGAGCGGGTGATCGACACCCCGCTCGCCGAGTCCGGCATCGTCGGCACCGCGATCGGCATGGCGCTGCGCGGCTACCGCCCCGTCGTCGAGATCCAGTTCGACGGTTTCGTCTTCCCCGCCTATGACCAGATCGTCACCCAGCTCGCGAAGATGCACGCCCGCGCGCTGGGCAAGGTCAAGGTGCCGGTCGTCATCCGCATCCCGTACGCGGGCGGCATCGGCGCGGTCGAGCACCACTCCGAGTCCCCCGAGGCGCTGTTCGCGCATGTCGCGGGGCTCAAGATCGTCTCTCCCTCGAACTCCTCCGACGCCTACTGGATGCTCCAGCAGGCCATCGCCGGTGACGACCCGGTCATCTACTTCGAGCCCAAGCGCCGCTACCACGACAAGTCGCGGCTGGACACCGAGTCGATCCCCGACCCCCTGCACAAGGCCCGGATCGCCCGGACCGGCTCCGACCTCACCCTGGCCGCCTACGGCCCGATGGTGAAGGTCTGCCAGGACGTCGCCAATGTCGCGGCCGAAGAGGGCAAGTCGATCGAGGTCGTCGATCTGCGCTCGCTCTCCCCGATCGACTTCGACACCGTGCAGTCGTCGGTGCAGAAGACCGGCCGGCTGGTCGTGGTCCACGAGGCCCCGGTCTTCTTCGGCGCGGGTGCGGAGATCGCCGCCCGGATCACCGAGCGGTGCTTCTACCACCTGGAGGCCCCGGTCCTGCGGGTCGGCGGGTTCCATTCCCCGTATCCGCCCTCCCGTCTGGAGGACGAGTACCTTCCGGGACTGGACCGGGTGCTCGACGCCGTCGACCGTGCGTTGGCGTACTGAGGGTTTGAGGAGAGTTCGTGACCATGACTGCTACCGCCAATGCCCAGCGCTTCCGCGAGTTCAAGATGCCCGACGTGGGCGAAGGGCTCACCGAGGCCGAGATCCTCAAGTGGTACGTCCAGCCGGGCGACACCGTCACCGACGGCCAGGTCGTCTGTGAGGTCGAGACCGCCAAGGCCGCCGTGGAACTGCCCATTCCCTACGACGGGGTGGTGCATGAGCTGAACTTCGGCGAGGGCATCACCGTCGACGTCGGCACCGTCATCATCTCCGTGGACACCGACCCCGGAGCCGGGCCCGCCGCGGCGCCGGCGGCTCAGCAGGCGCCGCAGGAGGCCGCCACGTCCGGCGAGGAGGAGGCCGAGCCGCAGGGCCGGCAGGCGGTGCTGGTCGGCTACGGCGCCGCGCCGTCCTCGACCAAGCGCCGGGCGCGCAAGCCCCAGGCGGCGGTGCCGGCCCAGCCGGAGCCCGCGAGCGCCGCGCTCCAGGCGGAGTTGAACGGGCGGGCCGCCCCGGCACCGGCCGCCGCCCCGGTGATCACTCCCGCCGCCTCCGTGACTGCGGTCGCGAACGGCACAGGTGGGCACGCCGGCCGGCCGCTGGCCAAGCCGCCGGTGCGCAAGCTCGCCAAGGACCTTGGTATCGACCTGGCGGCGATCGCCCCGACCGGGCCGGACGGCATCATCACCCGCGAGGACGTCCATGCGGCCGCCGCCCCGGCAGCGGCGCCGTCCCCGGCCGCCCCGACCGAGGCCGCCGCGCCGGTCTCCGCCGCCGCGGCTGCCCCGGCCGAGCCCGGCCTCGCCGATGCATCCGCCCGCGAGCATCGGGTGCCGGTCAAGGGCGTACGCAAGGCCACCGCGCAGGCGATGGTCACCAGCGCCTTCACCGCGCCGCACGTCACGGAGTTCATCACCGTCGATGTGACCCGCACGATGAAGCTGGTCCAGGAGCTCAAGCAGGACCCGGACATGGCGGGGCTGCGGGTCAACCCGCTGCTGCTCGTCGCCAAGGCCTTCCTGGTCGCCATCAAGCGCCACCCGGAGGTCAATGCGTCCTGGGACGAGGCGCGTCAGGAGATCGTCTACAAGGACTACGTCAACCTCGGGATCGCGGCGGCCACCCCGCGCGGGCTGATCGTCCCGAACATCAAGGACGCCGGGGTCAAGACACTCCCCCGACTCGCGTCGGAGCTGGGCGATCTGGTCGCCACCGCCCGTGAGGGCAAGACGTCCCCGGCGGCGATGACCGGCGGCACGGTCACCATCACCAACGTCGGCGTCTTCGGCGTCGACACCGGTACGCCGATCCTCAACCCGGGGGAGTCGGCGATCCTCGCCTTCGGTGCGGTCAAGCTCCAGCCGTGGGTCCACAAGGGCAAGGTGAAGGCACGCCAGGTCACCACCCTCGCGCTCTCCTTCGACCACCGGATCATCGACGGCGAGCTGGGCTCCAAGCTGCTCGCGGATGTCGCGGCCGTGCTGGAACGGCCCAAGCGCCTGATCACCTGGGGATGACCCAGGATGCGGGGCCGGGCGGTTCGGAGCGGTGTTTCACGTGAAACCCCGCCTCGGGACCGGCCCGGCTCCGTTGACGAGCATCCGCTCGCCCTCCCCGCGCCCCCGCTCCGCCCGTACGTCAGCGCATACGCCGGATACCGGCAGGCCGGGGTCCCACCGGGCCGGCACCGTGGGCTTCCCTCGCCGCGGCTGACCCTGATCTTCACTCTCGATGAGCCGCTCACGCTGGCCGGCCACCCGGACCCCGGGCAGGCCCCCGGCAGCTACGGCACCCTCATCGGCGGGCTGCACACCCGCCCCGCGCTGATTACCCACCAGGGCTGCCAGTCCGGCATCCAGGTCGGCCTGCATCCGCTGGGTGCCCGCACCTTGTTGGGGCTGCCCGCAGGAGAACTGGCAAGCATCGACCTCCCCGCGGACGCGGTGCTGGGACGGCAGGGCGCGGACCTCGGTGAACGGCTGCGGACGGCGCGCAGCTGGCCGGAGCGGTTCGCGCTGCTGGACGCCTATCTGCTGGGTCGCCTTTCCCCGGGACCGGGCGGCTCCGGTCCGGCGCCCGAGGTCGTCCGCGCCTGGCGGTTGCTGGCAGAGTCGCGGGGCACCGCAACGGTGGCGACACTCGCCGACGACATCGGCTGGAGCGCCCGCCATCTGACCGCGCGCTTCCGGCAGGAAACCGGTCTGACGCCCAAGACCGCCGCCCGCGTCATCCGCTTCGACCGGGCACGCCGGCTGCTCGGCACAGCGGCCCGCACGGGCACCCCGCCGCTGCTGGCCGATCTGGCCGTGCGCTGCGGCTACTTCGACCAGGCCCATCTCGCCCGGGAGTTCCGCTCGCTGGCCGGCTGCCCGCCCAGCACATGGCTCGCCGAGGAGTTCCGAAACGTCCAAGCCCCCGGGGACGCCGTCGAGGAATGCTGAGGTCAGCGGCCCGCCAGGGGGCGCATACCCGATCCAGGAGGTCCAGCGATCATGTCCGGGAACCTGTCCGACACCACGCCCGCACCCCAGGTATGGCCGACCCTGCGGGCCCACGACGCCCGTGCACTGATCCGGTTCCTGGTCGATGCCTTCGGCTTCGAGGAGACGGTGGTCCACGGGGAGGGCGAGCGCGTCGAGCACGCCCAGCTCTCCTGGCCGGAAGGGGGCGGCATCATGCTCGGCTCCGTCAAGGACGCGGACGAGGACCGCTGGCCGCTGCGGCCGGGGTCGTTCGGCGGCTATGTGGTGACCGATCACCCCGATGAGCTGTGTGCCCGCGCCCGGGCGGCCGGCGCGGAGATCACCGATGAGCTGACCGACACCGAGTACGGATCGCGGGGCTTCGGCGCCCGCGATCCCGAGGGCAACCGCTGGTCGTTCGGTACCTACCGCGGCGAGCCGAGGAAGGCGTAGCGGGCGTCGGCGCACCGCAGCCGGTCAGCCGCGGATGAGCTCCACCGCGCGACTGAAGTGCGCCACCGGCCCGACCGGGCCGGACTCGTCGGGGTGCGCGGCGCCGCGGGTCAGTGCGACGCCCGCCCACAGGCCGGCGACGATCAATGCCAGTACGACGGTGTTCCGCGTACGGCGGCCGGCGTTCGTCCTGGGCTGCATGGTCAACTCCCCTTGGGTAGGGGAGCCTCCCCGACTCCCTGCCTCCATTCACCCACGGGATCCGCGCCGATTCGTACGCGGCAGGTATGGACTCTTGTCAGACTTGAGGCGGACCTGGCGTCACTCCGTGGTCCCCCTTCGACGGAGTCCGGGCTCGTTGCGGGAAAGGGTTTGCCGCGGTCGGCCGAGCTGCCTACGGTCGGCGAAATGAGCAGCGAAACGATCATCCGGCGCCCTCGTGCCTCCGACCAGGACGTGGTGACCGATCTGTGGTCCCGGGCCGTGCAGCGTGCGCACCCGTTCACCGGAGGGGAGGGCCAGGACGAACGGGTCCGGATCCTCCGTGAGGTGTACCTCGTACGGGCGGAGAACTGGGTCGCCGAGCGCGAAGGCATCGTCGTCGGGCTGCTCGGGCTGCTGCCCGGCGGGTCCGGGGACGGCAGCGGGGGTCCCGCTGAGGTCGGCGGGCTGTTCGTGGCGTCGGAGGCCCAAGGGCGCGGCGTCGGGCGGGAGTTGCTGGAGCATGCGGCGGCGCTGCACGGGGCGCTGGCCCTGGAGGTCTTCGAGGGGAACGGCGCGGCCCGCGGCTTCTTGGCGCACCCGGGCTTCACGGAGCGGGGGCGGCGGACGGACGAGGAGACCGGCCATCCGATGATCGCCCTGGAGCGTGCCGCGCCGCTGAAGTCGGTGAGCTGGCTGCATCTGCGCGACGGGCGGCTGCTGAGCGTGCGGACGCGGGGGAATGACACGTTCTATCTCCCGGGCGGCAAGTACGAGCCCGGGGAGACCACACGGGAGGCGCTGTCGCGTGAGCTCCGCGAGGAGCTCGGCCTGGTGGTGCCGGCTGAGGACCTGTCGGAGGCGTTTGCCATCCATGACATCGCCCATGGCAAGAACGGCCGTCGGCTGCATATGACCTGCTTCACCGGTGGGCCCCAGGACATCGCACCGGCCCCCGGCCGGGAGATCGCCGAGTTCGCCTGGTTCGACCGCTGGGAGGCACATGAGCGCTGTGCACCCGCCCATGCGCAGGTCGTGAAGCGGCTGGTCGCCCAGGGGCGGATGCCGGGCTGACGGCATGACCGGGCGGCGGTCGGGCCGGGGATCCGCCCGCCGCCTGGCCGTTCGCCCGGCTGCTGCCCGGCTGCCGTTCCGTCGTGACGACAGCTCCGATAGCGCCCTTACCAGGACAAATACCCTCCCCGCCGTCCGCATCGCGGAATGGAGCGCGGAACGCATACCTGTTGTATCTATCCTGTGCGCATGCCCACCGCCGCCACGCCCACCGCGCCTGTCAGAGAGCCCACCGCCAAGCAACCGCCCGCTGCCGAACGGGTCTATGCGCACATCAAGGACGCCGTCCTGGACCGCCGCTACGAGGGCGGGATGCTGCTCACCGAGGGCGAGCTGGCCGACGCCGTGGGGGTCTCCCGGACGCCGGTGCGTGAGGCGCTGCTGCGGCTGGAGGTCGAGGGGCTGATCAAGCTCTACCCGAAGAAGGGCGCGCTGGTGCTGCCGGTCTCCGCGCAGGAGATCGCCGATGTCGTCGAGACCCGGCTGCTGGTGGAGAAGCATGCCGCCGCCAAGGCAGTGCCCGTGAGCGAGGCGCTGATCGGCGAGCTGACCGAGCTGCTGGAGACGATGCGGGAGCAGGCCGCATCCGGTGATCTGGCTGCCGTCTCCGTCACCGACCGCGCCTTCCACGCCGCCATTGTGCGCAGCGCCGGCAATCAGATCCTGGACCGGCTCTACGAGCAGCTGCGCGACCGCCAGCTGCGGATGGGGGTTGCGGTGATGCATGCCCACCCGGACCGGATCGCCAAGAACATCACCGAGCACGCGGAGATCCTCGAGGCCCTGCGGGCAGGGGATGCGGACGCCGCGACCGACGCCGTGCAGCGGCACGTCAGCTGGGTCCGTAACCTCGCGCAGGGGGACGTGCGATGAGCGGTGGTACCGAAAGGGCCGACAGCTCCAGCAACTCCGGCATAGGCGGCGGCTCCGCCCGGCTGCTGCCCGCCGACCCGCCGGGCGGCCGTAAGGCAATGGCCGTCTGGGGCATCGGCGTTGCGGTCTACTTCGTCGCGATCACCTACCGCACCAGCCTCGGTGTGGCAGGCCTGGATGCCGCCGAGCGCTTCCACATCAATGCCTCGGCGCTGTCGACGTTCTCCATCCTCCAGCTGTTGGTGTACGCGGGGATGCAGATCCCCGTCGGCCTGATGGTCGACCGGCTCGGCGCCAAGAAGGTGCTGACCCTCGGCGTGGTGCTCTACACCGTCGGCCAGTTCGGCTTTGCGCTCTCCTCGTCGTACGCCATGGCGCTCGGCTCGCGTGCGCTGCTCGGCTGCGGGGATGCGATGACCTTCATCAGCGTGCTGCGGCTGGGCTCCCGGTGGTTCCCGGCCCGCCGTGGCCCGTTCATCGCGCAGATCGCCGCGCTCGTGGGTATGGCGGGGAATCTGATCTCCACGCTCGTCCTCGCCCGTTTCCTGCACACCTTCGGCTGGACCCCGACCTTCGCCTCCAGCGCCGTCGGCGGCATCGTCGTGCTGATCGTGCTGCTGCTCTTCCTCACGGATCACCCCAAGGGCTTCGAGCCGCCGCCCCCCTCCGCCGAGCACACCGGCGCCGGGTTCGTGCGCCGGCAGATCGTGGACGCCTGGCGTGAGCCCGGTACCCGGCTGGGGATGTGGGTGCACTTCACCACCCAGTTCCCCGCGATGGTGTTCCTGCTGCTCTGGGGCCTGCCGTTCCTCGTCGAGTCGCAGGGGCTGTCGCGTGGCACCGCCGGTGAACTGCTCACCCTCGTGGTGCTCTCCAACATGGCGGTGGGCCTGATCTACGGCCAGATCATCGCCCGTCACCACGCGGCCCGCACGCCGCTGGCACTGAGCACCGTCGGCGCCACGGCTCTGATGTGGGCGATCGTCCTGTGCTGGCCGGCCGATCATGCGCCGATGGGGCTGCTGATCGTGCTGTGCGCGGTGCTGGGCGCCTGCGGCCCCGCCTCGATGATCGGCTTCGACTTCGCGCGGCCCGCCAACCCGCCGGAGCGTCAGGGCACCGCCTCCGGCATCGTCAACATGGGCGGCTTCACGGCCTCGATGACGACGCTGCTGGCCATCGGCGTCCTGCTGGACGCGACCGGCGACAACTACCGGATCGCCTTCGCCTCGATCTTCGTTCTGGAAGCGACCGGCGTCTCGCAGATCCTGCGGCTGCGTCGGCGTGCGGCACGGCGCGAGCGCGAACGGCTGGTGGTCAGCCGGGTCGAGGCGGTCCACGTTCCGGCGTGAGGCCCGCGAGCCGAACGACCGGCGGCCGGGTCCGTTTCACGTGGAACGGACAGGGCTGTTTCACGTGAAACGGCTCACTCCGGGGCCAACTCCTCGTGGGTCGGCCCGGCCGACGGTTCGGGCATCGGGTGAGGTGGCCCCCACCGGAAACCTCCCCGCTACGGCGTGATGGCGAAGTTGTCCAGGATCGCCCGTGCCAGCTCATCGTCGCCGTCGACCTTGATCTGCTCGGCGACGGCCGACGGGCGGACCCGGCCGCAGGCCAGCAGGTGGAAGGTGTCCCAGTCCAGGGCGAGTGTCACGGTCGGGCCGAGCGAGACACTGCCGTCGATCGTGGCGTTCCCCTCGGCGTCGAGGCGGACCGTGCGCAGAAATTCCAGCGGTCCGTTGACATCGAAGACCACCGCCGAATCGGCGGGCGCCTGGGCCCTCTTGGCCACGATGCCGGGCAGCACCTTCACCAGCAGATCGCGGGTCACATACGCGCCGGGGGAGTCGAGATTGCCGGGCTTGCCCAGTGCCCGGCGCAGGTCCTGCTCGTGGACCCAGACGTCGAACGCCCGCTGCTGCAGCACGAATTCCAGCGACCGGTCCTCACCGAGCGGGCTGTGCACGACGGCGTCCGGCTGGCGGGACTCGTTGCGCAGCTGCCGGGAGCGGCGGATGACGGTGTATTCGAGTTCGCTGAGCATCTCCGGCGCGGTGTGGTGCCGGCGGACGTCGACCTGCACCTCCATGCGTCGGGCCGACTCGCTGCGTACGTGGTAGAGATCGCGCGGCAGCGTATGGATCGGCCGCGGGTCGCCCAGCATTTCGCATTCCAGGCCGATGACATGGGAGACCACATCGCGAACAGACCATCCTGGGAGGCCCGTCGCCCTGTTCCACTCGCCTTCGACGAGCGGAGTGACCAGCTCGGTTATCGCTTCTATGGAGTGAGTCCAGGCATCGATGGAGGACTGAAGGCTGGGATGGACGGTCACGGGACCCCTCGGACGGTTCGTACGCGGGCTGCTGTCTGTGCAGTTAAGTTACGCTGCGCACGGGCACCCCGGCAGTGCTTTCGGATGACCATCGTAGGCCGATGTACCCGGGCCGCAGAGGGGTGCGCCGTACGGTCGGGAAGCCCGCTCTCCTCAGTCGTCCCCGCGCTCCCGCTCCGCAAGCCGGATCACACACACCGCGATGGCGATCAGCAGCGGCGGGTCCGCATCGTCGCGTACGACATTGACCGCATAGGTGTCGCGCACGGTCAGCCAGCGCCGCGAGATCTCCGCGAGCAGTTCGCCGTCGTACTCGATCGCGAACTCCCGGTCCAGGATCTTTCCGCTGACATCCAGCTCGGTGCCGTCCACCAGCTCGACGCGATAGTGGTTGCGCAGCAGCGAGAGGCGCTTGCGCTTGATCGTGGCCAGCGGCTTGTCGTCCCGCTCGATGGTCATCGTGTCGCGCAGGCTGAGCATCTTCTTGCGGATGGTGATCAGCACCCGCCGCTCGGTGTCCTTCAGCTCGAAGGTCTCCCGCAGCCGCAGCGCCTTCCCGTCCACGAGGAAGGCGTGCCGCCCGTGCTCGTCGTCGATCCAGTAGTCGTCGCCGATGCCGAAGATGCGGTCGCGCACCACGTACTTGCCCGTGTGCGGGGGCGGCCCCCCGGGAGATTGCTGCATGGCTGACGTGTTCCCCCGGGGACCTGCGGAATGCGCACGCACCGGAGTGACGTTGAATGTGCACATGGCTTCACGTGCACGCGTCCGCGCCCCCGAGCTGATCGGCAAGGGTGGCTGGCTGAACACCGGTAACAAGGATCTCACCCTCGCTGACCTGCGAGGACGCATAGTCGTCCTGGATTTCTGGACCTTTTGCTGTGTGAATTGTCTGCATGTCCTGGACGAGCTGCGGGAGCTGGAGGAGCGGCACCGCGACACCGTCGTGATCGTCGGTGTGCACTCCCCGAAGTTTGTGCACGAGGCCGAGCACCAGGCGGTCGTCGATGCGGTGGAGCGCTACGGCGTCGAGCACCCGGTCCTCGATGACCCCGAGCTCGCCACGTGGAAGCAGTACGCGGTGCGGGCCTGGCCGACGCTCGTGGTGATCGACCCCGAGGGGTATGTCGTCGCCCAGCACGCCGGCGAGGGCCATGCGCACGCCATCGAGAAGCTTGTCGAGGAGCTGGAGGCCGAGCACGCGGCGAAGGGCACCCTGCGCCGCGGCGACGGCCCCTACGTACCGCCGGAGCCGGTCGCCACCGATCTGCGCTTCCCCGGCAAGGCGGTCCGGCTGCCCGCGGGCAGCTTCCTGGTCTCGGACACCACCCGGCATCAGCTGGTGGAGCTGGCCGCGGACGGCGAGCAGGTGCTGCGCCGGATCGGCACCGGCGAGCGCGGTCTGACGCCGGACTCCTTCAATGAACCGCAGGGCCTGGCGCTGCTGCCCGACGGCCGGGTGGCCGTCGCGGACACCGTCAACCACGCCATCCGCGTCTTCGACCCGGAGACCGGTGCGCTGGAGACGGTGGCCGGTACCGGCAAGCAGTGGTGGCAGGGCTCGCCGACCTCCGGACCGGCACGTGAGGTGGACCTCTCCTCGCCGTGGGACATCGCGTGGTGGCAGGACCGGCTGTGGATCGCGATGGCCGGGGTGCACCAGCTCTGGACCTACGACCCGGCCGCCGGGACGGTCGAGGTCGCGGCCGGCACGACCAATGAGGGCCTGGTGGACGGCCCGGCCGCCGAGGCGTGGTTCGCCCAGCCGTCCGGCCTCGCGGCGGCCGGCGACCGGCTGTGGATCGCGGACTCGGAGACCAGCGCGGTCCGTTGGGTGGAGCCCGCCGAAGTGGGTGACGGATATGCCATCCGTACGGCCGTCGGTACCGGCCTCTTCGACTTCGGGCACCGCGACGGCGCCGCCGGCCAGGCGCTGCTGCAGCACCCGCTGGGCGTGACCGCCCTGCCCGACGGCTCGGTCGCCATCGCGGACACCTACAACCACGCACTGCGCCGCTTCGACCCCGCGACCGGCGAGGTGACGACGCTGGCGACGGATCTGCGCGAGCCGTCCGCCGCGGTGCTCGTCGACGACGACATCGTGGTGGTGGAGTCGGCGCGGCACCGGCTGACCCGGCTGCGGCTGCCCGAGGAGGCGATCCGTGTCGAGTCGGTGGCACACCGCACCCAGCGGGCGGCCACCGAGGTCGCCCCGGGCGCGCTGCGGCTGGACGTGGTCTTCCAGGCCCCGGCGGGCCAGAAGCTCGACACCCGTTACGGCCCCTCGACGCGGCTGCTGGTCAGCGCGACGCCGCCGGAGCTGCTCGCCGACGGCGCGGGGGCGGGCACCGATCTCGCGCGGGATCTGGTGCTCGCGGACGGCGTGACCGAGGGTGTGCTGCATGTCTCGGCGATGGCCGCGTCCTGCGACGACGCCCCGGACATCGAGTACCCCGCCTGCCATGTGCACCAGCAGGACTGGGGCGTCCCGGTCGAGATCGCCGAGGGCGGGGTGGCCCGGCTGGGGCTCGTCCTGGCAGGGCTGGACGCCGAGTAGGAGCGAGAGCCCGGGCCCGTCGGCCGGGCCCGGGACGAGGCCGGCCGGCGCGGGCGGGCCGGAGGGGCGGCGGGTCAGTTCCCGACGCCGCCCGCCAGCTGGGCCCCGTGAATGCTCGAGCTCCAGTTGGTGACCTTGCTCTTGCCGACGGAGATGTGGAGCCGCTTCTCCGGGAAGTTGACGGTGACCGGACCGTGCGTGACGGAGCTCGCCGAGATGCCCATGAAGTCGATGGTCACCGACTTCTGCTCGGTGCCCTTGGCGGCCGCGGTGTTGGTCGGGATGACCGCGTAGGCGTAACCGTGGGCAGGCACGGTGATGCGGGTGCCGTCGAGGTGGCCGGGCGTGCCCTGCAGCAGGGGCAGCGGGCTCTTGGCGTTGTTGAAGCGCAGCAGCGGCGCGTTGTAGAGCTTGCAGTCGCGGCTGGTGGAGTTCCTGAACTTCACTGCCACATGGCTCTTCGGGCCGGTCTGCTGGGAGAACGTGACCTTGTAGGTGCTGGGGTAGCAGTCGCGCACCCGCCGGGACGCCGCCCCTGCCCCGGCTGCGGCCGCACCCCCGCCGATGATCCTGCGCTTCTTGCTCTTGGAAGACGAGGAGGAGGACTTCTTCGACTTCTTCGAGGAGTGGCTCTTGCAACCGGTCAGCGCGAGCGAGCCGGCCAGTCCGAGGGCCAGTGCGGCGTACGCGGCGGAGCGGCTTCGGGAGCGGCGTGCGGTCATGGGTGGTTCCCCCAGTGGAGTGCTGCAGTCAGCGAGGTGTGTCTGTCATGGCACGGCCACGATATCCATTGCCGGTCGATGCGCCAGGGCGGGTTCGACGTGCCCGGTGCCGAAGTGGCGTCATAGCAGGTCAGATGGGTCGTACGAAGTCAAGATCAGTCCGTGGCGCGGGGTGAGGATCAGCTTGTGGCCGGGTCGGGACCGCCCCGCGTCAGGTGCCGGAGATCAGTCCGGGCAGCTGGGCAGCTCGGTGTTTTCCAGCTGTTCCGGGCGAATTCGGATACCCGGCACCCACACCTGTTTGCCGTCGTGATCAACCCGGAACCAGATGCTGCTGTGCCCGCCCACCTCGTCGGTGACCGAGACCCCATTGGCGATCCGGCAGACGGCGCGCAGCACATCGCCGTGCCAGATATGCCCCACGATGTTGGAGCGGCGATAGAGCCGATACGGGTCGCGGGCCAGGCCGAGTGCGCAGTTCTCGGTGCGCCGGTGCCGGCAGTCCAGTTCGACGTTGTGGACGGTGATCCGGGCGGACCCGGTGGCCGATGCCGCGGCCTGTGAGCCCTGCGCCCGGCCGTCGCCGCCGTCCGACGCGTCCGGGCCGGTCAGCGCCGGTACGGCCCATGCCGCTGCGACGGCCACCACGGCGGCCCCGAGTGCGGTGAGCACCAGCCGCAGCCGACGCCGTCCGGCCGTCGATGTGTCCCCGGCTTCCGCACCGGCCTCGGTCCCCGCCTCGGGCACACCGTCCCGCTCCGCCGCTTCCCGCTCGCCCGCGTCCGCCGCCTCCAGGGCGCGATGCAGCAGTTCGACGAGTGCGGGCAGCCGGTCCTCACCGGTGAAGGAGAGCTTGCACCACTGCACCAGCAGCCGTTCGTCCGGCAGGCTCTGACCGCGCAGATAGCGTGAGAGGGACGAGCGGCTGGCGGGCAGCCGGCCCTCCAACTCCTTGAGGCTGTATCCGAGTTCGCCGTGCATGCGGCGCAGCCCGGCGACGAAGTCGCGTACGGGGCCGGAGAGTTCGTCGGGTAGAGGGGCTAACGGCTTACGGCGGACATGGGCGCCGTGGTTCTGATTGCCAGGCACATCTCGCATTTCAGCACAGCGGACATGCGCGCGCGAGGGGCACCTCCGCTCCCCTGTGGCGGAAGTGCCCCTCGTTACACGATCCGGATCGGTCCCGGATCAGATGGTGACGTTTCACGTGAAACAGCATGCGCTCCTGCGTCAGGCCTCGTGCCCCGGAACGGGGTCAGTCGCCGAACTTCACGGGACGGTAGGGCTTGAACTCGGCGTCACCGCCGGGCAGTCCGTAGCTCAGCGTCCGGTGGTCGGTGCCGTGGCCGCCGCGCTGCTCGTAGGCGGTGTACGAGGAGTGCGCGTCGTTGTTCCACTTCTCGAAGATCACGACATGCCGGGTGTTGTTGTCGCCGGCCGCGTCGATGAGCAGGTCACCGGGCTTGAGCTCGCCCAGCGAGATGGGCCGGGTGATGTTGCGGTTGGTGGCCAGACCCACGGTGTTGGTGCCGGGCGTCGGCAGCCCGAGCGCCATCGAGGCGTAGCCCGAGCAGTCCTGGCGGTAGCCGTCCTTCCAGGTCTTGGCCTGGCTGTACGGCACCTGGGCACCGTTGTTGGCGGTCAGCCAGGTGGCGGCGCGGTTGAGCATGTCCTGACGGGAGCCGCCGGGCTGCGGCTGCCCGCCGCCGCCCTGGACCGGCACGCCCGGCAGCCGGTCCTGTGGGATGTCCACCGCGACCACGCTGAGGAAGCCGCTGACCGGCCCGGTGAGGTGCGCCATGAACGTCGAGCAGGTGCTGCCGTCGCACACCTTGTGGCCGGTGTCGACCTGGTAGTCGGCAGTGATCCGGTCCTGTCCCGGAGCCGTCTTGTTGATCATTCCGACGGCGGGGGAGTTGCTGTCCGCGGTGGCGTGCACCACCCAACGGGTACCCCAGGTGGGGAAGTCGGCGGCCGCGGCCTGCCGTGCGGAACCGGCGCTCGCGGTGTGAGCGGTGAGGGTGGAGCCGGTGGTGGAGGTGTCGCGGGAGAGCTGGGCGACAGCCGCGGAGTGCCCGTCGGCGGCCGTCGCAGGGGCCGTCTGACTGCCATGGGCGAGCCCCGCGAAACCGGCGACGCCGATACCGGCCGCGGCAACCGTGGGCAGCACCGTCCGCAGGAGGGTCCTGCGGAACGGCGACCGCTTGTGGCCCGTGGGCGCTTGGTGGGTCGCGGGGGTTGTGCTGTCTGCCGGGTGCCTGTTGCTGTGCTCGGACATGCCGATTCCCCTCCGTAGGCGGCCGGTTGGCCGATCGGTGAGCCGCGGGATGGTCTGCTCGCGGCGACGGAATCCATCGTCGAGCGGGGCCCGGGGGCCGGCCGGAGGTTCCTCGTCCCATGAGATGTCCCGACCGTGCACACGGCTGTGACCTGCGAAGAGGGGTGGAGCCCGGGACAGGGCGGGCCGCTGCATGAGACATGACGGGATGCCGGGCACGCGAAAGGGCGCCCGCTGGGGGATTGCGGGCGCCCTGGTTCAGGAGGTCTTCGCGTCGGTGGCGTCGATCGCCTCGCCCCGGCACCGGTGGTCGACGGCCTGTCAGGAGGCCGAACGCCGGCCTCCAGCCGGCCGGACTCCGGAGCACCGGACGCGGCTCACCAGGCCGCTGCCGCGCTCGCGTCCGACTGCCAGTACGTCACCCACGCGCTGTCGTCGAGGTACGTCTTGCCTCCGGGGAGAGCCACCGCCGCCGAGCCGCCGATGCTGCCCTTGCCGTCGCGGCCGGGGAGGCTGACCGACAGCGAGGTCACGGTGTGGCCGTTGCGGCCGGAGCCGTCGGCGGACGAGGTCAGCACGCCGGCGTAGCCGGATTCGCCGGGGGCGAGGGTGACCACGGCCTGCGGCCTGCTGTCCGGCAGTTCGGCGAGCGGGGACTGCGCCTCGCCGAACCGCAGAGCGGGGGCGTAGTAGAGGTCGCAGGTGGCGCCGGAGGTGTTGGTGGCCGCCAGCAGAAGGTGGTTGACCGGCCGCTTCAGCGGCTTGGCGACGATGCGGATCTTCGCGGCGTCGCAGGCGGTGTGCCGGACGCCGGGGGCGCCGCCGGACTTGTCCGCACGGTGCGTGCCCGCCCCGGTCGTCGTCCCCGCATCCGTTCCGGTGCCGTTGCCGCCATGCCCCGCGGACGCCTGCTCCGTCCGGCCGCCGTCGGTCCGCTTGCCGCCCTGCGCGGCATCCTCACCCTGCGCCGCCGGGGTCTTGGAGTCCTGGGGCGCCGGGTTGAACGGCTTCGCTGCGCTGGTCTTGAGCGGGTTGTCCTGGCCACCGCAGGCGGTGAGCGTGAGCGCGGCGGCGGCGGTCAGCCCGGCCGCGGCGATCCGGAGCGTACGGCGGCGGACGGTACGGGACCCACGAGGGGCGCCGATGGCGGTCCTGGCGCCGGTCTCGATGACTGCTTCGGAGTGGGCGTGGCTGCGCGGCATTTCCGGTCTCCCCCGGTCGGTGGTCCGCACCGCGCCTGCGGTACGTCCTGCGGTCCGGCCTGTGCTCTGTCCTGCGGCCGACCACCAGATTGCCGCTCGCCGCTGCCGTGCCGCTAACGTGCGCCTAACGCTTCCGCGCCCGGGGCGGGGCGCCCGGCGACGGCTCAGCCGCTGCCGTCACTCCCCTTGCTCCCGTCACCCGTTCCCCTGGTGCCCTCCTCGCCGCTCTCACCGCGCTCATCCCGCGCGAACAACTGCGTCAGCGTGCTGATCGTGTAGACATCGGTGGCCTCTTCGTCCACCAGATGCATCTCCGTGAGCCGGTCCAGACCGTCCTGGGTGCGCTCCGGGTCGTACCCGGCGAGCGCCGCCGCCAACGAGGCGTTGAGGTGCCCGTCCGCGCTGGTCGCCAGCGCGCTGAGCAGCCGGGCATCGTCCGCCGACAGCCGGGCGACGGACATCCGCAGCGCCGCCGCGATGCCGGTGTCCTCCGCCGACAGCAGTGCCAGCCGCCGCCGTTCGTCGCGCAGCGCCGCCGCCAGCCGGGCCAGCCGCCAGCGCGGCCGGGCGGTCAGCTGGGCGGCCGCGGCCCGCAGCGCCAGTGGCAGACCGTCGCACAGATCGACCAGTTCCCGCGCGGCGGCCGGGTCCTCGGCGACCCGCTCGGGGCCGAGCATGGCGCCGAGCAGCGCCGCGCCCTCCTCATGCCCGAGCGTCTGGAGACCGACCGGCCGGGCGCAGTCGGTGGCGACCAGCCCGTCGAGACGGCTGCGGCTCGTGACGACCGTGGCGCAGTGCGGGCCACCGGGCAGCAGCGGCCGTACCTGCGCCGAGCTGCGGGCGTTGTCGAGGACGACCAGCAGCCGGCGCTCCGCGACCAGCGACCTGAACAGTGCCGAGGCGGCCTGCGCCGAGCCGGGCACCCGCTCCGGCGGAGTGCCGAGCGCCAGCAGGAAGTCGCGCAGAATCTCGGCCGGCGGTGCCTCGTCGCCCTCGCCGAAGCCCCGCAGATCGGCGAAGAGCTGCCCGTCGGGGAAGGCCCCGGCGTGCAGATGCGCCCACTGCACGGCGCAGGCGGTCTTGCCGACGCCGGCCGGTCCCGCCACCACCACGAGCGGGCTCTCGCCCGTCGTACGGTCCGTCAGCACCGCGGTGAGTGCGGAGAGTTGATCTTCCCGGCCCAGGAAGCGGGCCGGTGGACGGGGCAGCAGCCGCGGTGCCGCACCGGCCCGCCCGGAGCCGGACCCGTCATGAACGCCGTCCGTCGCGCCTGTCCCCGACCCGTCGGCACCTGGCGCACCAGGGCCACCGCGCGCCTCATCGCTGCCGTCGGGCCCCGGGACGGGTACCCGCCCTTCACCCTCAACGGGCCGTGAACCACCGCCCGTTGCGGAACGGTCCTCTCCGGAAGTCCCGGGGCGCCCGCCTCCGGAAACCGTCCCGGAACGAGCCGCTCCGGACGGCGCCCCACCCGGAGCGGAGCCCGCTGCACGCGCCCCGCCCGCAGGCTTCGCCGCGCCCGTCCGTCCCCCGCCGGCCGCCTCCGCCCGCAGAATGTCCTCGTACGCGCCGCGCAGCCGCTCGCCGGGATCGACACCCAGCTCCTCGTTGAGCAGCCGGCGGGTGCGATGGAACCACTCCAGCGCATCGGACTGCCGTCCCGTATGGAACAGCGCCCGCATCAGCCCGGCGATCAGGCCCTCCCGCAAGGGGTGGTTGACGGCCGCGGAGTAGAGGACGGCGGCGGCCTGTTCATGCTCGCCGAGCGCGCCGTGCGCCCGCCCCAGCGCCTCCACGGCCGTCAGCCGGCGCTCCTCCAGCGCATGCGCGGCGGCCGCGAACGGCGGGCTGGTGACCGTGCCGGTCAGCGCGGGCCCGCGCCACAGCCCCAGCGCCTCGCGCAGCAGCGGTACGGCATCGGCCGGCGCCGCCTCGGGGCGTGCCAGTGCCACCAGCTCACCGAAGCGGTGGGCGTCGATCAGCTCCTCCGGCAGCCGCAGCAGATAGGCCGAGCCATGGGTGGTCAGCTCGATGCCGTATGCCTCCGCACCGCCCTCGGCGAGGGTGGCGCGCAGCCGCGAGACATGTCCCTGGACGACCGTACGGGCGTGTTCGGGTGGCTCGTCCTCCCACAGGGAGTCGATCAACTGCTCCAGTGGGACGGTGGTGTTGGGCTGCAGCAGCAGCAGCGCCAGCACACTGCGCCGTTTGGCGGGCCCGAGCGACAGCTCCGCGGAGCCGGTCGTCACGGCGATCGGACCGAGCAGTGAGAATTCCAACTCAGCCCTCCAGGAAGGCTGTCAGGGCGTTCGCCAGCAGAAAAGGGTCCTCGGCGCCGCACAGCTCGCGTGCCGAGTGCATGGACAGGATCGCCACGCCGATGTCGACCGTGGCGATGCCGTGCCGGGCCGCGGTGATCGGCCCGATGGTGGTCCCGCACGGCATCGAGTTGTTGGACACAAAACTCTGCCACGGGACCTCGGCCCGCTCGCAGGCCGCCGCGAAGACGGCCCGTCCGCTGCCGTCCGTCGCGTAGCGCTGATTGACATTGACCTTGAGAATCGGCCCGCCGTTGGGCATCGGGTGGTGCCCCGGCTCATGCCGTTCGCTGTAGTTGGGGTGCACGGCGTGTCCGGTGTCGGACGACAGGCAGATGGTGCCGGCGAAGGCCCGCGCCCGGTCCTCGTAGGAGCCGCCGCGGGCGAAGACCGAGCGCTCCAGGACCGTGCCGAGCAGCGGTCCGTCCGCGCCGGTGTCGGACTGGCTGCCGTTCTCCTCGTGGTCGAAGGCGGCCAGCACCGGAATGCCGGTCAGTTTGCTGCCGGCCGCCGCCGCGGCGGTGAGCGCGGCCGTCCCGGCGTGTACGGAGAGCAGGTTGTCCATCCGTGGACCGGCCACCAGCTCGCGGTCGCGGCCCAGATAGGCGGGCGCCTCGATGCTGTGCACCATCAGGTCCCAGCCCTTGATGTCGCCGGCCTGGAGGCCGGTCTCCTCGGCGACGAAGGCGATCAGATCGCCCTCGGCCACCTCGCCCAGGCCCCAGATCGGTGTCATGTGCCGCTGCTTGTCCAGCTTCAGGCCGTCGGCGTTCACCGAGCGGTCGAGGTGCACGGCCAGCTGAGGCACTCTCAGCAACGCCCGGTCGACATGGACGAGGCGGTGGCTGCCGTCCGCGAGCGTCACCCGCCCGCTCAGCCCCAGGTCCCGGTCGAGCCAGGTGTTGAGCAGCGTGCCGCCGTAGATCTCGACGGCGACCTGCTGCCAGCCACGGGATCCGGTGTCCGGAATCGGCTTGACGCGCAAATTGGGAGAGTCGGTGTGAGCTCCGACAATTCGGTACGGAGTCGAGGCGCTCGCACCCTCGGGCACGTACCAGGCGATGAGCGCGCCGCCGCGCAGCACATACTTCCCGCCGGTCCCGCCGTCCCATTCATCGACCTCGGCGACCTGCCGGAACCCGGCCTTCTCCAGCCGCTCCGCCGCATTCGCCACTGCGTGGTAGGGCGACGGACTGGCGGCGAGGAAGGACATCAGGTCGTCGGTGTGGCCGCGATCGAAGCGGGCGGAGTTGGTCATGGATTCAGCATAAGGAGCCGGACCCCGCATTCCCCGTGCGCCTGCATCGTGACTCCGCTCCCTTCCGGCCAGGATTTCAGTATTCGGGACCGAAAAGCCCCCTGGAGCGGGGGATTCCGGGTCGATGCCGCGATGTACGGGCCGCGCACCGGCCCGTACGGCCCCGTTGCCTGCCGGACATGACGAAGCCCGCCTCTCCGGGGGAAGAGAGGCGGGCGCCATCACTCTGGACGGTCAATCTGAGAGAACTCTGAGACCGGCCGCCGCGGCAGGTTGCGGAAACCCGCTCCTAGAACGCGGCCTCGTCGAGCTCCATCAGCGACTGGTCGACGGACTCGGCCAGACCGCGCTGGACGCTGACACCCGGCAGGACGTTGTGCGCGAAGAACTTCGCCGCGGCGATCTTGCCGGTGTAGAAGGCCTTGTCCTTCGCCGAGGCGCCGGCCAGCTTCTCGGCGGCCACGGCCGCACCCTTGAGCAGGAGGTAGCCGATGATGACATCGCCGGAGGCCAGCAGCACGCGGGTGGTGTTCAGACCGACCTTGTAGATGGACTTGACGTCCTTCTCGGTCGCCGCGAGGTCGGTCAGCATGGCGCCGACGATCGCCTCCAGGTCGGCGGCCGCCTTGGCCAGCTCGCCGCGGGCCTGCTCCAGCTCCTCGCCGCCGAGGTTGTCGGCGAGGAACTTCTTGATCTCGTCGGAGAGGGCGGTGAGCGCCTGGCCCTGGTCGCGGACGATCTTCCGGAAGAAGAAGTCCTGGCCCTGGATCGCGGTGGTGCCCTCGTAGAGGGTGTCGATCTTGGCGTCCCGGATGTACTGCTCGATCGGGTACTCCTGGAGGTACCCGGAGCCACCGAAGGTCTGCAGCGACTGCGCCAGCTGCTCGTAGGACTTCTCCGAGCCGTAGCCCTTGACGATCGGCAGCAGCAGGTCGTTGAGGCGGATCGCGGCGCTCGCGTCCTCGCCCGCGGCCTCCTGGACGAGGATGTCGTCCTGGACCGTCGCGGTGTAGAGCACCAGGGCGCGCATGCCCTCGGTGTACGCCTTTTGCGTCATCAGCGAGCGGCGCACGTCGGGGTGGTGGGTGATGGCGACGCGCGGGGCGGTCTTGTCGGTGAAGGCCGCCAGGTCCGGGCCCTGCACGCGCTCCTTGGCGTACTCCAGCGCGTTGAGGTAGCCGGTGGAGAGGGTGGCGATGGCCTTCGTGCCGACCATCATCCGGGCGAACTCGATGATCTTGAACATCTGGCGGATGCCGTCGTGCTTCTCGCCCAGCAGCCAGCCCTTGGCCGGGTGGTTGGCGCCGAAGGTCATCTCGCAGGTGTTGGAGGCCTTCAGGCCCATCTTGTGCTCGACGTTCGTGGCGTAGGCGCCGTTGCGCTCGCCCAGCTCGCCGGTCTCCCAGTCGAAGTCGTACTTCGGCACGATGAAGAGCGACAGGCCCTTGGTGCCCGGACCGGCACCCTCGGGGCGGGCGAGGACGAAGTGCACGATGTTCTCGGACATGTCGTGCTCACCGGAGGTGATGAAGCGCTTGACGCCCTCGATGTGCCAGGTGCCGTCCGCCTGCTGCACGGCCTTGGTGCGGCCGGCGCCGACGTCCGAACCGGCGTCCGGCTCGGTGAGCACCATGGTGGAGCCCCACTGCTTGTCCACCATCAGCTGGGCTATGCGGTGCTGCTCCTCGGTCCCCTCCTCGTGGAGGACGCCGGCGAAGGCGGGGCCGGACGCGTACATCCACACGGCCGGGTTGGCGCCCAGGATGGTCTCGGCGAAGCCCCAGAGCAGGGAGCGGGGCGCGGTGGTGCCGCCGAGCTCCTCCGGGATGCCCAGACGCCACCACTCGGCGTCCATGAAGGCCTGGTAGCTCTTCTTGAAGGTGTCCGGAACCGGAGCGGTGTTGGTGTCCGGGTCGAAGACCGGCGGGTTGCGGTCGGCGTCGGCGAACGACTCGGCCAGTTCGTTCTCGGACAGCCGGGCGATCTCGGACAGCACGCTCTTGGCGGTGTCGACATCCATCTCCGCGAACGGTCCGGTGCCGTACACGCTGTCACGGCCGAGCACCTCGAAGAGGTTGAACTCGATGTCGCGGAGATTCGACTTGTAGTGCCCCATGGATACGGCTCCGTAAGGGTTCGGGAGGGAGGACCTCAAACGCAATACCAGCAAGTAGCAAGTGCCTACGATGATGCTACCCACCGGTAATAAGAATCAACCCCTACCGCCCATCTGTGACGAGCGTCCCCCGACGAATCGCCGACTCAGTACGCTGTGGCGCATGTACGGCTACGACCAGAACGCGGGTGCCGGGCAGCAGCAGTACGGAGCGCCGCCCCCGCCGCAGCAACCGGCCCCCGGGGGCTACGGCGAACAGCCGCTGTATCCCGAGCCGTCCCCGCCCTCCCTCGCCGATGCGGTGCGCGCCTTCACCACCGGCTCGACGTCGGCCGAGGACTTCCAGGGCATCTTCTCCACGTCCAAGATCTACTGCCCGCGTGGTGACAACCCCGGCTTCCTGGCGCTGCACAACACCCAGCAGCCGGTGATCCCGATGTTCACCTCCCTCAAGGAGCTGCGGCGGTACGCGGGCAAGGAGTCCAAGTACTTCGTGATCACCGGTGCCGAGGTGCTCGACCTGCTGCCGACCGGCTACGGGTTCGTCCTCGACATGGAGGGTGATCACCGGATGGTCTTCGATGCGAAGGCCGTGGAGCAGATGGTCGACTTCGCGATGCGGCGCATGTATGGCTGACCGCCACTGCTGTGCAGATGGCTGATGGCCGCCGCTGCGGCTGAGTCGAGGGCCGGTCCCGGGAGTGGGGCCGGCCCGATGTGTGTCTCGGTCCGGGGCCTGGGCCGGTCCGGATCAACCCCCTTCGACCTGCGGAAATACGCGCGGGAATGCCGCACGCCTTGCAGATTGTTCACCATTCAACTAAGTTGAGCGAACGACCGAGGAGGCCGTCATGCCCGCTGTGACCGTTGAGAACCCGCTGACCCTGCCGCGTGTGGCGGCGCCCGTCGCGGCGCACGCCCGCCCCGTGCTGGCCGTTGCCACCGCTCCGAGCGGTTTCGAGGGCGAGGGCTTCCCGGTGCGCCGGGCGTTCGCCGGCATCGATTACAAGCACCTCGACCCGTTCATCATGATGGACCAGATGGGCGAGGTGGAGTACGCGCCAGGAGAGCCCAAGGGCACGCCCTGGCACCCGCACCGCGGCTTCGAGACGGTGACGTATCTGATCGACGGCACCTTCGTGCACCGTGACTCGCACGGCGGCGGCGGCGTCATCAACGACGGCGACACCCAGTGGATGACGGCCGGCTCGGGCCTGCTGCACATCGAGGCGCCGCCGGAGTCGCTCGTCATGTCCGGCGGTCTCTTCCACGGCCTCCAGCTGTGGGTGAACCTGCCGAAGAGCGACAAGATGATGGCCCCCCGCTACCAGGACATCGGTGGCGGCCAGGTCAAGCTGCTGACCTCGGGTGACGGCGGCGCGCTGCTGCGGCTGATCGCCGGTGACATCGATGGCCACAACGGTCCGGGCATCACGCATACGCCGATCACGATGATGCATGTGTCGGTGAACCCGGGCGCCGAGCTGACCCTCCCGTGGCGCAAGGACTTCAACGCCCTCGCCTACGGCCTGGCCGGACGCGGCTCGGCCGGTGTGGAGGGACGCCCGTTCCGTATGGGCCAGGCGGTCGTGTTCGGTTCCGGTGACTCGATCACGATCCGGGCGGACGAGTCCCAGGAGTCGCGCAGTCCGAACTTCGAGGTGGTGCTGCTGGGCGGGCTGCCGATCCGCGAGCCGATGATGCATTACGGCCCGTTCGTGATGAACACCCACGCCGAACTGGCGCAGGCCTTCGAGGACTTCCAGGCCGGCCGGCTCGGGACGGTCCCCGCCGACGAGCGCTGACGTCGTGTCGGCAGCAGGGGCGGCGTTTCACGTGAAACGCCGCCCCTGACCCGTTTCGGGGGCCGCACCAGGGCCTCCGGCCATGGTGGACTGTCCGGGTGCAAAACGATTCGGATGGAACAGGGAGCGGCGCCGAGCCTGAACGGCCACTGCCCTCACAGCCGTTGCTGCCGGTCCAAGCCCGCCGTGCCGCGGCCTGGTGTCTGATGGGGCTGCTGATCGCGGCCGTGGTGGCCCTCGTCGTGTGGCTGTGCGTCGAACTGAGCGCGGCGGTCACGCCTGTACTGCTGGCACTGCTCGGCAGCGGACTGCTCGGACCGCTCTACCGGCGGCTGGTGGCGATGAAGCTCAACCGTTCACTGGCGGCCGGACTGACCTGTGCCGTCCTCGTGGTGGTGGTCGGCGGTGCCGGGTTCATCGTCGTCAACGCGCTGGTCGACTCCGGTGACCAGATCATCTCCTCGCTCAGGCAAGCCGCCAAGGACCTCTCCCAGCACTTCGGTGCGGCCGGTACATCGCTCGACGATCTCGCCTCCAAATCCAAGGGACTGGTCACCAATTTCGGCGGCACCGCGGCCTCGGGGCTGCTGACCGGGGTCAGCGCGGTCGGCCAGTTCCTCGCCGCCTCGGTCCTGGCCCTGCTGCTGACCTTCTTCTTCCTGCGCGACTCCCACAAGGCCGTACGCACGTTGAACGACTGGGCGCCCGGCAGCTCCGCACCGCAGTTGGAGCGGATGGCCCGCCGCGGCTTCGAGTCCATCGAGGGCTTTATGCGGGGCACCACCTTCATCGCCCTGATCGACGCCATCTGCATCACCGTCGGACTGCTGATCCTTCGGGTGCCGGGCGCCCTCGGGCTGGGCGCGCTGGTCTTCGTCGGCGCCTATATCCCCTACCTCGGCGCCTTCATCTCCGGCACCGTGGCGATCCTCGTGGCGCTGGCCGACCGTGGCTTCGTGATCGCACTCTGGGCGCTCGGCGTCGTCCTGGCCGTGCAGGTGCTGGAGGGGCATGTACTGCAGCCGATGATCCAGAGCCGTACGGTCCATATGCATCCGGCGACGGTGCTGCTGGCGATCACCGCGGGCGCCAGCGTCGCCGGAATCCTCGGCATGCTGCTGTCCGTACCACTGACCGCCGCCGTCACCGGCGTGCTCCACGAGCTGCGGGTGTACTACACCGAGGGCCCGGACTCCGGTGACACCGGACCCGCCGCGTCCCCCGCGTCCTCGTAGAGCTCGAACCACGTCGACTTGCCGTCCCCGCGCGGATCCACGCCCCACGCCCCGGCCAACAGCTCCAGCAGCAGCAGACCGCGTCCCGACGACGCCAGCTCGCCGGGGCAGCGGCGGTGCGGCAGCTCGTCGCTGCTGTCCGCGACATCGACGCGGATGCGCCGGGCGCCTCGCTCGCCGGTGATCTCGGCGACCAACAGCGCGTCCCCGTCGGTGTGCAGCAGGACGTTGGTGACCATCTCGGAGACCATCAGCACCGCCGAGTCCACCTGGTCCGGGTCGGCCCAGTCGTGCAGCACGTCACGGACCTGACGGCGCGCCTCGGCTATCCGCTCCGGCTCGGCCTGCGCGACGGAGAGCACGGTGCGCCGTACGGGCTGTGGCGCGAGCAGGCCGCCGGTCCCGATCCCGCAGCCGGCGCCCTCGCGGCTCAGCAGCAGCACGGCGATGTCGTCCTCACGGCGGTCCACCAGCGGTCCGGTGGTGTGGTGCGAGGACGGCCCGTGCACCGCCTGGACCAGGGCGTCGGCGAGCCGCTCCAGGCTCTCGCCGTCCTCGCCGTTCTCATGCGTCTCGATGATGTCGCGCAGGCGCGCCCAGCCGGTCTCCAGATCGTGGCCGCCGGTCTCGATCAGTCCGTCGGTGCACACCATCATGGTCTCGCCGGGCTCCAGGACGAGCCGGGTGGTGGGGTAGTCGGTGTCCGGGACGATGCCCAGCGGCAGCCCGCCCGCGGTGGGCCGGACCAGCATCGTGCCGTCGCTCATCCGGATCGCCGGGTCGGGGTGGCCGGCCCGAGCGATGTCCAGCAGCCCCGTTGCCGGATCGACCTCGATGTACAGGCAGGTCGCAAAGCGCTGATCCTCGCCGTGGCCGCGCAGTTCGGTCTCGTTGATCCCGGCCAGAAACCGGGAGGCACGGGAGAGCACCGCATCGGGGTGGTGGCCTTCGGAGGCGTAGGCCCGCAGCGCGATCCGCAGCTGCCCCATCAGGCCCGCGGCCCGTACGTCGTGCCCCTGGACATCCCCGATGACCAGCGCGATCCGCCCGGACGGCAGCGGGATCATGTCGTACCAGTCGCCGCCGACCTCCAGCCCGCCGCCGGTCGGGACATAGCGGGCCGCAACCGTCATCCCCGGGATGTCCGGCTGCACCGTCGGCATCATGCTGCGCTGCAGCCCCAGTGCCAGCTCTTGCTGCTCCTCCTGCACACCGGCCCTGGCCAGCGCCTGCGCCAGCATCCGGGCGACGGTGGTCAGCACCGAGCGTTCGTCGGGCGTGAACGCCACCGGCTGGGCGAACGCCGCCATCCAGGCGCCGATCGTCCGGCCCGCGTTGACCAGCGGCAGGAACGCCCAGGACGTACGGCGGAAGCGGGCGGCCAGCGGCCAAGTGCCGGGGTAGCGGCGGCTGTAGTCCCCGGGGGTGGGCAGATAGATGGCCCGGCCGGTACGGATGACCTCGGCGGCCGGATAGTCGGTCTCCAGCGTCATGGCGACGAACGGCCGCTCGTCGTCACCGTGGTGGCCGTGGTGGCCGATGACCGACAGCCGGTCGCCCTCGGTGCCGAAGACCGCCAGCCCGTCCGGCATGAACCCGGGCATGGACAGCCCGGCCGCGACCCGCAGCACCTCGGCGGTGGACCGCGCCTCGGCCAGCCCCCGGCCCGCGTCCAGCAGGAACGCCTCGCGCGAACGCCGCCAGTCGCCGGTTATCGGGGTGTGCGCGGCGGAGGTCCCGGGCTGCGGCTCGGGCACCTCCTGAAGGGTTCCGACCAGCTCGAAGCCGCCGTCGACGACCCGGGGGCGGGAGCGGGAGCGGACGATGCGTTGCACCCGCCCGCGCTCGTCCACGATGCGCAGCCGGGCCTCGGCGAGCGTCTTCTCGGCGACCGCGAGCTGCACGATCCCGTTGATCTCGGCGAAGTCGACGGGATGAAAACGGGAGCGCACCGCGGCCTCGGTCAGCTCCACCGGGTCGGCGGGCAGGCCGAGCAGCCGGGCCGCTTCGGCGTCGAGGGTCACCCGTCCCGATGCGTTGTCCCAGCGCCACAGGCCGGTCGCGATGGCGGCCAGGAGATCCTCGGTGCGCATTGCATCACTTTATGTGCGTTTGGCGGGACCCGACCAGCGAGCCGGACGTGACCATCGTCCCAGTCGGGACGCCGCGCTCCGCTCCCGGCGACGCTGATGCGTATATGTCAACGAAGACGTGCGGGCCGGGACGGTAACCTGGAGCGGTTATGTCAATCCTGGGGTGGCCTTTCGGGTGATCCGCGGGGAGAGCGACCGGGCGTCCGAGCCCGTACACCTTTTCCTCTCCCTCTCCCGACAACTCCTCACCTCGACCTCGCGACGACTTGGATGAGCGATGCACCGGTACCGGTCCCATAACTGCGGCGAGCTCCGAGCCGTGGACGTCGACACGGACGTCCGCCTCAGCGGCTGGCTGCACAATCGACGTGACCTGGGCGGCATCCTCTTCATCGATCTGCGTGACCACTACGGTCTCGTTCAGCTCGTCGCCCGCCCCGGCACCCCCGCCAACGAGGCCCTCGGCTCCCTGACCAAGGAGTCCGTCGTCCGGATCGACGGCAAGGTCAGCGCGCGCGGCGCCGACAACGTCAACCCCGACCTGCCGACGGGCGAGATCGAGATCGAGGTCTCCGACGTCGAGGTGCTCGGCGCCGCCGACCAGATCCCCTTCACGATCAACGCGGACGACGGCGTCAACGAAGAGAAGCGCCTTGAGTACCGCTTCCTCGACCTGCGCCGCGAGCGGATGCACCGCAACATCATGCTGCGCACCGCCGTCATCTCCGCCATCCGCCACAAGATGGTGTCCCTCGGCTTCAACGAGATGGCGACCCCGATCCTGTCCGCGACCTCCCCCGAGGGCGCCCGCGACTTCCTGGTCCCCTCGCGTCTGCACCCCGGCAAGTTCTATGCGCTGCCGCAGGCCCCGCAGCAGTTCAAGCAGCTGCTGATGATCGCCGGCTTCGACCGCTACTTCCAGATCGCGCCCTGCTTCCGCGACGAGGACGCCCGCGCGGACCGCTCGCCGGGCGAGTTCTACCAGCTCGACATCGAGATGAGCTTCGTCGAGCAGGAGGATGTCTTCCGGCCCGTCGAGAAGCTGATGACCGAGCTGTTCACCGAGTTCGGCAACGGCCGCACGGTCACCTCCCCCTTCCCGCGCATCCCGTTCCGCGAGGCGATGCTCAAGTACGGCTCCGACAAGCCGGACCTGCGCGCCGAGCTGGAGCTGGTCGATGTCTCCGACGTCTTTGCCGGCTCCGGCTTCAAGGCCTTCGCCGACAAGCACGTCCGCGCCCTGGCCGTGCCGGACACCGCCGACCAGTCGCGCAAGTTCTTCGACCAGCTGGGTGACTTCGCCGTCCAGCAGGGCGCAAAGGGCCTGGCCTGGGTCCGGGTCGGCGGCGACGCGGAGAAGACGGAGCTGACCGGCCCGATCGCCAAGTTCCTCACCGAGGACGACGTCAAGTCGCTGGTCGCCGCGCTGGACCTCAAGCCCGGCCACGCCGTGTTCTTCGGCGCCGGCGAGTTCGACGAGGTCTCCAAGATCATGGGCGCGGTCCGCGTCGAGGCCGCCAAGCGCGTCGGCCGCTTCGTCGAGGACGAGTTCCGCTTCTGCTGGATCGTCGACTTCCCGATGTTCGAGAAGGACGAGGACACCGGCAAGATCGAGTTCTCGCACAACCCCTTCTCCATGCCGCAGGGCGGCCTGGAGGCGCTGCAGACCAAGGACCCGCTGGACATCCTGGCCTGGCAGTACGACATCGTCTGCAACGGCACCGAGCTGTCCTCGGGCGCCATCCGTAACCACGAGCCCGAGGTCATGTACAAGGCCTTCGCGATCGCCGGCTACGACAAGGACACGGTGGAGGCGGAGTTCGGCGGCATGCTCCGCGCCTTCAAGTTCGGCGCCCCGCCGCACGGCGGCATCGCCCCGGGCGTCGACCGCATCGTCATGCTGCTGGCCGATGAGCCCAACATCCGCGAGACCATCGCCTTCCCGCTCAACGGCAACGCCCAGGACCTGCTGATGGGCGCCCCGAGCGAGGTCGAGGAGGCGCGTCTCAAGGAGCTGCACCTCTCCATCCGCAAGCCGCAGGCGAAGTAGGCATCACCCAGGGGCGAAACGCCTCGAACGGGCTGAGGGGCGGCGTTTCACGTGAAACGCCGCCCCGGCCCGTTTGCGGCCCGGTGTGCTGTCGGGCGGACGGCCGCGGTGTGCGCTCGGAGACGGGCTCCGGCCCGGCCCGAATGCCCCGACCGCCCCATTCATGTGGCCGTGCCCCGGTACGGCACGCACTGTGGTGCCCATGCAGCAAGCCAGTCTCCTCTCCGCCAGGTCCGCCCTGGGGCCGCCGGCCCGTACGACGCGCCCCGTCCCGGCCGGCGACCTGTGGTGGCTCACCGCCGTGGCCGTCGTCTTCACCGCCTGCCTCCTCGCCTTCGCCCTCGCCACCCCCGGCCTGGGATGGGACGAGACGGTGTACGTCAGCCAGGTCGACCCGCATGCGCCGGCCGCGTTCTTCAGCGCACCGCGGGCCCGCGGTATCCCGCTCCTCCTCGCACCGATGGCCGCCCTGACGACCTCGGCCGTCGTGCTGCACTGCTACCTGGCGGTGCTCTCCGGAGCCGCGCTCCTGATCACCCTGTGCATCTGGCGGCGCCTGCTGCCCGCCCCCGTACCGGCTTTGGGGGGTGCGCTGTTCGCCGGTCTGTGGATCACGCTGTTCTACGGTCCGCAGGCGATGCCCAACCTGTGGGTCGGCTACGCCGCGCTCGCCGCCACCGGCTGCTTCCTGCGGGCCGTACGGCAGCCGTCCCGCCAACTGGCCCCGCGCGCCGACCGCGGTGCCGCCGCCGGACTCGCCGTCGCGATGGCCGTGGCCGCGCTGATGCGTCCCGCCGACGCCGTGTGGCTGGCCGTGCCGCTCTTCGCCGCGGCGCTGTGCGTCCCGTCCTGGCGGCGCCCCGCCGTGCTGCTGGCGGTGCCGGCCGGCCTGGCCCTCGGCTGCGCCGAGTGGGCCGTGGAGGCGTATCTGTCCTACGGCGGGCTCCTGACACGGCTGCAGCGGGCCGGGCAGATCCAGGGCGGTCTCGGCTGGCATCTGTCCTTCGACGATCACGCACGGGCACTCCAGGGCAAGACGCTGTGCCGCCCCTGCCATCTGACCTGGGAACACCCGGTGACGGCGGTGTGGTGGCTGGTGCTGCCCCTGGCGGTCGCCGGAGCGGTGTGGGCGGCGCTGCGCGCCCGCGAGCCCCGCGGCGGGCTGTACGGGTACGAGCCGGCGGCGCGCAGCGGTGCCCGGCACCCCCTCGGGCTGGCGCCCATCCGGCCCGGCAGCTTCGGACCGGACCCGGCGGCCGACCCCGCGCCCGGCGGCGGGCGGCACGGCCACGGTCCCGCCTGGCCGCTGGTGCGCCTGCGCGACCCCCGCGGCCCGCTGCACCGGTACGGACCGGCCCCCGTCGTCCTCCCGGCCCTGGTCGGCCTGTGCCTCGCCGCCCCCTACCTCCTGACGGTGGACTACGCCGCCCCCCGCTTCCTGCTGCCCGCCTACGCGCTGCTGATGATGCCCGCCGCCTGGTTCCTGTACTGGCTGACCCTCCTGCCGCGCCGGAACGCCTGGGCGGTGGCCCTCCTCGTCCTCGCGCTGATGAGCCACCAGGTCATCCAACTGGTGGTCTGGCACACGATGGTGCGCAGCACTGCACGCGCCCAGGCCGGTATCGACCGGATCACCACGTCGCTGCGTCAGGCGGGCGTACGTCCCCCCTGCGTGGTGAGCGGCGAGGAAGCGGTACGGGTGGCCTATCAGGCGGGCTGTGCGTCCCGGCAGTCCGGCGGTCACGACGCCAGCATCACCCCCGCGGGCCTGGCCCGGCTGGGTGCGGGCCGCCCGGTCGCCGTCGTCCTGGCCAACGGTGACAAGCCGCCGGCCTACGCCCGGCACTGGCGGCGGGTAGCCCTGCCGCAGGTGCCGGACTTCGGACGGCTGAGCGTCTATGTGTCCCCGCCGGCCCGGCACCGAGCCCGGCCTTGAGCCGGGGCCTGTCCGGGGACCGGCCCGACGCCCGAACGCGCTCGCGCCCGTCCGGCCGCAAGGGCTGGACGGGCGCGTGGCGGTCCTCAGGTGTCCGTGCCGCGAACACGCTCGTGCTCGGGCGGACTTACCGCTCCGGTGCTCCGGCCGGCAGCGACGCCCGCGGGCGGGCCGGGCCTACTGCTCCGCGCCGCCGAAGCGCTCGCGGTAGGACTCCAGGTCCTCCTCGGTGATCTTCGCGAAGAGCACCGGCGGCACCGTGAACGGCGTCCCGGAAGGCACCGAGGCCAGCGCCTTCGCCTCCTCCGGGGTCACCCACACCGCGGTGTCGTTCTCCAGGGCGAAGGCACCCCGCATCGCCTTGGCCGAGGCCGGGATGAACGGCTCGGAGACGACCGCGTACAGATGGATCAGGTTCATCGCCGTACGCAGGGTCAGCGCTGCCGCGTCCTTGTCGGTCTTGATCTCCAGCCACGGGGCCTTCTCCTCCAGGTAGGAGTTGCCCGCGCTCCACAGGGCACGCAGCGAGGCCGCGGCCTTACGGAACTGCAGGGCCTCCATGTGGCCCTCGTACTCCGTCAGCAGCCCGGCGATCTCCGCACCCAGCTTCTGCTCCGCGGCACCGGCCTCGGCGCCCGCGGGCACCTCGTCGCCGAACCGCTTCCGGGAGAACGACAGCACCCGGTTGACGAAGTTTCCGAGGGTGTCCGCCAGGTCCTTGTTGACCGACGACGAGAACAGCTCCCAGGTGAAGGAGGTGTCGTCCGACTCCGGGGCGTTGGCGATCAGGAAGTAGCGCCAGTAGTCGGCGGGCAGCAGCTCCAGCGCCGCGTCCGTGAAGATGCCGCGCCGCTGGGAGGTGGAGAACTTCCCGCCGTAGTAGTTGAGCCAGTTGAAGGCCTTGAGGAAGTCGACCTTCTTCCACGGCTCGCGGGTGCCCAGCTGCGTCGCCGGGAACATCACGGAGTGGAAGGGCACATTGTCCTTGGCCATGAACTCCGTGTACCGGACGTCATCGGCCTCGTACCACCACGACTTCCAGTCGCGGCTCCCGTCGGAGACGGCGTCCGCCCACTCCTTCGTCGACCCGATGTACTCGATCGGCGCGTCGAACCATACGTAGAAGACCTTGCCCTCGGCCGCCAGCTCCGGCCACACATCGGCCGGCACCGGAACGCCCCAGTCCAGGTCACGGGTGATCGCCCGGTCCTGAAGGCCTTCGGTCAGCCACTTGTGCGCGATGGACGAGGCCAGCGTCGGCCACTCCTTGCTGCCGTTGCCGTCCAGCCAGCCCTCGACCTCGTGCTGCAGCTTCGACTGGAGCAGGAAGAGGTGCTTGGTCTCCCGCACCTCCAGCTCACCGCTCCCGCTGATCGCCGACCGGGCGTCGATGAGATCGGTCGGGTCGAGCACCCGGGTGCAGTTCTCGCACTGGTCGCCGCGCGCCTTGTCGTAGCCGCAGTGCGGACACGTACCGACGATGTAGCGGTCCGGCAGAAAGCGGTCGTCGGCGACGGAGAAGACCTGGCGGATCGCCCGCTCCTCGATGAAGCCGTTCTCGTGCAGCTTGCGCGCGAAGTGCTGCGTCAGCTCCACGTTCTCCCGCGACGAGCTCCGCCCGAAGTAGTCGAATTCCAGGCCGAAGCCCTCGTAGATCGCCTTCTGCTTGTCGTGCTGCTCCGCACAGAAGGTGTCGACCGACTGCCCCGCGTCCTTCGCCGCCAGCTCGGCCGGGGTCCCGTGCTCGTCCGTCGCACAGATGTAGAGCACATCGTGCCCGCGCTGCCGCATATACCGCGCATATACGTCGGCCGGGAGCATGGACCCCACCATGTTGCCCAGGTGCTTGATCCCGTTGATATACGGAAGGGCGCTGGTGATGAGGTGTCGAGCCATTGCCGGCTGCTCCCAAGTCGCTACGGTGAGTGAGGATTTGCTTTACGGAACGTCAATATCGTACTGGACGGGGTGGGGGTGCCCGCGCGGATTTTTCGGCGGCGACCGCCCCGCCCCCGCACGCCGCGGATGCCCCGCCCCGCACCTTACGGACCTCACCGCTGCCCTGCCCCTGCGGGCGTGACCCCGCGCTGCCCTCACACCGCCGCGTCCGCCGACTCCGCACTGTCCGTCGTCGGGATCCGGCCCTGCTTCGGGGCCCGGCCGGTGACCATCAGCCCGGCGACGAGAGCGGCCAGCAGCATCACCGCCGACCCCACCCCGATGGCGACGGTGAACCCGTGCACCACCCCGGCCTTCACGATCTGCTCCCGCAGCGCCGGGGTGAGGCCGGGGCCCGCGCTCCGGCGGGCCGCGTCCGCCAGCCGATCCGCGATATACGCCGCACTCGTCGAGGTCGCGATCGTGTTCAGCAGCGCCGTACCGATCGAACCGCCCACCTGCTGTGCCGTGTTGACCGTCGCGGACGTGACGCCGGAGTCGCGCGGCGGCACCTCGGACGTGGCGGTCGCCAGCACCGGCATGAAGGTCAGCCCCATGCCGAGACCGACGAGAAGCATGGCCGGCAGCACATGCGAGACGTATGCGGGCTCGGCCGTCAGGAACGTCAGCGTGAAGAGCCCCACGGAGGCGAGGACGGCGCCCGGGACCATCAGGAACCGGGGCGGGATCCGATGCAGCAGCCGCGCCGATATCTGCGTCGAACCGACGACGATCGCCGCCACCATCGGCAGGAAGGCCACCCCCGTCCTGACCGGTGAATACCCGAGCACGGTCTGCAGGTAATAGGTCATGAACAGGAACATCCCGAACAGCGCGATGACCGCCAGCGCCATGGTCAGGAAGGCGCCCCCGCGATTCCGGTTACGGACGATGCGCAAGGGCAGCAGGGGATGCCGCGCCCTCGTCTGCCACCACGCGAAGACGCCCAGCAGCGCCACGCCCCCCACCAGCAATCCGAGGACCAGCCCGTCCCCCCATCCCCGCGGCTCGGCCTCACTGCACCCGTACACGATCGCGACCAGGCCACCGCAGCCCAGCACCACACCCGGAATGTCCAGGTGGACGCGCCCGCGCTCGGGCTTGTCGTGCAGAAATACGGCGGCACCGACGAAGGCGATCACGGCAATCGGGATATTCACATACAGGCACCAGCGCCAGTCCAGGTATTCGGTCAGCAGCCCGCCGGCGATCAGTCCGATGGCCGCGCCCCCACCGGCAATGGCCCCGTAGATCCCGAAGGCCTTGCTCCGTTCCTTTCCGATGGTGAACGTCGTGGTCAGCAACGACAGCGCGGACGGCGCCAGCAGCGCCGCGAAGGCGCCCTGCAGCGCCCGCGCCCCGAACAGCAGCCCGGACCCCGTGGCCGCACCGCCCAGCCCCGACGCCACCGCGAACCCGACCAGCCCGATCATGAAGGTCTTCTTCCGCCCCACCAGGTCGGCGATTCGCCCGCCGAGCAGCAGCAGCCCGCCGAACGCGAGCGTGTACGCGGTGATCACCCACTGCCGGTTCGCATCCGACATCCCCAGATCCCGCTGAGCTGACGGCAGCGCAATATTCACGATGGTCGCGTCCAGCACCACCATCAACTGTGCAATCGCAATCACCACAAGCCCCCACCAGCGGCGCGGATCGGGCTCCGTCCGCGCGGCCCAACTGGGAGTACTGGCACGGGGAGGGGGAGCGGGGCCTCCCTCATGGCTCGCGTCACTCATCACGACCCGCCTTGCCTGGCTGGTACGGCCACCCCGGCCACCCCGCCGCCCACACGGGAGCAACCGGATCAAACGGAGCATTGCACCCATTCAGCCTAGGTAGCGGGGCGAGGGCTCGCCTCTTGTGGTGGGGCGTGGGCGGGGCACGCCGCTCGTGGGGGCCGCTGTCGCGTGAGGGGGTGAGGGGTGGTTCCTGCGGGCTCCCTGCAGGCTCCTGCGGATTCCCGCGGTTTCCCGGCCGAGGGGATTCGAGGGCTTCCCGGGGTGTGCACACGACAGCGGCCGCGGTCGGGCCGGACGGGCCCGGCCGCGGCCGGTGAGGTGTCGTAAGGGGAGGAGCGGTCAGTTGTCCTTGATGACGCCCGCGGTGCGGGCCTCGGCGAGCCACTCGGGGAACTCGACCATCAGCTGCTGGTAGAGCTCGTCGTGGGAGAGGCTGCGCGGGTCGTGGCCGGCGGGGAAGAAGCCGGCGTTGTCGACGGCACGCTTCTCCGGGACGGCCAGGTCGTCGAGCTTGCGGAGGAAGTCGAAGCCCTTGGCGTCCGGGTCTCCGAAGCCGATGAACTGCCAGAAGATGGGGAGCCCGGCCGCCTCGCAGAGCGCCTTCTCGGCGGCCGGCTTGGAGGTCGGGGCGCCGTCGGTCTGGAAGATGACGAACGCCGGGGCGGTGGAGCCGGACTTCTTGTAGTGCTCGACGACGGCGTTGATGGCCCAGTGGTAGTTCGTACGGCCCATGTGGCCGAGGCCGGCGTGCAGTTCCGCGATGCGGCCCTCGTAGTTGGTGAGGTCGATGTCGGCGGTGCCGTCGATGTCGGTGGAGAAGAAGATGACGGGGACGGTGGCGTCGTCGTCGAAGTGCGCGGAGAGGCCGAGGGCCTGCTCGGCGAGGTTCTGGACCGTGCCGTCCTTGTAGTAGTTACGCATCGAGCCGGAGCGGTCGAGGACCAGGTAGACGGCGGCGCGCTGGGTGGCGAGGCCGTGCTTGTCCAGGGTGGCGGCCGCGGACTTGTAGAGGCTGAGGAGCGCGGGGGGCGCGGTGGGGAGGGAGCCCGCGGACGCGGGCCGGTCCACCTCCTGCGGCTTCGCTTCGGCTTCGGCCTGCGGCTCGGCTGCGGGTTCCGGCTTCGCCTCGGCTTCGGCCGACGGCTGCTCTGCGGCCTTCGCCTCCACCTTCTCTTCCGGCTCGGGTGCGGCCTCCGGCTCTGCCGCCGTCTCGGCCTCGGCCTCGGCAACTGCCTGGTCCGCAGGCTCTGCGGCGGCCTCTGCCGCAGGCTCGACCGTCGCCTCGGCCTCGGCAGGTGCCTTCAACTCGGCCACCGGCTCCGGCTCGGCCGCCGGCTTCGCGGAATCAACGGCCGGCTCGGCGTCGGCCGCCGGCGCCTGGCCCGGGTTGTCGAAGGCCTGGCTCACGAGGTCGGAGGCGGCGTCGGAGGAGGCCGGGGCGGCGGCCGTGGAGGCCTCTTCCGCAGGCTCGTCCTTGTCGTTGCCGCTGTCCGCGCGGGCCTTGTCCTCGGCGGCGTCCGCCTCGGGCTTCCCGGCCGTCACGGTCGCCTCGGCGGCCGACGGCTCAGCGGTGGCTTCCTCTGCGGTGGACGGCTCGGCCGTCGCGGAGGCATCGGCCGCAGCCTTGTCCTCCCGGGCCGCGGAGGTCTCCGCCGCCCGGTCCCCCCGGTCCGCCCGGCCGCCCTGTGCGGGCAGCGTCGCGGTCGTCGGAACCGGGTCCCTGTCGGGAGTCTCCGTGGGGGCCGTCCGTGCGGCCGGGACCTCGGCCTCCGGGGCGGGGGTGGTGGCGGCCGGGGTGGACTCTTCGCGAGCCTCCGGGATGGTTGCGGACTCCGGCTTGTCGGCGCCGCTCGGGGCCGCGCCGGTTTCTTCACGGGTCGCCTTGGAGCGACCGAAAGCGTTGCGCAGCAGACTCCGAATGCCCATCGGCGAACCTCTCTTGCGGGTGGTGGGTGCGGCGTATGTCCGTGAAGCACAGACATGTCCCTGACCAGGACGGATACGTAAGGGTAGCGGCCGACACCGGCCTCATCGTGGGACCCCGCGCCTTGTGTGGTGGGCCATCCGGGGGTGTTGCGGCGGCAGCTGGTTTCAGCCGGTGCGGCCTGGGCGCGTTCGCCCTGCGTACGAGGTTGTTCGGCCGTCCGCACCGTCTCCCCGGCCGTCCACAAAACCTCCTCGCAGTCCGTACGAGCCGTCCCGACGGAACCCGCCAACTGCCCCGACGGTACGCATCGCCTGCCCCGACGGTACGCACCCCCCCCCGCCCCGGACCTGCGCACCGGCTCCCCGGCCTGCGCTTCAATGCGCTGGGCAGCCATGACGGGCTGTTCGGTGTGGCGACCGCCGGGGCCCGGCGCGGTGAGGCCAAGCAGTTCCTGACGGTACCCACCGGGGCCGAGACCTGCGGGCCGATCGTGCAGGAGCGGCGGGTGAGGGTCGCCGTGCGGCATCCGGGTGAGGTGGACGGGGCGAGTGTGGAGAGGCCTGCGTCGCAATGGCCGGACCGGGAAGGTGAGTTGGTACGGCCTTCCGTGGTGAGTGTGTGGCGGGAGGACGGACGGGGCATCGGGAGGTGACAGACGCCGGGGCTCGTGGGGCGGGGACCGCCTCCTCCGTCCCACGAGCCCTGTCCCGGCCGGGTGCCACGGGCCCCGCCCCACATCACGCCGCGGAAACGATGTGGCAAGAGCTGGGTAAGAAGTGAGTCGTTCAGGTATCCGATGCGCAGGTGTGCCCGTCTTCTCCGGTGACCATTGTCCAGAGCCGCCCGTTGAGCCTTAGGCGGCCGGTAAGAAGGCAAGAACCCTTTCGAGGGTGACGGGAGATGTGGGCGCATGGGGCTGACCAGTCAGTCGCTCGAATACACGGTGATCGTGCTGGCGGTGCTCTGCGTCGCTGCCACGGTCCGGTTCTGGCCCCGGCTGTCGCGGCGCGGGGTGGGCGCCGTCCTGGGCAGACTGGGCGCCATCCTGGTCACCCAGGTGTCGATCGTGTGTGCACTCGCCCTCGCCGTGAACACGAACTTCGAGTTCTACGGCAACTGGGACGAGCTGCTGGGCAACAACGACAAGGCCCCGGTGTCCGTGAGCCAGGGCGGCGGCCAGTACGCCTCGGTCGGCAACATGAAGGCCGGCCTGGTCCAACCGGCCGGTCCGCAGGGCCTCGATCGGGTGAGCGGACTGCCCAAGGGGCCCGCGAACAGGGTGGGCAAGGTCGAGTCGGTACGGATCGTCGGCCGCCGTACGCGAGCCATCAACCCCGGCTTCGTCTATCTGCCGCCGCAGTACTTCCAGCAGCAGTTCCGCCGTCAGCGGTTCCCCGTCATGGTCGTCATCAGCGGCTACCCCGGCGGGATCATGAACCTGGCGCAGCACCTCCAGGTGCCGCAGAACGCGGGCCGGCTGATCGCGCAGGGCAGGATGCAGCCGACGGTGATCGTGATGGTCCGGCCGACGATCGCGCCGCCGCGGGACACCGAGTGTGTGGATGTGCCGGGCGGGCCGCAGGCCGAGACGTTCTTCACCAAGGATCTGCCGGACGCCATGAAGTCGGCCTACCGGGTGGGCCATGACCCCAGTGCCTGGGGCGCGTTCGGGTACTCCTCCGGTGGCACCTGCTCGCTGCAGCTGGCGATGCGGAACCCGAAGGCCTACACCTCGGCGGTCTCGCTCTCCGGTGACTACGCGATCAAGGACGATCTGACCACCGGCAGCCTCTTCGGGCCCGGCCCGACGGGCGCCCAGCGGGAGCGCGAGCACGATCTGCTGTGGCGGCTGAAGAACCTTCCCGCGCCGCAGATCTCCGCGCTGGTCGCCAGCAGCCGTAAGGGCGAGGCGGATTACGGCGAGACCATGAAGTTCATCCATGCCGCGAAGTCGCCGATGACCGTCGACTCGATCATCCTGCCGCAGGGCAGCCACCAGTTCGCGACCTGGCGGCGCGAGGTCGGGCCGGCCCTGGAGTGGCAGAGCCAGCAGCTGACGTTCCCGCAGGACACCCAGGCGGTCGCCCCGCCGCGCAAGCCGGGCGCGGGAGCGGCGGGGGAGGGCGGCGCCCCGGGCCCGGGGCGGCAGACCGGACCGTCCAAGGCGCCGACGGCGTCCGACGACAAGGGACGCCGACGGGTGGAGGCGGAGCGCCCCCGGGGGTGAGCCGCACATGAGCCGAGCAGGGGCGCCGGAGCTGTCCGGCGCCCCTGTTGCCTGTGGTGAGGCGGTGGCGTGGGTGCCGTGAGGGCAGCCGTCGTCCCCGGCCACATGATTCGCCGGACCCCGGGTAACCGAACTTCCCATCGGCGCACTGCGCATCTCGCATACCGGGGAGTGACCTCATGGCGCATACGCAACAGGGCGATGAGGCGGCATGGTCACCCGTGGCCGCGCGGGCCCCGCTGGCCGTCCGGATCCTTCTGCTGGTGCTGGCGTTCGCCGCGATGGTGGCTTTTGCGGTGGCGCTGGCGCGGGTCACGCTGACCCCGTCGGCGGCCTCGGTGCCGCTGACCCACCCCAACCTCCGCCCCGGCGACTCGATCCGGAGCTATCTGGCGCAACCGCACCTGGCCGATACGGTCAAGCAGCTCGGCGGCAACGTCCTGCTGGGGCTGCCGTTCGGGGTGCTGCTGCCGGTGCTGGTGCCGCGGGCCCGCGGGCTGCTCCGGGTCGGGGTGTCGACGGCTTTGGTGATGCTGCTGGTGGAGCTGGTGCAGGGGGCGCTGATCACCGGCCGGGCGTTCGACATCGACGATGTGATCCTCAACTGTGCCGGCGCGCTGATCGGCTATCTGCTGCTGGGGTGCCGGCTGGGCCGCGCGGTGCATCCGCGGCGCCGGCACTGGTGGCACCGGCTCAGCGGGAAGGGGGCGGCGGTGGGGCAGCCGAGGGCCTCCAAGGCGCCCGCTCCGTAGGAACCCCGTAGGGGGTGCCCACCCCGTATGCCCGTGCCGTGGCGTCCGCTGCGTGGCGTCCGCTGCGTGGCGTCCGCTCCGCGTCGGGCGCTACGGGCGGTAGACCATCCCCGGCTCCGGCTTCGCCGGGGAGAGCAGCTGGGAGACCGTGACGACCGTGTAGCCGCGCTTCTTCAGCTCCTTGAGGATCCCGGGGACGGCCGGCACGGTCCCCTTGTAGATGTCGTGCAGCAGGATGATGCCGTCGCGTTCGGTCTGGTCGAGCACCCGCTTGGTGATCAGGACCGAGTCGTTGGTCCGGTAGTCCTTGGCGGTCACGCTCCACAGGACCTGCGCCAGGCCGAGTTCCTTGCTGATCTTGGACACCTCTTCGTCGGTCCGGCCCTGTGGCGGGCGCATCAGCCGGGGCGTCTTGCCGGTGATCTTGCGGACCGCCTCCTGTACGCGGGACAGCTCCCGCTTGGCCTCCCCGGGCCGGATGTCGGTCAGGATCTGGTGCGACCAGGTGTGGTTGGCCAGCTCATGGCCCTCGGCGTCGATCCGCTTCACCTCGGCGGGGCGCTTGTCGACGTGGTTCTCGCCGAGCATGAAGAAGGTCGCGTGCACCTTCTCTTTCTTGAGGATGTCCAGCAGCCGGTTGGTGTGCTCGCTGGGGCCCGCGTCGAAGGTGAGCGCGACGCACTTCGCCGTGCGGCAGTCGACGTCATCGCCCGTGCCGTTCCCGGCCGTGGTCTGCCCGCCGTCCTTCGCGTCCCCGTTCCTGCCGTCCCCGTTCTTCGCGTCCTCGGCCGCGGCGAGCCGGGCGTCCTTCGCCTTGACGTCGGCCGCCGGTGCGTCGGCGCGGGCGTCGGCCGGGGCGGTGACGTCGTAGGTGGCGCAGCCGCTGAGGGTCAGGGTCAGGGCCGTGGCCGCCAGCAGCCCGGCTATGGACGTGTTGCGGGCCGCAGAATGACGCTTCGGCATGCGGGTCTCTCTTCGGGCGTGGGCGGTGGACAGTGAGCCCATGACCTGCGCTTTTGCGCATGGCAAAGCCGACGCGTGGGTGGCATCGCCGCGTCGTGCCGACCTTCGGTCACCCGGGTCGAACAGGCTCAGGTGGACTATACATAGCCAGTACACACTGCGTGTATACGTGGGGTGTGTACGCGAGGTGAGGAGAGGAAGCGGGCGGGCGGAACGGCCGTCGGCGGAGGCCGTCCGCACCCACCCCGATCGGACGCGTCCGCCGCGACACCCCGCCCCCGCCGGGGTGGACTCGTACCGTGACCGCACCGCCGCCGGACGACTGCCTGGCCCGTAACGACTGGATCTGCGGCGACTACCTGAGCACCCGTCGGCAGATCCTGCTCGACGCGGTCGGCCAGCACATCCAGCTGACGGTGATCTCGGTGGCGCTCGGGCTGGTGATCGCGGTCCCGCTGGCGCTGCTGGCCCGCCGCAGGCGCTGGACGGTCGGACCGGTGCTCGGCATCACCACGGTCATCTACACCATCCCGTCGCTGGCGATGTTCTCGCTGCTGCTGCCGGTCTACGGGCTGTCCGCCACCCTCGTCGTGGTCGGCCTCGCCCTGTACTCCCTCACCCTGCTCGTACGGAACATCCTGGCGGGGCTGGACGGGGTCCCCGCCGAGGCCAAGGAGGCCGCCCGCGGCCTGGGGTACGGGCCGATGCGCCAACTGCTGGCCATCGAACTGCCGCTGGCCGTACCGGCCGCGATGGCCGGGCTGCGGATCGCCACCGTCTCGGCCGTCGCGCTCACCACCGTCGGGGCGATCGTCGGGTACGGCGGGCTGGGCAACCTCATCTACGCCGGAATGAACTCCTTCTTCAAGGCGCAGGTACTCACCGCGTCCGTGCTGTGCGTGCTCATCGCGATCGTCTTCGATCTGCTGCTGCTCGGCGCGGAACGGCTGCTCACCCCCTGGCGCCGGGCCGGACGCAAGGCGCGGGTGCGGACCCGGGCCGGCGGGGGAGCGAAGCGGCCGGCCGCAGCCGCCGGGCGGCGGACGTGAACACCCTCTCCGCGGTGTGGACCTGGCTGACCACGGCCGCCAACTGGTCCGGTGAGAACGGGGTCTGGCACCGCCTCGAACAGCACCTCGTGCTCACCTTCGCCTGCCTGGTCATCAGTGCCGTGATCGCACTGCCGGTCGCGCTGACCCTCGGCCACCTCGGCCGGGGTGGCGCGCTGGCCGTCAATCTCGCCAATATCGGCCGGGCGGTGCCGACCTTCGCCGTACTGGTCCTGCTTCTGCTGACGCCCATCGGGCGGTACGGGCAGTGGCCGACGATCATCGCGCTGGTGCTGTTCGCCATTCCGCCGCTGCTGACCAATGCGTACGTCGGGATGCGCGAGGTGGACCAGAGCGTGGTGCGGGCCGCGCGGGGCATGGGGATGACCGGGACACAGCTGGTGTGGCGGGTCGAGGTGCCGCTCGCCTTTCCGCTCGTCGTGACCGGCATCCGGATCGCCGCGGTCCAGCTGGTGGCCACCGCCACGCTGGCCGCGCTGGTGGGCGGCGGCGGCCTCGGCCGGATCATCACCGCGGGATTCAACCTGGCCAGCACCCCTCAGGTGGTCGCCGGCGCGGTGCTGGTCGCGGTGTTCGCGCTGCTGATGGAGGCCGCCTTCGAGCTGGCGCAGCGGTTCGTGCCGGACTGGGCGCGGGGGCGGATCCGGTGAGAGCGGCTGCCGCGGCGCTTGTGGTCCTCACTGCCCTCGGGCTCTCGGCCTGCGCCGGCGGCCCCTCCCTGGAGACCCGCTCCGCGATCACCGCCTCCCCCGGCGACAGCCGCGATCTGGCCATCGGCTCGGCGGGCTTCACGGAGAGCGAGCTGCTCGCCCAGATGTATGCGGCGCTGCTCAGCCACGCCGGATACCGCACCCATGTCCTGACGGTCGGCAACCGTGAGCTGTACGAACCGGCCCTGGAGGCCGGGCAGATCGATGTGGTCCCCGAGTACGCCGCGACCTTCGCCGACTGGCTCAACGCCAAGGACAAGGGAGCCAAGGCGGCCCCGGTCGCCTCGCCGGACCGCGGTGCGACCATGGCCGCGCTGCGCCGGCTCGCCGGCCCCCGCGGTCTGACCGTGCTCCCGGCCGGCCGGGCCGTCGACCAGAACGCCTTCGCGGTGAGCGCCGCATACGCCCGCAAGCACCACCTCAAGACCCTCAGCGACCTGGGCCGCGCCAAGCTGCCGGTGCGTCTGGCGGCGGGCGACGAGTGTGTGCAGCGGCCGTTCTGCGCGCCGGGGCTCAGGAAGCGGTACGGGATCAACATCACCGCCATCGACCCGAAGGGCGTCGGCACCACGCCCGCCAAACAGGCCGTACAGAACGGGCAGGACCAGATGGTGCTGACCACCAGCACCGATGCCACCCTCGACCAGTTCGGCCTGGTGCTGCTCGCCGACGACAGAAAACTCCAGAACGCCGACTATGTCGTCCCCGTCGTCAACCGTGCCCGCGCGGGCAGCGAACGGGTGGCCGCCGCCCTCAACCGCCTCAACAAGGTCCTGACCACCGCCGACCTGGCGCACCTCAACGAGCAGGTGGACAGCTGGCGGCGGCTGCCGGCGGATGTGGCCCGCAACTACCTCCAGTCCAAGGGGCTGTTGCCCAAGGGCTGACATCGGCCGGTGAGGGCGGGGCTGTTTCACGTGAAACGCCAGGCAGGCAGGGCGGGGCGTTTCACGTGGAACAGCCCCGCACCGCCCTGCGAGCTCACTCCGTAGGAACGGAATCCACCTCGGCCCGCTCCCGGGGTACCCCCCGTTCATCGGAGTCGATGGTGCGGCGCAGTGCCTCATGGAGCTTTGTGGGGGTGAGGACGCCCAGGAACCGGTGGCCGTCCAGGACCGCGGTCCAGCCGGCATCGTGTTTGAGCATCTCGCTGAAGGCCGCCTTGAGGGTGCCCGTCACCGGTACCCAGGCCTCCATCCGGCGGGCATGACCGGCAACCGTGCCCGCCACTCCCGCCAGCTCCTCCGTGCCCGCCCAGCCATGCAGTGCGCCGTCCTCGTCCAGCACCACCGCCCAGCGGGCGCCCTCGGCCCGCAGCCGTCCCGCGGCCTCCGCGGCGGGTTCGCCGAGTCCGACGAGCGGAGGGTGTTCGAGGTCGCCGATGTCGATACCGGTGACCGACAGTTGCTTCAACGCGCGGTCGGTACCGACGAATTCGGCGACGTAGGGGGTGGCGGGGGCGCCGAGGACGCTCGCGGGGGTGTCGTACTGCTCGATCCGGCCCTCCCCGTAGACCGCGATCCGGTCGCCGAGCCGGATGGCCTCCTCGATGTCATGGGTGACCAGCAGCACCGTCTTGTGCATGGTGGCCTGCAGCCGCAGAAACTCCTTCTGCAGCCGGTCGCGGACGACCGGGTCGACCGCACCGAACGGCTCGTCCATCAACAGCACCGGTGGATCGGCGGCGAGCGCACGGGCCACCCCGACCCGCTGCCGCTGGCCGCCGGAGAGCTGTTCGGGGTAGCGCGAGCCGTAGACCGCCGGGTCCAGCCCGACCAGGTCCAGGAGTTCGGCGGCCCGCTCGCGTGCCTTGGCCTTCTTCCAGCCCGTCAGAAAGGGCACGGTGGCGGTGTTGTCGAGGACGGTGCGGTGGGGGAAGAGGCCGGTCTGCTGGATGACATAGCCGATCCGGCGGCGCAGTTCGACCGGATCGACACCGGCGACGTCCGAGCCGTCGACATAGATCTGCCCGTGGGTGGGGTCGATGAGCCGGTTGACCATCATCATCGTCGTCGTCTTGCCGCAGCCGGACGGTCCGACCAGCGTCACCAGCTCACCCTCGCCGACCTCGAAGGAGAGGTCGTCGACGGCGGTGGTCCCGTCGGGGTAGCGCTTGGTGACGGACTCGAACCGGATCATTGAGCCATTGAATCCCGCGGCCCGCGAGCGGACCCGTCAGGCGGGCAATCGGGTGGGAGCGGGGTTACGGGCCGTCAGACCGCTCCCTGCGCCACTCCCGCCTCCAGCACCCCGCATTCCGTGCGGGACAGTGCCGGCACCCGGCCGTCGCGTACGCCCGGCCGGCGCACGGTGCCGACGGGCACGGCGCAGCCCCGTGGCCCTCATGTCCGCGGCCAACTCCTCGGCCGCCGCGACCAGTACGCGCATGGCGTCATATGTACCCGAGGCGGACCGTGCGGGGCCGGAACCACCCTGCGCCGCGCCCCGCGGACCGGGGAATTCACCACGCTGGAGCCGGGAGCCGCCCGGAGCCGGGAAGCGCCCCGGCCCGGAGGAAACGCGGCGGGGAGCGCCGTCGGCGTGGACCGCACGGCCGGCCCGCGGCCCCAACGGCCGCGCCCCGCCGAACGGAGGGCCGGACAGCCCCGGCGTGAGGGGCCGTACGAGTTGCTTCCGCCGCACCGCCTCTCCTCCTGCCGCGTCCGGCCCCACCCGCGTGCTTACGATCCACTTCGGCCACCGGTCGGAAGGGTGGAAGGGAACGCCACGATGAGAGCCGTAGCAGTCAGCGCATTCGGTGAAAAGCCGCAGCTCATGGATCTGCCACAGCCCGAACCAGGGCCCGGTGAGGTCCTGGTGAGGTTGTCCGCCGCCGGACTCAACCCCAGCGACTGGAAGATCGCCGATGGCATGTTCGGGGATGCCGTACCGGCCGCCTTCCCCCTGGTCCTGGGGGCGGACGGCGCGGGCGAGGTACTCGCGATCGGGGACGGCGTACGGCGGTTCACCGTCGGCGACGCGGTGTTCGGCCAGTTCCAGCGGCCGGATCAGGGCGGCGGTTCGTACGGCGAACTCGCCGTTGCCGACGAGGGCCGCCTCGCGCACGCCGCCCGCAGCGTCACCTACGCCACGTCCGCGGCGCTGCCGACGGCCGGCATGACCGCATACAACCTGGTCGAGGAGACCCGGGTCACCGAGGGCATCCGGGTGCTGATCGTCGGCGCGACCGGCGGCGTCGGTACCTTCGCCACCCAGCTGGCGGCCGGCCGCGGCGCCGAGGTGATCGCCACCGCGCGCCCGGCCAAGGCGGAGCTGATGCGGACGCTGGGCGCCGCGGAGACCGTCGACCACACCGTGGGACCGGTCGCCGACCAGGTCCTCGCGGCCCATCCGGACGGCGTCGATGTGCTGATCGACATGACCAGCGGGCCTCGTGAGTTCGGCGAGCTGACGCGGACCGTACGCGACGGGGGCACGGCCGTCTCGCTCATCGGCTCGGCCGACGCCGACGAGCTGACCGACAACAACCTGCGCGGCTTCAACTTCGTCAACCGCCCCTCCCAGCAGCTGCTGGAGATCCTCGCCGGCCAGGTCGACGCGGGCCGTCTGACGGTCCTCGTAGGACGCGAGGTCGCCTTGGAAGAGGCGCCGGAGGCCTTGGAGGCCAGCCGCACCGGCCGGGCACAGGGCAAGACGGTCCTGGCGATCTGAGCGGAGGTCAGCGGCTGTCGGCGGCGCGGGCGAGCCGGCGCGCGAGCAGTGTCCGGGCCGTCGGCGGTCCCGCCGCGGCCAGCGCCGCGGTCAGGATGCCCGCGCCGACCACCCCCCAGACCCCGGTGAGCAACGGACCGGCGAGCGCATCGGCGTAGGCGTGCGCGGCGGGCCGGGAGATCATGGCGGGCAGCGCGTCCAGGGCACGGCCGCGGACCAGCGCGAGCGCGGCGGCCAGCAGGGCGGCGGCCGCCGCGCAGCCCAGCCCCGTACAGATCAGCGCGCGCCGCCGGCGCCGCGTCAGCAGCAGCCCGCCGGTCAGGCACAGTGCCGCGGCGGGCGGCAACAGCAGCGCCCCGGTCCGCACGACCTTGTAGACGGCCGCGATCCGCGGCACGTCCGGTGCCTTCAGCAGCACGATCTCCACCCCGGCCCTCGGCACCCGGCGGAGGATGTCGAGCCCCATGCCGTTGTGGGACAGCTGATGCTTGACCCGCTCCACGACGGGGGTGAGATCAAGGGTGACCGCGGAGCGGCCGGGGGCGGTCAGACTGCCGTCCAGGGTCCGGTGGGCGGTGCGGTGCACTCCGTTCCACATCGCGGGGAAGCCGCGACCGGTGACGACCTGCCGTACCTGCTTGTCCACGAACTCGCGGAGGCCGCGGGTGAAGTGCTTCCGCAGCGCGGGACGTTCGGCGCGCGGGACGGCGTGCAGCAGCCCGTCGAGCCGGACATGCGCCATCACCCCGTCCGTCACATCGTCGACGACCGCGTCCTGGACGGCGGCGTTCCCGGCCAGCGGGGCGACCGCCGCCACATAGCTGTCGGTCTCGGTCAGCTCGGCCCGCGCCCAGGTCGCGGCCAGACTCAGCGGCACCAGCAACGCCCCCAACAGCAGCAGCACCCCGCCGGCCGCCGCCCGCCCACGCCGCCACAGCGGCCGCGACGACCGCTCCCCCTCCGTCACCCGCCCGCCGGGGCGTACGGGTGCGCTCGCTGACATCGCGTCTGGTCCTTCCTGCCCGGCGGCGGAACGGGGCGCGTCCGATGGATCGGCCGGGTCCGGGAAGACCCCCCACGACGTGCCCTACGGGCCCTCTCCCAGGCAAGTGCGAACGCCTGCCGTCCGCGAGCGGGGCCGGTGCCAACGGGTGACCCGGCGCCCTGCCCCGGCCTTCCGGGCGGGCGCCGGGTCGTGCGGCCCGGGGCTCAGCGTGGCTGCGCGGCGCGCCGCCGCCGTACCGCCCGTGCCACCCCCGGCCCGAGCAGCGCGGCGGCCGCGGCGGCCGCCGCCCACCACACCCAGCCGTCGCCGTCCCCGGCCTCCGCGTGCGTCTCCGGCAAGTCGTCCAGATCGCCGGAGCAGGCCGTGGGGGCGAAGGACTCGCCCACGTAGACACAGACCGTGGCGGCGGCGCGCAGGGTGCCGGGGGCCGCGCTGCCGGTGAGGTCGGCGCGGTCGCCGAGCACGGCCGAGGCGGTGAACACCTGGATGTCGTGCGCGGGCAGATCGGAGCGCCAGACGGCCTTCTGCCGGCCCACGCCGTGCCCTTCGACGGTGGCGCCGGGCGCGGCGGCGGAGGTCGTGGTGGCCGGCATCTCCTGCTCGATGCGGGCCCGGTGGACATCGGTGGGGCCCAGGTTGTGCACGGTGATCCGGTAGTCGAGCCGTTTGCCGGCCTCGGCGTCGTCCCGGCCGTCGGTCACCGCCACCGTGACCGAGACGGCGGGCGGTGCCTGCGGGGCGTGCCCGGCGGTGCGTGGAGCCCGCGGGGCGTACCCCGCGGTGAGCGGTGCCTGCGGGGCGTACGCGGCGGCGGACGGTCCGGGGAGCGTGGCGGCGCACAGCAGTGCGCAGACAGCGGCGGTTCTCATGCCGTCATCCGAGCACCGCGGCCCCCGTCACCGGCGGCAGGCGGCCTCCTCCCGGGCCGGGTTCACCCGAGTGAGGGGGGCGGCGGCCCCGTGCCTCACTGCCGGTGCGGCCCCGACCGGTGCACCGGACCATGGGCGTCCTCGCAATGGCCGTCCTGCTGCTCCGGATCGGGTCCGGGCCGGGGGCCCAGCGTCAGGACGTCGTCGGGCGTGCCCTGTTCACCGACGTGATCGACCTGGAGGGTGGCGTGGCCGATGCCGTACTCGCCGCTGAGCAGCTCCTGCAGACTGCGGCGGACCTTGTGGCAGTCGCCGCCCGGCGCCACCAGGATGTGCGCCGACAGCGCCGGATGCCCGGAGGTGATCTGCCAGATGTGCAGATCGTGCACCTCGACGACCTCGTCCGTGGCGACCAGATGCTCGCCCAGCGCGTCCGGGTCGACGCCGGCCGGTGCGGCCTCCATGAAGATCCGTCCGGATTCGCGCACCAGCCCCGTACCGGCCCGCAGCATCAGGGCGACGACCACCAGCGAGGCGATCGCATCCGCCCGCTCGAAGCCCGTCGTCAGCACGATCAGACCGGCCAGGGCGGTGGCGACGAACCCGAACAGGTCGGTGAGGATGTGCTGGTAGGCGCCCTCGACGTTCAGGCTGGAGCGGTTCGCCCGGGACAGCAGCCAGGTGCAGATCAGATTCACCACGATCCCGGACAGCGCGGTGACCAGCACCAGCCCGCCGGTCACCGCGGGCGGCGAGATCAGCCGCTGGACCGCCTCGTACGCCAGCCAGACCGACAGCAGCAGCAGGGTGATGCCGTTGGCCTGGGCGGAGAGGATCTCGGCGCGCTTGAGCCCGTAGGTGTAGCCACCGCGCGCGGGCCGCGCGGCCAGCCGCATCGCGACCAGGGCCAGCACGATCGAGACCGCGTCGGTGAGCATGTGGGCGGCGTCCGAGATCAGTGCCAGGGACTGCGCCACGACACCGATGACGACCTCGACCGCCATGTACGCGGTGAGCAGGATGAGCGCGGAACGCAGCCAGCGCCGGTCGGCGTCCGGCGCGACCCCGTGGGCGTGGCTGTGGCTGTGCCCGTGGCTGTGGGCGTCCTCGGTCATGGGCGCGCTCCTTCCTGGCTCCTCGTCCGAAGCAAACCGCACTTCGGCAAAAGATCCAAAGGCTGCATCGGTGACCGTTGTCATTACCGTCGAACGGCCTATCGTGCCTGGTCAGAGCGGTGCGGATGAGGAGGGGAGCGGGTGCCGAAAGCGGAGTCCGGATGTCCGCTCCCGGCTGGCGTGGGAAGCCGCCGAGGTCCCCGCGCCCGGGTAGCATCCGGCGCTATGAGCGCTACGGGCGAGATCGCGCGGCCCGCACCCGGCAAGGGCCAGATCCTGGCGGTGCTCGGCCTGCTGGCCGCCGTCGCCATCCTGTCCACGCACCACGACGGCCTCCCCTTCTGGCTGGGCGCCCTGACCGGCGTGGTCGCCGTCCTCGGCTATCTGGTCTGCTTCGACTCCCCGCGCGGCATCTGGCAGTGGCTGCCGGCAGGCCTGGGCTTCTGCGCGACGTTCCTGTTCTCCTGGCAGTTCCTGACCGCACTGCTGGCGTGAGGCCGCGGGGCGGACGAGGGACGGCCGCCGAGTGCGGCGGCCACCGCTGCTGTAGGCGTGTACGGGGTGCGGCTCCAGCGCGCCGCGGCCGGTGAAGCGTGCCGCGGCCTTGCAGGGGTTCGTGGGGGGCAGCGGGACCCCGTGACCCGACCGGTCAGTAAAGTTCGGCTCCCGTCCCCCGGACCGGCACCCCTCCCGGGGCCGGCCCCTCCCGACCTCTGAGGTACTCGGCAGTGAGCCCCGCACCACCCGCCCCGGCCGCTCCTGAACCCGTCACCGTCGTCGGCATCGGGGCCGACGGCTGGGACGGGCTGCCCGACGCCTCCCGGCAGGCCCTGCGCAGCGCCGGGGTGCTGATCGGCGGCCCCCGCCAGCTCGCGCTGCTGCCCGGGGAGTGCGCCGGTGAGCGCGTCCCGTGGCCCTCCCCCCTGCGCCCCGCCGTCCCCGGACTGCTGGCCGCGCACGCCGGGCGCCGGGTGTGCGTGCTGGCCAGCGGCGACCCGATGTTCTACGGGATCGGGCGGACGCTGACCGAGGTGTGGGCGGACGGGGCGGCGGAAGCGGCCCGGGGCGGGCCACGGCTCCGCATCCTCCCGCACCCCTCCTCCGTCTCCTACGCCTGCGCCCGCCTCGGCTGGCCGCTGGAGGACACCGAGGTCATCACGCTCGTCGGACGGCCCACCGAGAACCTGGCCCGCGCGCTGTACGACGGCCACCGCCTGCTGGTGCTGTCCGCCGGTGCCGGCACCCCCGCCGAGGTCGCCGCCCTGCTGCGCGCACACGGCTTCGGCCCGACCCGTATGCGGGTACTGGAGCAGCTCGGCGGCCACCGCGAGCGGACGGCCGAGGGCACCGCCGCCGACTGGGACGCACCGCCCGCCGACCCCCTCAACGTCATCGCCCTCGACTGCCGCCGCGAGCCCGGCACCCCGCCGCTGGCCACCGTCCCCGGCCTCCCCGACGCCGCCTACGAACACGACGGCCAGCTCACCAAGCGCCATGTCCGCGCCGCCACCCTCGCCGCGCTGGCACCCGCTCCCGGCGAACTCCTGTGGGACATCGGCGGCGGCTCCGGCTCCATCGCCGTCGAATGGCTGCGGGCACACCGCAGCTGCCGCGCCCTCAGCGTCGAGCGCGACGCCGTACGGGCCGAGCGGATCGGCCGCAACGCGCGCTCGCTCGGCGTACCGGCACTGCGCGTCGTCCACGGCTCCGCGCCCGCGGCGCTGGACGGACTGCCGACGCCGGACGCGGTGTTCATCGGTGGCGGGCTGACCGCCCCCGGCCTGCTGGCCGCGTGCTGGGAGGCGCTGCCGGCGGGCGGCCGGATCGTCGCGAACACCGTGACGCTGGAGTCCGAGGCGCTGCTCGCCGACCATTACCGGCAGCACGGCGGTGAACTGGTCCGGCTCGCGGTCGCCCATGCGGTGCCGGTCGGCGGCTTCACGGGCTGGCGGCAGGCGATGCCGGTCACCCAGTGGTCGGCCGTGAAGCCACCGGCCGCCTCCCCGTCCCCGTCCTCCCTCCCCCAGGAGACCGAGCAACCATGACCGTCCACTTCATCGGCGCGGGTCCCGGCGCCGCCGACCTGATCACCGTGCGCGGCGCCCGTACGCTCGCCTCCTGCGGGGTCTGCCTCTACGCGGGCAGCCTGGTGCCGCGCGAGCTGCTCGCCGAGTGCCCGCCCGGCGCCCGGCTCGTCGACACCGCTCAGCTGGACCTCGACACGATCACCGCCGAGATGGTCCGTGCCCACGAGGAGGGCCACGACGTCGCCCGGCTGCACTCCGGCGACCCGTCCGTCTTCAGCGCGGTCGCCGAGCAGATGCGCAGGCTGGATGCGGCCGGGGTGCCGTACGAGGTGGTGCCGGGCGTCCCCGCGTTCGCCGCGGCGGCCGCCGCCCTCAAGCGCGAGCTGACCGTCCCCACCGTCGGCCAGACCGTCATCCTCACCCGCGTCGCCCAGCGCGCCACCCCCATGCCCGAGGGCGAGGACCTCGCCACCCTCGGCAGCAGCGGTGCGCTGCTGGTCCTCCACCTGGCCGCGATGTACGTCGACCGGGTCGTCGCCGAACTTCTGCCGCACTACGGCGCCGACTGCCCGGCCGCCGTCGTCGCGATGGCCTCCCGCCCCGACGAACTGGTCCTGCGCGGCACCCTCGCCGATATCGCCGACCAGGTGAAGGCCGCGGGCGTGGTCCGTACGGCCGTGATCATGGTCGGCCGCACCCTGGGCGCCGAGCAGTTCCGCGACAGCCACCTCTACTCGGCGGACCGCGAGCGGCCCCATGCGCCGTGCGAGGCGCCGGAGACCCCGTAGCCGACGCGCGGTCCGTGGCCGACGCCTGCGGGTTCCCCTCCGTCCGGAACTGCCGGAACCCCGGGACCGGCGGTCCCGGGGTTGAGGCCGGCGCCCGCGGTTGGCGCGGGTACCGGTGGGCCGGTTCATTCTCCGGGGCGTGACGCCCACCTCGCCGCTGACCTCGGTGGCGGGGGCGAGGGGCGGGGCGCAGCCGCTG